>NZ_JBGMEL010000025.1:0-34404 GCF_041447225.1 Microbulbifer echini | reverse complement strand
TTTACGGCGCTTCAGATTGTATTCTGCTTCGGCAAAGGTGACTTGGTGCATGATCTATCGTAGTCTTGACGGATAACTGAATACTACCAAATCAGCTCGGAATTATTCAGAGGTTCCTTAGTTTAAATTAAAACTTAAGAAAAAGGGTGCTCATCCAGTTATTAGCCTGGACCAAATGATAATAGAATCATTCTGGATGGCTACAAATTAATGCGTATAAACGCTACTGCTATTAGCAAAAGAATAGTAATGTATATATTGTGGATATACACACCAAAAGATATATAAATACTTAACCATTCCTAACGGAGTATCCAATGCTTCTAACGCATTCTAAAGCCTGCATAGAATCATTCAATGTGGGCTGGCGCTTGCCAGCTTAATGGGAATACTTTTAGTCCGTGCAACTTTCAGCAGTCGAGAAGTACCGTATAATAAAGCAGGTTGAGGTCCTATCGCTAACAGTCAGAAGTTTTTATCGACCGAAGCTCCTTCCATACGGGATGAGAAAAATGTTGTGGCGAGACAAAGAAGTACCAGCGTAACTCGTTAATCTTTTCACAGCGGATTTGATACCCTTTATAGTTGAGCGTCTGATCCTTTTTGGTCATAAATGGTTCAATTCAGACTATCTGACCTGTACATTTTTCACCCACTTGATCAACGGTGACTGCCAGATCAATCTCGTTGTCGCCACTGACGACCTTGTACAATCCACTATAGTAAGCTGCGATAAATTTTTTAATTTCGGACCGACTAAAAATTTGGTTCTTCTCCGGTTGATGAGTCCACGAAAAAGCGTAACTAAAAAAATTTTCTTTTTCTGGGTTATACATACCCGACAAAAAAACAAGCTCCTCAATGCCATTTAAAGTAATATCTGAAGCAAACTCCATCGGGAAAGGGATCACTTCAGTCTTAGAGCCGTTTGGAAATTTGGAATAGGTACTAAGCTCTTCTGCAATAAGTACCGGTGAAAACGTAAACGTAACGTATATAAGCAGTCGATTTAATACAGTACCTAATCCAAAACAGTTAGACATGTAAAATTACCTCTTTTTAATTCCATACGACAGAAAAAACACGCAACCAATTGTTGCCAATTACTTTCTCCACCACCCGGTCAGAAAGCCCTTTCTGATTTAATTTATAAGCAACAAGCTCCATTCGCCTTTCTGAATTCAACTCGGGAATAAATGGTGGGCGATGTGGTGTTTCGCCAGGCGCCGAAATTCCTGCAGCAATACGACGCTCAACCTCCTTACTAATGCTTTCGCGATACTCAGGTCCATCATTAACTGGTACGACACCTTGATCGCTGCCTATAGCAATATGGTCTTCACCACACACTTTATAGGCGTGAAGTATATGTTTGATTACCATATCAGCTTTGATTTCGTGGTCACCGCCTTCTAAAAATGGCATCAAATAAATACCTACCAAACCACCAGCTTCAGCGACAGCTCTTAATTCTGCATCATCATTATTACGTGGGTGCTCGTAAACTGCATTGCAACCTGTATGAGAGATAACTATTGGCCTTCTCGCCTGCTTGATAGCGCTTGCAACAGTCCTCTTTCCTGAATGTGAAAGGTCAACCAGCACTTTCTCTGACTCCATTATCTCGATTGCTTTCTTACCAAGCGAAGTAATTCCAAAGTCTTTCTTTACGAGCCCGCCGCTACCTAGAATTGAGGGACCATTATAAGAAACCTGCATTACCCTTACGCCCATCTTCGAGAACTCAGATATACCCGAAAGTGACTCGTCAAACATTTCAGTTGATTGAAACCCCATTATGATGCCAAGTTTATTTTCTTGTTTGGCTTCTAGAATATCTGATGCGGATTGAATCAAGCATAAGTGCGTTGAGTTCTGTTCAATAATCGACTTGGTTTTTTCAACTTTCTTCAAAGTTTCAACATAGTTATCGCCCGGATAAGGAACTGTCATATTCAAAGCACTAATCCCAGATCTTTTGAATATATCTAGGGAATCCGGTGTCAGCGGATCCTTGAGAGAAAATGCCCCACCGAGCCCATCAATAACAATCGATGAATCGTATCTATGCCAAGCCGACCTGCCCTCATCTACTCTAGAGAAAGCGTTTAATATCCCCGAGTTAACAGCCAGATAAGAACCCAGGCCACCAGAAAAAAGAAATTTAATTAATGTTCTTCTTTTTATATCACTCATAAAATACCCCGGAGTTAATTGGCACTTCGCGAAGCTATACACTCCACCTCTACTTTGGCATCTAACGCCAACCCACTTGACGCAAAAGCACTTCTAGCAGGCATCTTGCCATCAAAGTATTGAACATAGACCTTGTTAGCCCCCGACCAATCATCAATATTGGCAAGCATTAAAGTACATTTAACGACATCTTCAAAACTTAGATTTTCACCCTGAAGAACCTGACCAATATTTTTCATTGCTTGATGCATCTGAGACTCCAAACTTTCACCAGCCAATGTTAAAGTTGAAGGATAATTACCAATCTGGCCAGACAACCAAACAGTCCCATTCAGTTCACGTGAAGAAGAAAAAGGTAATTGTGGGTCATCACCAATAAAAATAAATCGGCCATTCTTTATAACTTGGGAAATAGACGTACTATTTTCAATATTTTTCTCAGGATCCCCTGATAGCACAACCAAATTTGCTTTCTTTCCTACATCGACACTACCGGTAGAATCTTCGATCCCAATCACTTTTGCGGCGTTTAAAGTCGCTGCCTGAATTGCCTCGAGGGGCGTCATACCAACCTTATCCACAAGTAACTTCAACTCATGGTGAATCATAGGTGTTGTATCTTTTTCAAGATCACTGAAAGCATCAGTCCCCGCCGCAATAGTAATACCGCTCTGATAGGCAAGTTGCGTCATATTAGTGCTAAGCTGATGAAGTAATCTGTACTTTTCGTTTAAGTCCTTTCTTTCTTCAAATACAGAGAGTGTCGCATCTAAAATTGTTTCGTTTTCCCTCATGGCGCTAAAAAGTTCTGCGTAGCTTTCACTTTTTAGTATGTCCTCCCGATTAAATCGCTCAAGCCCAGCATTTTCTCTTCGCCATTCTTTAAAGTTATCAACTAATTGTGCAGGTATATCAGAGGCATGTGAAATAGTCTCAACGCCAGCATTAACCGTTTGCAAAGGTTTAGAAGGGCCAATATAAGCATGCGACCAGGCCTTTAGGCCATGTTTTTTAGCCGCGCTTGCAAGCAATGGCAGCGACTCAGCTTCAACATCTGCGTATATCTTGATACCTGTTGCACCAGCGCCTTTGGCTTGGAGCATGATTGAGTCCATATCTGCATTTTCACCTACCGCTCTCATCCAGGCGGTGTGCCCAGGTTTACGCCCTTTGGCCGATGCTATGGTTCTCGGGTCGGAAAAAAAAGTTTCTCCACCGATTATGATTGAAAAGTAGATATCAGGCGATGCTATGGAATCGACCTCGGCTTGACGCTTCAAAAAGGCCAGCGCACGCGCATCCCCCCCCATATCTCTTACAGAAGTGACACCGCCACGAAGCAAGTATCGAAGCCGCTCTGTCGTTATTGACAGTTTATCCCAGCCATCTGGGTCAGTAGCATGGTGAACATGAGCATCAATTAAACCCGGAATAACAAAATCTCCTTTCAGGTCCACAACGCTTGCACCTTTCACTTTGGAAAGCCTTCCCGTAGAAGTGATTCTTTTGATTTTGTCCCCCTCGATAAGAATCGACTGCTTTTTAACCACTTTCAGAGATTTAACATCCACTATATTGGCATTAATGAGTAGGATTTTCTCTATTTTATCCTCCATCGCAAATACGTGGCTGTTAGAAGCAAGAAACAAAACTACAAGAATAATTATTCGTTTGATATTCATGGACTCATCTAAAAGGAATTTCTACACATATCACTTAATCATGTCATTTTGAGCCATATCAGACGTACTTTAAACGCCACGGGGGTTTATAGTGTATAAACTATAAGTTTATTATGCTTGCCGGTATACTCGTGTGTAGTTCACCATGAGATTCGGGCTGGCGGTGAGAGAGGCCAATGAACAAATTACATGCGCTTGAAGCATACTGCCTAGTTTGTGAAAAGCAGAACTTCACAGCTGCTGCTCGCGAACTCGGAATTTCTGCAGCGATGGTTGGCAAGTACATTAAACAATTAGAAGAAGAGCTGGGTTGCCTGTTGGTGATGCGCAATACACGCAAGGTATCGGTAACCGAAGCCGGCGAAAACTACTATAGACAGGTTTCACCATTATTGAAAAAACTTGACGCTGCCAATCAGGCGATGTCGGAATATAATCAAGAGCCCAAAGGTCGACTATCCATATCGACCAGCATTGAATTAGGCAGCCAATATTTTTCAAGTCTAATCGCAACTTATAGAGAGTTTTATCCGCAAGTATTCCTGGACTTTCATCTCAGCAATGAACCTATCGACTTACTAGACAAAAAAATCGATCTTGTCTTTAGAATCGCGCCGGAACTGCCTGACTCAAGCTACATCGTTCAGTCTATCGCAAAGACAAAATTAGCACTCTGGGCCAGCGACTCTTACATTAACAAAAATGGACTCCCAGAAAATATGGAGTCACTAAAAAAGCATCAATTGCTTTTCTTTAGCCATAGCGTTCGAGGTGATCATTGGTTATTTCGAGATAAAAATGAAATTAAAAAAATTAAATTGCCCTGGGTGTGGCAATCCAACAATGGAAGAATTTTAAATGAGGCCGCCGCTGAAGGACAAGGGATTATCCAAGCACCCTATTACTCAGTGAAATCTTATGTCGAATCTGGGCAATTATTTGAGATCCTACCTGAATTTACAATAAAACCACTCACCGTTTTTGCCCTCTATCCCCATCGATGTGAGCTCTCCTTGAAAGTTAAAACCTTTATAAATATGGCGAAAAGCCACTTCAAACTACACCATTCCGAGCAATTCTAGTTTAATGAATGCACTTAGACGTACTTTCTCAAACCTGGGCCCAGGAATTATTTGGGCTGCCAGCAGCATTGGCGTATCTCACATCGTACAATCAACTCGTGCTGGAGCCGAATACGCTTTCGCCTTGATTGGGTTTATTTTTCTGGCACATATAATCAAGTACCCCTTCTTTAAGATTGGTCCAGAATATGCCGCCGTAACCGGCGAGAGCTTACTAGAAGGCTATAGGAAGCATAGCCGTTGGGGCTTTTACAGTTATCTAGCACTCACATTACTTACAATGTTCTTTGTTCAAGCTGCGGTTACGATTGTCACTGCAGCCCTGGCTGTAAACCTATTTGGCGATATCTTAAACGTCTCCGAGTGGTCCGCAGTTATCCTCCTCATTACTTGCGGAATATTGATAACCGGCCAGTTTAAGTGGCTGAATGAGAGTTTAAAGTGGATGGTACTGATATTAGCTACTGCCAGTTTAATCACACTCATTGCCGCAATATCGAAATACGGTTTTCTTCCCACTAAAGCGCACTCGATACCCGATTTAGCCCCCGCTATGAGTGTCGCATTTGTAGTTGCCTTAATCGGCTGGATGCCCACTTCAATCGAAGTCTCTGTTTGGCACTCAATTTGGTCAGAACGTAAGATTAAAGAACAAAGAGAAAAAAAATCCACTATAAAATCTCTAGTGTTTGACTTTAAGGTCGGTTATTTCACCAGTCTGCTATTAGCCGTCGTTTTTGTTTGGCTAGGGGCATTGATAATGTTTGGCGGGAATGTCGAACTTTCTCAGTCCCCTGGTATTTTTGCTGGGCAGTTAATCAACATTTACACTGAGTCTTTAGGAGCTTGGAGCCATTTAATTGTCAGCATTATTTGTTTTATAGCACTTCTTTCAACAACATTTGCGGTATCCGATGGGTTTCCTCAAGTTTGGCGAAACGCTCTGAAAATCTCAGGCCACAGCAAGGGCTCAGGGAATAGAACCTATTTAACCACCCTGATTACCCTGAGCTCTATCAGCTGGTTTATAATTTTCTCATTTTCCAATCAGCTTAAAAGCCTAATCGACTTTGTAACCACCCTATCCTTCGTATGCGCGCCGATTTTTGCATTACTAAATATTTTAGTCATGAATGGAAAATGGGTACCAAAAGAGCATCACTTAAAGGGATGGTATTTAATTTACACCTATGCCTGCTTAATGCTAATGATAGGATTTAGCCTATATTATGTTTATTGGCGGTTTTTGGCTAGCTAATCAGTTTTTAAGGCGCACCTCAACATCTCCCAACCCAAAGAGAATGTACCTGGTGCAGTATGACAGAAAAAGGTACACGTCGGCATCTCAATCTGGCATTTAAGCAAGACGCCGTAACTCTGGTCTCTGAGCAAGGATATTCGTTTTCTAAGGCAGCAGAGGCTATAGGGACCACTGCTAACAGCCTGCGACGTTAGATAAAAGAGTGGAAGCAGCAAGAGAGTGACGTAATGCTGGTGCTGGTGCGCAATCTTAATTAGACCGGCTGCGGCATGAAGTCAAGCAGCTGCGTATGGAGAAAGAAACCCTAAATATGGCCAGCACTTTCTTTGCGAAATAAATGAATTAAAGTATAACTTTATCAAGAAACAGCAAGGCCGCTTTCGAGCTAGGGTGCTCTACCGAGCAATGCAGGTAAATATGAGTAGCGATTACCATTGGTGCCGCCGTAGTAATGGCTCGCTTGATACTCAAGAATGGCAACGATGCCATCGCCTGAAGGTCTTATTTGAAAAGTCTCGACAGAGCCCCGTAAGTCGTCGGTTAATGAAACTTCCACACCAAGAAGGTATTGCAGTCGGGCGCTATCGTGTCCGCAGGCTAATAAAAAAACCAGGTTTGACGGTAAGGCGCAAGAAGCGATTTACACTGACGACAGACCGTAAACACCAACTGCCGGCTGCAGAGAACCTACTGAATAGGGATTTCTCATCACGTACTAAAAGTCAAGCCTGGACTACTGATCTTACGTATATCTGGAATTTTCAGGGTTGGTTGTACGATCTTCATTCACTCAAGATTGTTGGTTGGCACTTAGATCTCCAGATAGAACCGACTTTGGTAAGTCGTGCATTGGTGATGGCTGTCAATTTGCGTACACCCCTAAAGGTCTTTTACATCACTCTGATCGAGGTCGTCAGTATGCCATACCAACCAAACGCTTGTGCGCGGGGAAGCGACACCTTTACACGCATGGAATTTCATACATTTATTTATTTTTAATTTCAGCGATCATCTCACCAGACTCATCTAGACCTACCTCACTAAAACCAACACTCTGATAAAAGGATTTTGCGACTGAATTGTTCGGCAAGTAGCAAATCGTAATTCTCTTGCAGTTTGGCATTGAAGAAATGTCTGCGACCACCCTTTGTAGTGCTAAGCGACCAACCCCCTTGTTTTGATGATCTTTATCCACCATAAATCTAAAAATATTGTATTCACCTTCTTTCCCTTCATAATCCAGCGACTCATACATAATAAAACCAACAGCTTGGTTATGGTGAAAAACACCCAAAGGCACACTAGACTCACCGTACGCAGCCTCAGCAAGTGAATAAATATTGGATGCCACAAAGCCTGCCTGATTATCCGAAACCTTCAACTTAATAATATCTTTCCAATTTTTTTTATCGACAGGTTTTATTGTAACTTCCATATCATCTCAGAAATTTAGCCATTTTCTAAAAAGCAACTACTCTACGGCCCAGTTACTCACCGACCCTGGCAAAGCCAAGTGACCAAGTGTTTTTTTATTTGTAGGAAAACGTTAGTAAGGGCTGAAGGTTTCCATAACCAACATTTGAGCAGCTGCCATTATAGTTACAGCAATTACCATATCAGAATTAAAGAAAAATTGCATGCAAATCAGCTGGTTATAATAGCTTCGCTGTATTATGGAAAGTGTGCCATCTAACACCCCCACCAAGGGTATTCAGAATATCTATGTAGACTGTCCATTAAAATAAGATCTATTACGGGAAAAGTATACTTATGCAAATTCATACCACTTTATTTGTAGGTGCAGGAGCTACATAAACAACTCCACCAACCATTAGCGACCCCCTCTATCCAAACAAGTCACCGCACATAGAGGCTCCCTTATACAGGGGCTCCAAACTATAGGCTAACCACGATTTGCAAACATTCTGTGAACCAGGAGTATCCCTTGCTGGGATCACCCCAGCTATATCACGCAAGGCAGATCGCCCCCAACAGCAAGCCGCAAGTGCGCCAAGTGATGGAACACCAAAAGAATGATGGATTGCCACCAAATGTGGCGAAAGAAAAATATTGGAATACTCAAGGTTCGGTGGTCAAAAAAAGTTGACCACTACACTGCGAGGCTTGACCCGAGCAGCTCACGGTGGCACTTAACCGGCCGCGCCTTTGTGTGCTTCAACGGCAACTTATCTAGTTGGCCGTACCAGCACGGCAAGATTCATCCACACCACCAGTTCCCTCACTAAGTCGTATCAAGCACAAGCTCCACAGGGTTACGCGCGCTCAGATCAGCCTTCCACTTCTCCAGCCTATATGGCCTAGCTACCCCCCACGCTTGATGATGGGCTGCACAGTCCAAACCTGGACAGCTTATCTACCTTGAGCACACGAGCTTGTCAGACTTGCTGAAGTTCGCCAACTAGGCAGGCCGGTAGGGTTCCCATCCGCCACAACCTCCACGCCAAAACTGTCCACACAGAGCCCCCCAATTTCTGTCGAACTGCCAAACTGTCCTAGGATAAATGCAAATGAATACCCCAAAAGAGGGGCGATTATTTGGTTGCAAATGAAACCCTCGCCCTATACTCCCCAGCGCAGTAGGATAAGTTATCCGCCTGCAACAGCAGCGCGGCAACAAGGAATAGAGTAACCAGTAAACGCCATGACCACACAGCAGTTTGACGACTTAAATGTTGTCTCCCAGGAAGTTCTGATCAGCCCGGAGACACTCAAGGCAGAACTCCCCAGCAGCGATGCCGCCGAAGAGAGTGTTGCCAAAGGCCGCGCCGCCGTGCGCGATATACTCGATCGCAAAGACCACCGCCTAATGGTGGTAATCGGGCCCTGCTCCGTTCACGATGTGGATGCAGCTATGGATTATGCCCAGCGCCTTAAAACCGTGGCGGACAAAGTCTCCGACACCTTGTTGGTCGTAATGCGCGTTTATTTTGAAAAGCCGCGCACCACCGTGGGCTGGAAAGGCCTGATCAACGACCCACACTTAAACGACTCCTTCAAAATTGAGGAGGGGCTCCATATCGGCCGCAAGCTGCTGCTGGATATCGCAGAATTGGGCTTGCCCACAGCCACCGAGGCACTGGACCCCATTTCCCCCCAGTACCTGCAAGACCTGATTTCCTGGTCCGCCATTGGCGCGCGCACTACGGAGTCCCAGACGCACCGCGAGATGGCCAGCGGCCTTTCATCTGCGGTGGGCTTTAAAAATGGTACCGATGGCGGCCTGGAGGTAGCTATTAATGCCCTACAGTCTGTCGCCAATCCACACCGCTTCCTCGGCATCAACAAACGTGGCCAGGTCGCCATTATCCATACCTCTGGCAACCCTTACGGCCATGTGGTGCTACGTGGCGGTAACGACAAGCCCAATTACGACTCTGTCAGTGTTGCCATGTGTGAACAGGAACTCCGCAACGCCGGCATCACCCCAAATATCATGGTCGACTGCAGTCACGCCAACTCCAATAAAAACCACGAGTTACAACCTCTAGTGGTGGATAACGTGACCCACCAGATTCTCGATGGCAATCAATCCATCATCGGAATCATGGTAGAGAGCAATTTAAAAGCCGGTAACCAAAAGATAAGCTCCAATCTGGATGATATGGAATATGGTGTTTCCGTCACCGATAAATGTATCGACTGGGTCACCACCGAGTCCTTGTTACTGGGCATGGCGGAGCAATTACGTGAGCCGCTGAAGTGCAGAAATACAGTAGCTAAATAGCTAAATACTATTTATTTGAGGGGCCTCAAGGCCCCTTACCTTTCGCAACTTTCCTCCCTGACGCCCTATCCTACCTCTTGCCTGCAATATGCCTCTGAAGCAACACTGTATTTAGTACACCTCCTCTCTACTAGATGCACGCTATTAGCTGACAATATCGGCTTGTGCGAGTATTCTCCTGCGGCAGACAGCCCAATGGGGATGGATTCCCCCGTAGATTATTAACGCCTAGGTTTGAGGCTATCACTAGCACGTCCTCCAACTCAGGTGTCCCGGAAGGAAAAAGCAAGATGGAACTGCAGTCCAATAAGGTAACAACCTATATACTGGGTGGTTTTGTATTTATTTGGCTATTGGTGAGCTTGAGTTTTGCCTTGGATAACGGTTCTATTTTCTCTTGGATTGCAACAACCCTACTGTCTATCCTCGCCGTGATGACCTTTTCCTTTAAAAAAAACCACTTTATAGATATTGAGAGCAAGCAATATATATCCAGAAATCAAATTCTTTGGCACAACTGGATAGAAAAAAAGCCCCTTTCAATTTTTAAGGGGTTAAAAATAGTCTCTTCGCCACACCACGTTAAAGACAGCAAGAAAACTCATGTCAATTGGCAGGTGGTTCTAGTTTTTAAGTATGCAAGTTCCACAGAGGGTATCAATGCAGGCTCTTTTTACCGCAAAGAAGATGCACAAAGGCATATCAATAAACTACAAAAAATGACTGATTTACCCTTGGTAAATTAAGCATTAATCTGATCCTACCCACCTACAACAAGCACTCTCTCCCAGCCGCGCCACAAGCGGTTCCATTTTTTCACCACAAAATAACCACTTGCTATTGTCAGGCTCCCAAACCTTTATTGAGCCCCTCACTTCAGCGAGAACGCTAGAACTCCATTGGGGTTCCTAAAGTAGGATTTTATTCCCAAAACTTCTCAGCTTCCCTCTGCCCTGCCTACAATCAACACGATATCGAGGGAACTCCACCTCTCGACCAATCAGTCACAAAATCTATATTAGGAAAGGAGCTTCGCTATGGAGTCAGTTCATTGGGAGATGTCGTCTTCAACGATCGTGCGCAAAATCAATGGAGAGGCTGAACAGGCAACCTTTGCGCCGCCACACCTGGACAAGGTAAAACAAGGAGAGCAATTAAAATTCCACGCACACATCAATGTGGAGCCTATGCCCCAAGGCCACCACCTCAAGAAAGCAACCATATTCTCCAATGTACCCAATGGTGGAACTTGGGAGCTTATTAGTGATGAGGGCACTGCCGTCGGTGGTAGGGGTAGCGCCCCATCGCCAATTATGTATTTTTCTGCAGGACTCGCACTTTGTATGATGTCTCACGTCGAAATGCTTGCCCAGTTAGCAGACATGAACCTAACCAAAATTAGTCTAGAGCAGAAAACCGAGTTTTCCACCACCCTCAACTTTGGTGGTATTAAACCAGAGGATATTTTTGGCAAGGGGGATAAGGTAGAGATTCATTTAATGATTGAAAGTGACGAAACGGAAGAAAAGCTCCTGAATTTTGCTCACTGCTGCAGGCAAGCGTGCATGTCTCTACAAACAGTAGCGCAGGCCACACCAGTTACTACCGCCCTCTTCATCAACAATAAAGCGATCGAATTTGAGTAGAGAGACACACTAGGTTAAAAAAACTCCAAAAAGCCCAAAGGGGGGTTATTATTCTCCTTTTTGCGCAAAAAAAGAATAAACTTTTCATTATCACATGTAAAAAAATCCCCTTACTTGTAAGATCACAGACAAGCAAGCTTCCAGGATTATTTCATAGCCTAGAATCTAATCGGCCAACCCTCGTATTGTATCCTGCCTTCATAAATTAACGCCTCAACGATTGAGAGAAGCCTGCCTGAAAGCCTCAAATACCGAGAATCATCTCACCCTCTATTTATGAAGACCAATCTCACCAGCAATTAAACCAGCTTCTTCACCGCCAACATTGCCACCTTAAAGTCACCCTGAGAAACCTTTAAAAAAATTACACCAAAAACAATTAACCGGCGCCACTGCAAGAGAAGCACGCGGATTACTACAGGGGAAAGATAAATTAGAACCCTATCAGTCTAAACGAAAAATATCAGAAAATTTTACTATTGAAGGTTTGGCCCTTTATCTCTTAATCGCATTAAGCCCACGCCTACAGTTTCCGAAACGTCCAATAGAGCGCATTGGGACAACACATGCGTTTGAGTAGACTAGTTCGCAAGTTGGGAGAAGGAGAAAATGTTATGCGCTATTTATTTTCATTAATTTTACTGTTCTCTATTGCTGGATACGGGGTTGCACAAGAACGTCTCTCGCAACTACCCGCTGGTGCTTCACCGGTGCAAATACTTGGTAAGACTTACTATCAAAGTGGTAATACATTCTATGCCTTCAGTGAGCAGGGCCGTTATTTCTACCAAGTACAACCGCCCACCAGAATACGTCAATATGAACGTCCGAGAGACATGTATATTCGTGGAGCACGCCCAGGAACTCATGCTCAGAGAGGACGCCCAGGAATTCAGGGTCTGACCCGAGACCAGGTTGAGGGTTGTATGAATGCCGCGGCAGACAAGGCCAATGCCAACCCAGCGATCGGTGGTAAGGTCTATATTCGCGAATATAACCAGTGTCTCAGTAACTATCGCTAACATTAGGCAACTGATGACGCAATTTCAGAGTTAGATAATTGAACCTGGAAGGGGCTGCAAGGCCCCTTTCTCATTTATTCAATCACAGACTTTCCAACATCCTAACCACTTAGCCCATTAAACCGTTTTCTCTGATAATCATCCGGCGAAAAAAACCACAGGCGCTGGATATTCTGCCTTGAGACCGACTTCTTTCCGTCTGATTCAAATGTTCACTCTCTCTTACACTATGCTTGCTCTGCTTCTTTCGCCAACCCTGCCATCTATAAGCCTGGAGAGCGCCATGTCCGCCAATCATAAAGCCACATCAAGAAAATTACTCGAATTATGGGGGGACAACACCCCACATGAAGCCTCAAATTATTTGTCTGCCAATTACAAAAATCACCAAATGCCCGATGCCTCAAGTGGCACCTCCGCTAAATCCCTCGCCGAATGGCAGGATTTGGTGACCGAATTCCATCGGGGCTTCTCCGATGTAAAAATGGAGATTCTGCTTCAAGTTGAAGAAGGCGACTATGTCTGTACACGCTGGAGAATTACAGCCACTCACACAGGGAAGTTCATGCAGTATGAGCCAACCCATAAGACCACCAGCTGGACTGGCATTCATACTGATCGATATGAAGGCGGAAAAATGGCTGAAAGCTGGGTGGATTGGGATAAGTATTCCTTTCTGGAGGACCTGGGCCTCATAGGCTAGATTTCTACACACTAGGATGTCTCTGGCTTTCTTATTAGTTTCTGGAATGAATAATATCCAGATATCCACCTCATCTGATTACCGTATAGAGTGCATGACAAAAGTTCTTGTGAGCGGATTCGAAGCCTTTGGCCATACGCCGGTTAACCCTGCTGAATCGGTGATGCGGGTGCTCGATGGTACCCGCATTGGCATTGCCGAAATCTGCGGCCTTCTTGTGCCAAACAACTTCTTCGAGAGTATTGACACCGTCACCGCAGCCATTGCCGAGTTGCGCCCCCAACTTGTAATTATGCTGGGTGAGTATGCGGGTCGCGCAGTAATCACCATAGAAAGAATCGCGCAAAACTTTAATGACTCAAGCCGCTATCACCTCAAGGACAATCGCGGGGTGGAAATGCAGGGTGAGCCTACCATTCCCAATGGCCCTGTCGCTTATCGCAGCAACCTGCCCCTTCGCGCCATGGTTAAGGCCATGCGCAATACAGGGGTGCCGGCGGATATATCCGACACCGCCGCAACCTTTTGCTGCAATCACCTGATGTATGGGGTGCTTCACTACATTATTACCAATCAATTGAATATACGCGCAGGCTGGATACATCTTCCACAATTACCACAAGTGGCCGCTCTTGCGGAAAATATTGGTACTCCCAGTATGTCTAGGGAAACAGCCGCTCTCGGCGTACATGCCGGAATTGAGGCCGCGCTGGCATATAGTCAAGATATCGATGAACCAATTTTATCCAGGTTCCAGATTTAAAAAATCTCCGGAACAGCACTCTAACCTCAAATTTAATCCAGAATAAAAACGGTCTGCCAATGCGGACTCGTCCGAGGCGCCAATCAAAACAAATACAATTCGACATGACGCATCGCCATGATTAATCCAGTTATGCATCGTAGCGGGTTGAACTTATGCGTCACATTCCGACAAATGCACAATCGCCCCCTTACCCAGCTGCATGTCGATCTCACCAGAGAGCACAATTACATGATTAATACTATTTGTGCGATATATGCGGGGTGACACACCTGGACCAAACTCTACCACCTTGAACATAGAACCCCCAGGTATCACGGTACCAACCTGGCGCGCCCCCTTATCTTCACCGTCCTCATAGATCAACAGGTAAATCAGTGGTCGTCCATAACTGCTGCTGAGTTCTCTACGCACGCCAATGGGAAATATGCTGGACACAGCATCAATACAGATTGCTCTATAGAAAATTCAGTTTAACCGTTATCACGCCAGCCAAAACCGCCCAGGTAACTACTGCCGCCCCTTATAACTTCTACTGCCCTACGGCTATAATCGCTCCCCATGTCAGAGTTACCTATTTATTCCGCCCTACCCGAGTTGCAACGCTGTCTGGATATGCACAGCAATGTGGTATTGCAGGCTCCGCCCGGTGCGGGCAAAACCACTGCTGTGCCCTTGGCCCTACTCGATGCCGACTGGCTGGGCCAGCAAAAAATCATCCTGTTGGAGCCGCGCCGCCTGGCAGCACGCACCGCAGCGGCACGTATGGCTGCACTGTTGGGGGAAAAGCTGGGCGATACCGTTGGCTACCAGGTGCGCGGTGAACGCCGTGTGAGCCAACGGACCCGTATTCTGGTGGTGACTGAGGGCATCCTTACCCGTCTGTTGCAGTCTGACCCAGAATTGGCTGAGGCCTCGCTAGTTATCTTCGATGAGTTTCATGAGCGCAGCCTGCAAGCCGACCTATCCCTGGCGCTGTGCTTACAATCCCAGGAGTACCTGCGCGAGGACCTCAAACTGCTGGTGATGTCCGCAACCCTGGAAACGGAAGCGGTAGCCAAAGTACTCGGCGATGCGCCAGTAGTGAATAGTGAAGGACGTAGCTTTCCCGTGCAGGTCGATTACCTTACCCAGCGGGAGACGCCAGAAGACCATCGCTCCGTGCCCACACTGATGGTGCGCAAAATTGTAGAAGCGCTGCGAGAGGATGAAGGCAGCCTCCTCGCTTTCCTGCCTGGCGTGGGAGAAATTCGCCAAGTGGAGACATTGCTTCGCGAACAGCTCACTTATGGTAACCAGGCAAACGCAGACACTATCGCCATTACCCCCCTCTACGGCGACTTGACCCGGGAACAGCAAGACCAAGCTATTTCCCCTGCGGGACCTGGTCAGCGCAAGGTAGTACTGGCTACCAATGTGGCGGAGACCAGCCTGACAATCGAGGGCATTCGCCTGGTTGTTGACTCCGGTCTGATGCGGGAATCACGCTTCGACCCCAACAGTGGTATGAATCGGCTGGAGACCTGCCGCATTTCCCAGGCCTCCGCCACACAGCGTAGCGGCCGTGCGGGACGCCTCAGTGCAGGGCGCTGCCTGCGCCTGTGGAGCGAAGGGCGCCAACCCAACCTAAGCAGTAAAAACACACCCGAGATTCTGCGCAGTGACCTGGCCCCCCTGGCCCTGGAACTGGCCCAGTGGGGTGTGAGTGAACCCAGCGAACTCCGCTGGCTGGATCTACCCCCACCGGGACCCCTGGCGCAAGCCCAGGAACTTCTTCAACAGTTGGGAGCGCTCGACCGGGACTTGCGCATTACCCAGCACGGCAGCGCCATGCTCACTCTCGGCTGCCATCCCCGCCTCGCGCATATGATGCTCCGCAGTCTTGATTGGGATTTATCACAGCAGGCATGCCTACTGGCGGCGCTATTGTCGGAGCGGGATATCTTCCGCGGTGAAGCCCGCTGGGATCGGGATATCCGCAAGCGTATTGAAGTACTACAGGGGCAAATGAAAGGTCAGAGCATTGATCGCGGAGCTGTCCAGCGCATCCGTCAGCAGAGTAAAACCTGGCACGCCCAACTACAGAATGTTGTCTCATCACAGCTGCAAAATGCAGAAGACCTCGACCAAACTGACGGGGTGGGGGCACTCGTTGGGCTGGCTTATCCGGACAGAATTGGCAAAAGCCGCCGTGATCGCGGTCGCCGCTTTCTCCTCTCCAGTGGCCGGGGAGCGCATTTCTCCCACGACGACGCCTTGGCGCTCAATCACTTTATTGCAGTTGCGGAATTGGATGGCCAGGGCCGCGATGCGCGCATCCAGTTGGCCGCACCAATTTCTGAAAATGCCTTACGCCACTGTTTTGCCGACAGGATCGAGGAAAAAACCACCATTCGCTGGGATGACATCGCTGGGCGAGCCGAGGCGCTGAAAGAGGTCACGCTGGATAAACTGGTGCTGCAACAACAAGCAGCCAAAGATATCCCAGCAGAATTATTGAGCCGCGCCCTACTGGACGCCATCCGCCAAAAGGGGCTTTCCCTACTGCCTTGGCGTCACGAAGCACAACAATTACGCCACCGACTGATGTTCCTCCGCGAAGAGGAGCACAGCAAAGCTCAGCCAGAAGGGGGGCTACTGCCCGACTGGAGTGAAAGCGCACTACTGCAAAACCTGGAAAACTGGTTACTGCCCCATCTACACGGGCTCCACAAACTGGAACAACTCAAACAGCTGGACCTGCTCAATATTCTGCGCGTCCAACTCGATTGGCCCAAGGTACAAGCGGTCGATGAACTCGCACCCAGCCACTACACCGTGCCCAGCGGCTCACGCATCGCCATTGATTACGCGGTATCTCCGCCAGTACTCGCCGTACGCCTACAGGAGCTCTTTGGCCTGACAGAAACCCCAGCAATTGTACGCGGACGCTTTCCCTTGATGATTCACCTGCTCTCCCCAGCCCGGCGCCCGGTTCAAATCACCCGCGACCTGGCGAATTTTTGGGCAAACACTTACGAGGAGGTTAAAAAGGAGTTGCGTATTAAATACCAGAAACACTACTGGCCCGATGATCCGCGCACCGCTGTCGCCACCAACAAGACCAAAAGGAAGATGGGCAATCCCAGTGGCCCTTAAGGGAGCCCCAGGACAGATCTATGGTTTTTCGACTCCAGTTAAGCCCGGATACTGTAGATCCCCATTAAATTGCTTCAATTTCATCTTGGGCTTGCCAAAGGGGAACGAAATCCGTACTTTTCTGCCAATAAGTTATTAACAGACATAACCTCTAAACTTGGAGAATCTCCGAATAATTCCATGAATCGCTCTGAATGCCCCATCGGACGGGCCTTGAAAGCTTTAGAGATGTCGCGAAATTATTCAGGAATGCCCAACCATTACCCCCATTTGGAGAAACCCCTTGCACAGGAAGCTCTTAGTACTTCTCAGCCCGCTGCTTTTTCTCGGCTGTAGTTTTGACGATTTACCCGACTTCATCATTCCCGCCAATGTAGACTACGATCAGGAGATGCGCCTACTAGTGGAAGACATCAGCGTCTATGCCAAGGGCATCGACCGAGATTTCATTGTTGTCCCGCAAAATGGCATCGAGTTAATCACCACCAATACCCAAACCAACGGCCCGGTAGACAACACCTATGTGAATTCCACCGATGGTATCGCCCAGGAGGCGGTCTTCTTTGGACAGGACGGTAAGGTAGACCAGCCAACCAGCGAAACTGAAAGCGATCGCCTACAGGCCTATCTCGACTTGGCCAAGGAAGAAGGCCGTGAAATCCTGGTGACCGATTTCGCCAATACTGAGCCCAATATTGACGAGTCCTACAAAGAGAACGAAAAAGCCGGCTACCTCTCCTTCGCCGCCGACTCGTTAAACCTGAACGATATTCCACCCCACCCCAAGGAGCCCGTCAATGTAAACAGCAACAACATTGATAAGCTGGAAGATGTCAAAAATTTCCTTAACATCACCAATCCAAGTCTTTCTAACACGCGCCAGGACTTTGTCGATAAATTATCCGAAACCGACTACGACTTGCTGATTATCGACTTCTTCTTTACTGATGGCGAACCCTATACCGAAGAGCAGATCAAGCAGCTCAAGGTAAAGAGCAACGGCAGCCGCCGCCTGTTGATGGCCTATGTCGATATTGGCATGGCCCAGAGCGACCGCTACTACTGGGAATCCTACTGGCCGACCAACCCCCCGGCCTGGTTACTGGACGAAGTCCCCAATGAACCGGGTAACTATTACGTGGAGTACTGGAAGGCCGGATGGCAGGACATTATCTATGGCAACAACGATTCCTATATCTTCATGATCGCGGATGCCGGTTTCGATGGCGCCTATATGGATGGCATCGACGTTTTCGAATACTTCGACTCTCTGGAAACAGAGGAAGAGGAATAAGCCTCGCGCTATAACGTGCAAAATTTCCGCCCACCACTTCATTTTGCTGGGTGGGCGGGAATGCGTCATCAGATCGGCTGCGCGTCCTTGTACTGGGTTACGTACTGGGAAAGTCGGCCAGACATCTCTTCCGCCAGCTTCTGCAGGGCGTTGAGAGGCCGCACCATCACTTCAAACTCCACTATCTTACCGCTCTCATCAAATCGAATAATATCCAGGCCCTTCAGGCTCTTATCGCCAATAGTGGCCTTAAACTCCAGAGCCAGATCACGACCGGATTCCGTGGTAAAACTGCGGTCGTATTCAAAGCTCTCGAAGACCTGCATTACGGTATTGAGGATCAGGCAAACTGCCGCAGAGCTGTGGTAGGGCTTGAAAAACGCCGGAGAGCGGAATACCGCATCCTCCGCGACAATCGCCGGTAGCCGGCTGAAGTCCCGCGCCGCAACCATCTCGTGCCAGAGGGCAATGGACTCCGCTATTGCATTATTGGAATTGTTCATCGGATATCTCCTGTTCGAACATAGGCTTGTGTAGAAACTCCCGGCCATCGGCACAGCCGAGTTCATAGGTCATCTGCGCCAGTTCCGGGTTGGTGTAGTCCCAGACACTGATAAAGGGCGGCTTTGAGGGTTGCACGTAGGTCCATAACTGCTCGCCGTTACGTCGCGTAAAGCAGTTTGGGTAGCGTGGGTAACGACGACTGAGTAATATCAATACCCGACCCTCCCCACTATCCAAGCCCGCCACCGGAATATTATCCACCACCCCACCATCAAGGACCGGAGCACCAAAGCGACGCAGTCGCGGCGTAAAAGGCGGCGTACAGGACGAACATAGAATCAGCTCTACCAGCTCTTCCACAGTTGCACAGTCCTGCGCGCGATAAAAATTCTGCTTAAACCCCAGGCCAAGAGCCACCTTCGGGTGTAGACGGCGCATTACATGTTTGTCGGTATAGTAGGCGAGCGCCCCCACCCCAAACGCCACCCCGGCTGTCAAAAAGCGCGGGGGATGAGTAATAGCAATCTGCAGATCAGCGGCATTGCTCAACGGTTCCAGGCCATCGCGAAATAACTCCAGCATGGCATTACGAAAAATCCCATACTGGGGAAATACCCGCTCTTTCTTTAACAGATTGCTCCAGTAGGCATTTTTGCGATTGGCCGCAAAAGCAGACCAAAAGTGCTCCCTGCCGGCCTCAATACGCCCCATCAGGATCAGGCTCGCCATCAGTCCACCCGCGGAAACCGCAGTTACCCGCCTGGGAGAAAGCCCGATTTCATCAGCAATAGACTCCCAAAAACCTATCTGCCAGGTACAGCGGCCGCCGCCACCGGCAAAAACAACCTGATCAAACATGTGTCCCTTCCCTCCCTCAATGGGCCTGTCGCCCTCCCTGTCCACAAAAGCGCCCTAACATCCCATTCTGGCAGCCCATACGCACAGCGATACAGTGAACCAATATATACAATATGCAACTTGTTGCATAAGCTAATGGAATCAGCAAGTTAGTGCAACCATAGGATTTAGCCACCGCACCCAGCCTGGTATTAACAGAACAAGCAAACACCCGCTGCCCCCCGGTAAGCAATCATCAATGTATACCTTCTTTGCAGATGGCTATAAGAAAACGCCGAGAGATTGAGGGAAATTAAGAGTGGCGAAGTGGCGACAATCTGCTAGGACACCCTAAAATTTCGGGATAATTTCATAGTGCCTTTGGCTTACACAGCCGCCCACCATCAAAGTCCCTCTTTACAAGACATCTAAGGAAGCTCTGGGCACCTTTCATGCTACCCGGCGTTACCACCTGTTTTACTCAGCGCGACACACGGGTGTCAACTTGGTGTTTTTTTGCTGCGATATCGACTTTATGGATTTATTTTCTATTAATAAAAAATCATGAAATAAAGATGAAAAAATAAGCATTACAAAGGTAGTGACAAAGTTAAAACCCCAACGTTAAGAGTGATACAACCACTCCATAAATTAACTAGTGGCATCAAACAAATTGCATTCTTATCAGCTTATGACTTTGGGTATGTAGCCAAACCCTATAAACCTCATCGGGAAATTTTTCATACTTATTTCCCCACCTGAATTAACTTTATGGACTGTTTAAATACGGCTATTTCTTGTGAAGTTTCCTGATACATAGAGGCTAAAGTGTCTGAAGGGCTGAGCAGCTGTAAGTGCCCGACTTAAGTTTTCTCAGTGTTGCCCTACCGTCGGCTCGACCAATTTCCAGAGTCTCTATAACCGCATCGGGGTTAGTGAAATCCCACACTTTAATCGGCAATGACTGTGAGGGTTGCACATAGGTCCAAAGCTGAGAACCTTGGCGCTGGGTGAAACAATCGGGGAAGTCGCGGAAACGACTGGTAAGCAGAATTAACACCCTACCCTCATTGCTGTCCAAGCCACCAACCGGAACATTGTCCACAATCCCTCCATCCAAAATTTCCCTGCCATTCAAATGGAGCCTTGGGGTAAATGGGGGGGTACAAGAGGAGCTCAGAATCAAGTGCTCCAGTTCGTCCATATTTTTACAGTCTTGAGCGCGGTAGAAATTCTGGCGAAACCCGAGCTTAGTCGCCGCCGTGGAGTGGAGATTACGGGTAAACCCCTTGTCTGCATAGTAAACAACGGCTCCAAAAGTTAACGCCAAAGGACCGTACATCCAGCTCGGTGGGTGACTGACCGCGAGACGCAGTTCCGCTACGCCCTGCAGGGCCTGCGGCCCCTTATCGAATAACTGCCGAATACCGTCCCGACAGATGGCGTACTGGGGAAACACCGCCTCCTGAGTGAACAAGTTGCCCCAGTAGATATTTTTTCGGTTAGTATCAAATACCGAACGTACATATTTTACCGCCTCTCGCCCCCGGCCAATCAAGAGCAACCCCGCCACTAGGCCACCGGCAGAAACCGCACTGATCACCCTGGGCGATAAGTCGACCTCATCAGCCACCGATTCCCAAAAGCCAATCTGCCAAATACAGCGACCGCCACCGCCAGCAAAGACAACCTGATCGAACATTGATATACCCCTTTTATACCACCACACCACTCTTCCTGAGCAGGCGCATCCCGTACTCCCCCAATCAATATCCAAATGCAGCACCTGCGAGCTAGAGCCGACACTGAGCGACCAAACTGCCTTTCAGATAGAACGCTATCGGTAACCTCCGCCAGCCATAACATCTTTTCGTTAGAAATTACTTTCCTGGATGAGCGGCGTAATAGCCCCGCTCCGCGAGCATATTCTGCAAAAATTGGCGACCATCTTGGCGGCCCATTTCATAAGCTGTGACCAACCCCTCGGGATTCGTAAAATCCCAAACACTGATAGGCGGCGATCGCGAAGGCTGTATATACGTCCAGAGCTGCTTGCCGTTGCGTCGGGTAAACCAGTCGGGAAATCTAGGGTAGCGGCGGGTGAGCAGAATAAGCACCCGGCCCTCTTCAGCATCGAGGCCACCAACCGGCACATTGTCTACTACGCCTCCATCCAGGGCTTCCCTTCCCGCCAAGCTTAATCTTGGTGTAAAAGGCGGAGTACAGGATGAACTCAGGATCAACTTCCCAAATTCACTGACACCGGCACAATCTTGGGCACGAAAAAAGTCCTGTCGATACCCAAGGCGTCGCGCCATTTTGGGGTGCAATTTGTGCAGCAAATATTTGTTGGAATAATAAATTACCCCTCCAACTGCCAGTGCCAGTGATACCGGTAAACAGTTTGGCGCGCGTGACACGGCAACTCTCAGCTCTGCGGCGGATTTCAAGCTGTCAAAGCAGTCGCTATATAGGGCTATTATCCCCTTCTGGTAGATTCCGTAATGAGGAAATACCGGCTTCTTGCCCAGCAGGTTTCTCCAATACACGTTTCTTCGATTGCCCCTAAAGACCGAGGAAAAATAATCCACCGCATCAGAGGCCTTACCAGTGAGTATCAACCCCGCGATCATCGCGCCCGCAGACACTCCCGTGACCACTCTCGGTTTAAGGTTTATCTGATTGGCGACCACCTCCCAAAACCCGATCTGCCAAGTACAACGGCCACCACCCCCAGCGAATACCACTTGATCGAACATCCGTTAAACTCTCCACCAAACGAGACACGAGTGGCTCACTTGGCACTCCCCTCCGGAAAACGAACCGCCAGAAATGCCTCTCCGTCGGCGTAGCCCGCATCGAAGGCCTGCCACAGTCCCTGCGGGTTGGCAAAATCCCAGACACTAATTGGCAGGGGGCGGCTGGGCTGTACATAGATCCATAACTGTTCATCTTTTTGGCTGGTAAAACAGCTCGGATACTGAGGGTAATTTCGGGTCAGTAGTATCAGCACCCGCCCAGGATCTGGATCCAACCCACCCACCGGCACACTGTCGACAATGCCCCCATCCAAGACTTCCAACCCGCCATGTTGTTGTCGTGGCGTAAGCGGCGGTGTGCAGGATGATGAAAGAATTAATCGTTGTAGCGCCTCATGATCGGCACAGTCCCGCACTGAATGAAACAACTGGCGATAGCCCAGGCGTCTCGCCGTATTCGGGTGCAATGAGCGGGTAAGGTAGGTATCGGAGTAATCAATTCCCGCACCGACAATCAGGGCCAGGGGGCCATTCAGCCAACTCGGGGAATGGCTGACGGCAATACGCAGTTCCGTAGTGGCGCACAAACGCTCAAAGCCACCCTCAAATAACCTGCACATGCCGTCGCGATAAATTTGATGGTGAGGAAAGAGCGGATCCTTGTTAAACAGGTTGCCCCAATGAATATTTCTCCCATTTTCCTCGAAAGCCTCGGCAAAGTGCTCTACTGCGTCCAGGGATCTCCCCATCAAAATCAAACTGGAAACCAAGGCACCGGCAGAAACGGCACTGACCACTTTAGGCCTGAGTCGAACCCTGTTGGCGATAGACTCCCAAAATCCAATCTGCCAGGTACAGCGCACTCCTCCGCCGGCGAATACCACTTGATCGAACATAGAGCTCTATCCCCGGCCAATTTGCTGCAACTTACGGAGCAAAGCAGCCGCAGGGCGCCATCCGCTACAGCAGAGTGTGATTACCCTACCCCTTCAGAAAAAGCGTAGGGGGCCTTTAAAATATATACGGGTAGAACAAAACCTGGGGCAACAGACGCGGCTTCTAGCGAAGCGGGCAAAGAGGATGACGACAAGGTGAGGAGTGCAAACGGGTACTAAAAAGGCGGAGAGAATCCCCGCCTTTTTTCCATTCCTGGGAATGAGAGAACTCGATATCAGTAATAAGCCTTGGACTTATCCGTGTGGTCGGTAATGTCTTTCACCCCGGCAAGTTCCGGGATTTTCTCTTTCAACGTTTTCTCTACCCCCTCTTTCAGGGTCATATCCACCATTCCACAGCCCTGACAACCACCACCGAATTTCAGTACAGCGAACTTGTCCTCGGTCACCTCCACCAGGCTTACCTGACCACCATGCGAGGCCAGGCTGGGGTTCACCTCGTTGAAGAGGACATAGTTGATGCGGTCTTCGATGGGGCTGTCATCGGTAATCTTCGGCATCCGTGAGTTAGGCGCGCGAATGGTAAGCTGCCCCCCCATTTTGTCCGTAGAGTAGTCGACACGGGCATCATCCAGGTAGGGCACACTGCGGCCTTCGAAATAGGCCTTGAGGCCATTCATCTCGATAACCACATCCTCAGCGTCCTCCTCCCCGGGGCGGCAGTAGGCAATGCAGGTTTCGGCACTGGGGGTACCTGGGTTGGAGACAAACATACGAATCGCAATCCCCTCGCAGTCCTGCTTGGCCAACAGCTCTTTCAGGTATTCCTGCGCGGATTCGGTAATGGTGACATTCAATTCTGACATAAGCCTTCTCAAATAACCGAGCTTCTTTGTCGGGTATTTTACTCTCAGAAGCGCCCGAGTGAAACCGGTGTCTTATCGAGGGCGGATACCACCCCGATAATCCGCGCCCCAGATGGGTCAAACCGGGATCATTCCCATCAGGGTTTTAGCGACATCCTCCGATGAGGCGGGGTTCTGACCCGTGACCAGCTTGCCATCCACCACCACATAGGGCGCCCAATCCGCCTCTTTGGAATAGTGCCCGCCCCGATCTTTGAGCATATCCTCAACCAGGAAAGGTACTACATCCACGAGTCCCACCGCCTCTTCCTCGGTGTTGGTAAAGCCCGTGACATTCTTGCCGGATACCAGCGGCTTACCATCCGTGCGCTTAGTGTGGCGAAAGACACCCGGGGCATGGCATACCGCGCTGACCGGTTTATCCGCCGCGTAAAACGCCTCAATCAAGGAAATGGACTTCGGGTCCTCCGCAAGATCCCACAGAGGACCATGCCCCCCAGGGTAGAAAACCGCATCGAAATCCGATTCCTTCATTTGCGCCAGCACACTGGTATTGGCGAGTAACTGCTGAGTTTCAGAGTCCTGATAGAAACGGCGGGTGGCGTCAGTTTGGGCGTCGGGCTCATCGCTTTTGGGGTCCAGAGGCGGCTGCCCCCCTTGAGGAGACGCAAGGGTCACTTCTGCGCCGGCATCCTTAAAGATGTAGTAAGGCGCGGCAAACTCCTCCAGCCAAAAGCCGGTTTTCTTCCCGGTATTACCCAGCTCATCGTGCGAAGTCAGTACCATCAAAATTTTCATCGGCAACCTCCTTGGTGCGCAATGGAATATAAAAAGTCAGAATTCAATCGTCGGTGCCTACGCGCACCACAACCTTGCCAAAATTCTCCCCCTGCAGAAGCCCCATCAGGGCCTGGGGCGCCCGCTCCAGGCCCTCGATCAAATCCTCACGGTACTTGATCCTCCCCTCTCGAACCCACTGGCTCAAGCCGGTAACAAATTCAGCAAAGCGGTCGTATTGATCGTAGATAATGAACCCCTGAACTTTCAGCCGCTTGGCCAGTATTTCACGCATCAGTAAACTCAGGCGATCCGGGCCCTCGGGTAGCGAAGTTGCATTGTAGTGAGCTATAAGCCCGCACACAGGAATGCGGGCGAAATCGTTGAGTAGGGGCAAGACCGCATCGAATACGTCGCCGCCAACGCTCTCGAAATAGATATCCACGCCATTCGGGCAGGCTTCCACCAATTGCTCGGGAAATTCTTCCGCCCGGTGATTCAGACAAATATCAAAGCCCAGCTCCTCCACGGCATGGCGACACTTCTCCGCACTGCCGGCGATGCCAACTACCCGGCAATCCTGGATTTTTCCAATCTGTCCGACAGTGGAGCCCACCGGCCCCGTGGCCGCAGCCACAACCAGGGTATCCCCCGGTTGTGGCTCACCGATCTCCAACAGGCCATAGTAGGCCGTAATACCCGGCATACCCATAACCCCCAGAGCATAGGAGGGTTGACTGGGGCTTTTCCCCAGATTGACCAGACCCTCACCATCGGAAACTGCGTAGTCTTGCCAGCCGCAGTAACCCAACACCCAATCCCCGGCCTCAAACCCGTCGAGGTGTGACTTAACCACCCGACTTACAGTACCGCCTACCATCACGCTCCCCAGGGGCACAGGCTCCGCATAGGATTTGGCATCGCTCATACGTCCGCGCATGTAGGGGTCCAGGGATAGGTAGACGGTGCGCAGTAAAAGCTCGCCCTGTTCCGGCTCAGGCACCCCCAGCTCTTCAATGCTGAAGTTGTCCGCCCCCGGTGCGCCCTCTGGCCTGGATGCCAATATCACACGGCGATTCTTATCTTTTGATTGCATGCTCCCTCTCCTTTAATGGGTCTTAACAAGCCTTCCTGCCCCTGGTACAGACCACGCTTCCTGTATCAGGCCAAACACCGTTACCGAGCTTTTATGTCCAATGAAGGCCAAACTATAGATATAAATTGCACGCCCTTAGCAAAAAAATACCGGTTATTGTGTCGTGTTAATTTTTATCAACCAATTTAGCCCCTGTTGACAAGTATCCCTGTGCTAAGATTGACGCCTTTCCCGCCATCGACAAATAAGGATTGGTCAATGTCCCCGCAGTCCCGCAATCAACGCCTAGAGCAACTCAAAGCCGCACTCGCTCAACGCATCCTGATTCTGGACGGCGCCATGGGAACGATGATCCAGAGGGAAAAACTGCAGGAAGAGGATTACCGCGGCGCCCGTTTTGCCGACTTCCACCAGGACCTCAAAGGTAATAACGACCTGCTAAGTCTTACCCGGCCGCAGCTGATCGAACAGATCCACCGGGAGTACCTGGAGGCCGGTGCCGACATTATCGAGACCAATACATTTAACGCGACCGAGCTGTCCCAGTCTGACTACGATATGGAACATCTGGTGGTAGAGCTGAACCGCTCCTCGGCGCAAATAGCCCGCCGTGCGGCGGATGCCCTCTCAACGGCGGAGAAACCCCGTTGGGTAGCCGGGGTGATTGGTCCCACCTCACGCACCGCAAGTATATCCCCCGATGTCAACGACCCCGGCGCGCGCAATGTCACCTTCAATGAGCTGGTACACAACTATGTGGAAGCCGGCCGCGCTCTGGTCGAGGGCGGCAGCGACCTGATCCTGATCGAAACCATCTTCGATACGCTCAATGCCAAGGCGGCTATTTACGCCATGCAGCAGCTGTTTGAGGAACTGGGATTCGAATTGCCAATCATGATCTCCGGCACCATTACCGATGCCTCGGGTCGCACCCTCTCCGGCCAGACCACCGAAGCGTTTTACTATTCCATTGCCCATGCCAAGCCGATTTCTGTGGGCCTCAACTGCGCTCTCGGTGCCACCGAATTGCGCCCCTATGTAGAAGCCCTGTCCGGCGCTTGTAGCACTTATGTCTCCGCGCATCCCAATGCCGGGCTCCCCAACGAATTTGGTGAGTATGATGAAACCCCGGAGCAGACCGCAGCGATCGTGGCCGAATTCGCCCGCAGCGGTTTTCTCAATATTCTCGGCGGCTGCTGCGGCACCACACCGGAACATATCCGCGCAATTGCCGAAGCAGTGGCCGATATCGCGCCGCGCCAAGTGCCGCAAATCAAACCCGCCCTGCGCCTGTCAGGATTGGAGCCCTTTGTCGCCGATGAGACCGCCCTGTTCGTCAATGTGGGCGAACGTTGCAACGTCACTGGCTCCGCCCGCTTCAAGCGCCTGATTCTGGAAGAGGATTACGATACAGCCCTTCAGGTCGCCGCCGCCCAGGTGGAGGACGGCGCCCAGGTCATCGACTTCAATATGGATGAGGCGATGCTCGATGCACACGCCGCCATGCGCCGCTTCCTCAACCTCGCTGCCACCGAACCAGATATCGCCAAGGTGCCGTTTATGGTGGACTCCTCCAAGTGGGAGGTCATCGAGGCGGGCCTGCAATGTATCCAGGGCAAACCCATCGTGAACTCTATCAGCCTGAAAGAGGGCAAGGAGGAGTTTATCGAAAAGGCACAATTGTGCCTGCGCTACGGTGCCGCCGTGGTGGTAATGGCCTTTGACGAACAGGGCCAGGCGGACACCTTCGAACGCAAGATCGAAATCTGTAAACGCAGCTACGATGTGCTCGTTCATGAAGTCGGCTTCAACCCATCCGATATTATTTTCGACCCCAATATATTTGCCGTCGCGACCGGTATCGAAGAGCACAACAATTACGCCGTGGACTTTATCCAGGCCTGCCGCTGGATTCGAAAGAATTTACCGAGTGCTCAGATTAGTGGCGGCGTCTCCAATGTGTCCTTTTCTTTCCGCGGCAACAACCCAGTGCGCGAGGCCATTCATTCGGTCTTCCTGTTCCACGCCATCAAGGCGGGTCTGAATATGGGCATCGTCAATGCCGGCCAGTTGGCGGTTTACGACGAGCTACCACAAGAGCTGCGGGAAAAAGTGGAGGATGTGATCCTCAACCGCAACGACGAGTCCACCGAGGCCCTGCTGGATATCGCCCCCAAATATATGGGCGAAGGCGGCGGCACCGCACGCAAAGAAGACCTGAGTTGGCGCGAGCTGCCGGTCAAAGAACGTTTGGCGCACTCCCTGGTAAAAGGGATCAACAACTATATCGTGGAAGATACCGAAGAAGCCCGCGCACAATCCTCCCGCCCCCTGGATGTGATCGAAGGTCCGTTGATGGACGGAATGAACATCGTCGGCGACCTGTTTGGCGAAGGTAAGATGTTCCTGCCACAGGTGGTGAAATCTGCCCGTGTCATGAAACAAGCGGTCGCCTACCTGCAGCCTTATATCGAAGCGGAAAAAAACGAAGACAGCCGGCCCAATGGGCGCATTCTTATGGCTACGGTGAAAGGGGACGTACACGATATCGGCAAGAATATCGTGGGGGTGGTACTAGCCTGTAATAATTACGAGGTCATTGACCTGGGGGTAATGGTGCCCGCCGAGACCATCCTGCAAACCGCACGGGAAAAGGACTGCGATATTATCGGCCTGTCCGGTTTGATCACGCCCTCCCTCGATGAGATGGTCCATGTCGCTGCAGAAATGGAACGCCAGGAGTTCGATATTCCCCTATTGATTGGCGGCGCCACCACCTCTAAAGCGCACACCGCAGTCAAAATTGATCCCCAATTCAACCGCAATCAAGTGGTTTATGTGGCCGACGCCTCCCGCGCTGTAGGCGTCGCCAGCAATCTGATCTCCGAGGAGCTTCGCTCCGCTTTTGTGGAAAAAATCTGCGCCGAATACGAAAAGGTGCGCACCCGCACCGCCAACCGCAAGCGTAACGATACCCGCCTTACCTACGCGGAGGCCCGCGATACCGCACCGGCATTCGACTGGCAGACTTACCGTCCCGCTAGACCCAACAAGCTGGGAATAACGGTCATCGATGACTTCCCCCTGGAAAAGCTGCTCGACACCCTCGACTGGACACCTTTCTTTATTTCCTGGGATCTGGCGGGCAAGTACCCGGCGATCCTTAAAGACAAAGTGGTCGGCGAAGCCGCTACGGATCTCTACCGTAATGCCCAGCGCCTGCTGAAAGAAATGATTGCCAAGAAGCAGCTGCGCGCCCGCGCCGTATTCGGCCTCTGGCCGGCGAACAGTGTCGGCGACGATATCATCGTCTATCGAGATGAAGAGCGCAGTGACGAGCTGGCGCGCCTCCACCATATGCGGCAACAAGTACAAAAGCGGGGCGGCGATGGCCTGTGCCGTTCTCTGGCAGACTATGTCGCACCTCTGGATGCCGGGTACATCGATTATGTTGGCGGCTTTGCTGTTACCACCGGTATTGGCGCCGACGAGCTGGCACAAAGCTACGAAGCCCGACACGATGACTACAACGCGATTATGGTCAAAGCCCTGGCAGACCGCCTCGCCGAGTCTTTCGCCGAAACGCTGCACCGTTTAGTCCGCAAGGAGTACTGGGGCTATGCAGAGGATGAGGTGCTCAGCAATGAGCAACTAATTAAAGAGGCTTACCAAGGTATCCGCCCGGCGCCCGGCTACCCCGCCTGTCCGGATCACTCGGAAAAGGCTACCCTCTTCAAACTATTGCAAGCAGAGCAAAATGCTGGGGTCAGCCTGACCGAGCATTTCGCTATGATGCCTGCAGCCGCGGTAAGCGGCTGGTATTTCGCCCATCCGCAGGCCAAGTACTTCAATGTAGGTAAGATCGGCCGGGACCAATTGCAAAGCCTGGCCGGTCGTAAAGGTATGAGTGAACTGGAACTGGAGCGCTGGCTGCGCCCCAATCTTGAGGATTGAGTCCATGCAAGAAAATAATAAGAAACAAGCGGATAAGCCCGGTTTTTTCCAGGTAATACTCAGTACCCTGGCTGCGGCAATCGGTGTGCAGAGCAACAAAAATCGTGAGAAAGATTTTCAAAGTGGCAGTATGGCCCATTTTGTAGTCGCCGGAATTATCTTCACCATTTTGTTTGTCTTAACACTGATCCTGATTGTGAAGACGGTACTGGGCAATATGGGCTGAATGGGCGGATGCCTGTAAACCTCAACCTGAGTGGAATCTGGCCCGCCGTCTCACATCCCCCGCCATTAGTGCGTGTACAGCACTACAGCAAGGCTACGCACAAGGCCTCACGATTGAATCCATAAGGGATTTGCCCGGTACTACTCAGCTCCGGGCCTGGGTGCTTAGCGGGTGGCAACCCAGAAAACACAGGTGGCGACAAAGGTAGCAACAAGAGCCACAGCGGCAATGGCATCTACGAAATTGTCTTCTTCCGGGGTAACAACTACTTCTTCATTCATCGAATCTCTCCGATTACGCATTATTGTTATTCAAAGTAGTGAGCCGTTTGCAACGGTTCCACCAGTAGAGCAAATCCCTGAAAGCGGCGCAAGGCAACCGCTACAGGCATCCTCCTTCGCTTATAACTGTTGGTTACAGACATAGCGGAAAATATTGTTATTTATCGCATAAGCTCACTGGTATGTTAGGCGCCAGCGGAGAACTGTCCGGGGCCTGCCCCTCTCTCCACCATCCGCGCACAAAGGCAATGGAATCAAGCTGTTATGTATCGATACGACGACCGGGATCGCGCCATCATCAACGATCGCGTCGCCCAGTTCCGCGGCCAGACGGAACGTTACCTCGCCGGCGAGTTAAGTGAGGAACAATTCCTGCCACTGCGCCTGCAAAATGGCCTCTATATTCAGCGACTGGCCCCCATGTTGCGCATCGCCGTGCCTTACGGCCTGCTCAACAGCGACCAGTTGCGCCGTCTCGCCCGTGTAAGCCGCGACTATGACAAAGGCTACGCACACTTCACCACGCGCCAAAACCTACAGTACAACTGGCCCCAGCTGGAAGACGTGCCCGCTATTCTGGCCGAGCTGGCCGAAGTGGAAATGCATGCGGTACAAACCAGTGGCAACTGTATCCGCAATACGACATCAGACCCCTACGCGGGTATTGCCCTCGATGAGATCGCCGATCCGCGCCCCTACTGCGAATTGATTCGCCAGTGGTCCACCTTTCACCCCGAATTCGCCTTCCTGCCGCGCAAATTCAAAATCGCGGTCAGCGGTTCTGAGCAGGATCGCGCCGCGATTCGTGTACACGATATTGGCGTACAAATCGTCAAGCGGGGTGAGGCCATCGGATTCCAGGTGCTCGTTGGCGGCGGTCAGGGCCGCACTCCCGTTATCGCCGAAACAATCCGCGACTTCCTGCCGGAAGAAGACCTGCTCTCTTACCTGGAAGCGATTGTGCGCGTGTACAACCAACTGGGCCGCCGGGACAACAAATACAAGGCGCGCATTAAGATTCTGGTAAAAGCCCTAGGCCCCGAGGAATTTGGTCGCCGCGTAGAAGAGGAGTGGCAACAAATAAAGGATGGGGTGGAAAAACTGACTCCAGAGGCCCTACAGTGGGCTAAGTCCTTCTTTACCGCGCCCGACTACAAAACCTTCGATGACGCCGCAAGCACGGCCGCCCTGCAACAGCAGGCGGACAGCGACAAAGCCTTCGCCCGCTGGCTAGAGCGCAACACCTACCCCCACCGGGTACCAGGTTACCGGGCCATCAAGCTCTCCACCAAGCCCACAGGTGTTCCCCCCGGCGATGTTACCGACCGCCAGCTGGAGGCCATCGCCGACCTCGCTGACACCTTTAGTTTCGGCGAAGCCCGCGCAACACACGACCAAAATGTGGTGCTGGCCGATGTGGAACAAGGGCAGCTGTACGAGTTGTGGCAACAGGCGCGCAAACACGGCTTTGCCACACCGAATATCGGCACCCTCACCGACATGATCTGCTGTCCCGGTGGCGACTACTGCTCCCTCGCCAATGCCAAGTCTATCCCTGTGGCCGAGGCCATCCAGCGCCGTTTTGACGATGTGGATTATCTCTACGACCTGGGTGACCTGAACCTGAATATCTCCGGCTGTATGAACGCCTGCGGCCACCATCACGTGGGCCATATCGGCATTCTCGGCGTAGACAAAAAGGGGGAGGAGTTCTACCAGATTCAGCTCGGCGGCAGCGCCTCCAACGAGGCCAGTCTGGCCAAGGTGCTCGGCCCCAGCTTCTCTCGGGCTGAGGTGCCAGACGTAATTAGCAAGATCCTCGATCTTTACGTTGAACAGCGCCGGGCCGAAGAGCCCTTTATCGACACCTACAATCGCATCGGCCTGCAACCCTTCAAGGAGAGAGTCTATGCCAAAGCCAGTTAAACTGGGCCCACAGCCGGGCAACCCCCGCGAGCTGATTCTGAATAGTGAAGTGTGCCCCAATGAGTGGCAGCTTCTACCGCAGCAGGAGGAGGGGGAAAATAATGAGGCAAACGCCCTGCCCTCCGGCAAGATTATTTTGCCCCTGCGCCAGTGGCAAGCCCATCGGGAGGCCCTGGCCGAACGCAGTGCAGAAGTGGGTGTATGGCTCGATAGCGACGAGGGTGCGGAATTAATCGGCAGAGAAGCGGCAAATTTGCCATTGATCGCGATTAACTTCCCCGCTTTTGCCGATGGCCGCGGCTTTACCGCCGGCCGTATGCTACGCGAACGTTTCGGCTTCAAGGGTGAATTGCGAGCGGTGGGTGGCTTTATGCGTGACCAGCTCACCTATCTGCAGCGCTGCGGTTTTAACGCTTACGCATTTGAAGGTGATCAGTCGCTAACCAGCCTAAAAGAATCCCTACACGACTTTGGGGACAGCTACCAGTCGGGAGTGGATCAGCCCCTACCGATGTTCCGCAGACGTTTCTAAAACAAGCTCTCAGCTAAGTGCGCCCTAGCCACCATGGGCAGTGGCGCACTATGTCCAACAATTTTTACCCCTTTCTGACGAAGATACCGTTCTAATAGGGGTAACCGCGAAAGAACATAACCCCTTCACCAAACTCTCTTCCCCAAATGCCTCCCCAAACCAGCACCCGCGACTATTTAAATCGCCGCATCCAAAAGGGCTATTCCATTACCATAAACCACATCGTTTCCCGCTCCAGATATACGGAACGGTATTTGTGTTAAATCACCACCCAGGGAGCTTATAGCGAGAGCGACCCGCTTCATTTCCAACGGCCCTGGCTGGTAGTGGCCACTATGGTTATTTACTTCGAGAACTTGGTATCCCGCACCCAAAACAATCGTTCCCGCACCCAATACCGGGCCACCAGCCAAAAAAGATGAATGATGAAAATGCCCGATATTTTTTCTTCCGACGTAGAAATTTCTCTGAGAATCGACAACAAAGATTATGTTTCCTACCGTATTTTGCACTATACCCAACTCAAACCTTTTACTCTGAGGAACAACAAGCGCTCTTCCTGTAAAAGTTACCAGGTGTTTCTGCCTCTCTCGATCGGTTAGGTAGCGAACATTACCATTGCGACCATGAGTGGCCTGATGGTTGGGGTGATGAACTTCCGGCCAATAAGGAACAGCTACCATCTTGGCTCCCTTTGAACGCCCCAAAAGCCCCAGGGTTGTTAATGTGGAACGCAGACGTCTCCAGCGCCTTCTTGCCCTCTCTTTTTTTTCTGCCTCAGTCATCAGATGCTTCCTTCCATGAAGTGATTAAGATTAATAGGGGCACCCTAGCCCCAAACATCACTCAAAAGAATATTGAAAGCAGCATGAACAGCTTATGAATAATACGAGCTAAAAAATGCCTCGTAAGGGTTTTTCTCCGGCTAGGCTAAGCTCTGAACAGAGATATGCAATGAGCGCTCGACGGAAAATCCAATATTTTAGACACTTTCACCGAGCACAAACTATGGATCAATACTCAATGTTAGATACGTCACCCAACATTAAACGCCTAGCACCTGGTGAAAAAACCTATCAAAATCCGCTATATCCAGCTTAGGGAACCTCTGAATAATTCCGAGCCAATTTGGTAGTATTCAGTTATCCGTCAAGGCTACGATAGATCATGCACCAAGTCACCTTTGCCGAAGCAGAATACAATCTGAAGCGCCGTAAA
>NZ_JBGMEL010000024.1:0-43925 GCF_041447225.1 Microbulbifer echini | reverse complement strand
ATCTTTAATTACAGCGTATGATCTGCGGTGCAGCATGAGCGCCAAAGGTAATTGCTATGATAATGCTTGTGCAGAAACGTTCTTCCACTCACTTAAGGTAGAAGCAATCCATGGTAACCGCTTTCCTACAAGGTGCCTCATGCGAGAAACCGTATTTGAGTATATAGAGATAGACTACAATCGAAATCGCTTACACAGCGCCAATGGCTACTTAAGCCCTGAGGCGTTTGAGGTACAACTAGTCGCTTAGTGGTGTGTCCGTTGTTGATGGGTAGGATCATAGATCACAAAACCTTAAATGCTCTCCAGGCTTGGAAGGATACCGCTGAACGAAAGGTTTCATGGGATTGGGAATTTTCCCGGAGCTATAAGATTTTCTACCCGAAGTCATTCGATATGTCAGTTTGGTTGGGAAATACTCTATGTTCAATGTCCCTTGGTCGCCCTACATTCAAGGGCACCGAAATGCGTTTAGATTTTATAGAGAGAGCCCCTAAGAATTGTCCATACACCGGTGAAATGTTCAGTATTTCTCTATTGGCGTATGAAATTTATGGGGATCTAATTGGTGCAAAGAAAATTCGCATCATGGAGCCTATGAATGACAAGCTCATAAAGTACTATATGTCTCATGGTGGGTTTAAATTGGTTGGTTCAAAGAAAGGCAATCCACATTATCTGGTAAGAGACTTATGAACGATAAAGAAAGATACGAACAGGCAAAAAAGGAAGCCGAAGAGAGGGCAAAAGAGTTGTTCAAGCCACTTCCCGAAGATATTAAGGAAGAGCTTGAAAAAGATAGCACTTTGGGCTCACCGGAAAACCTAATAGATCGTAGTGATGAAGAAGAATAGGTTGAAAAATGACCTCAGTTTTCTGCGAGCTAGTTATACTGCTTGTTCGATCCAATTTGTGTTGACTTTTACCTTTCTGTGGAGAGGTGACTTTTTGTAGTTGTGAAGAGGGCTGTTTAAGTTCACTGCCCTATACCTCGAAGATAACTAGCTATTAATAGCGTCTTTATTGAGGTGTAGCCTCCTTCCCTGGAGAGCCTATCCTCTACGCCTTCCATTGCCTAGTTTTTGTTCATTTTTATGCGTACATAGATCTCTTCACGATGGACGGGAAGAGATTTGGGGGCGCGGATGCCTATCTTTACTTGATTTCCCTTCACTTCCAACACTGTGATCGAGACATTCGTTCCAATTCTTAGGTTCTCGCCTGTTCGGCGCTTTAGGATCAACATGTTTTCTTCCTACCGATACTCAAGCTGTGGATGGGCATTCCTTTGTGGGGAAGCTTGGTGAGTGATACTTGGTAGAAGAGTGGAGGGGCGCGTGGGCGGTGGGCGCAGAATAGGAAAAGGCGGGCGCTAGGCTCCCAAAGCTTGGGGAGTCGCTCCAAGCTACTGATTGTGCTCCACTTTATTGAAGACGAGCGGGTTTCTAGCGTAGTATGCATACAGCCATCTTGATAGGACTCTTATCAATTTGGTTAGCTGGCCCCTGGTGTTGCAGCACCTTGGGTCAGCGCCTTTTCTCTATTTTTACTTCACGCTACCTTCTCCTATTGTGGGCAGGTTCTTTTAGAAAATCTTTGTGGCTCTTGCAGAGTGTTGGCCTTGTGAGGGTTTGTCTAGCTATAGACCACAACTTTGACGGTTATCTTTTGATTTTACGTGGCTTTGGCGAAAGGGAAAACCAAATAAGTTCCAATAAGATAATTTAGGCGCCTATATATTCTTCGATGCGTTAGCAAGAAAAGCCATTGAATAACTATTGTTTTGTGTAATGTTCTTCTTCAGTCGAAACTCTTGGCGATTTATACTTCTGTTTAGAAGGTGTATGGGGTCACCATTTATTAATAGTGAAGTTGTAAAAAGGAATTTTGATGGCTGGTATGGAAATCGATTTAATATCTAAACAAGCACAAGACTATTATGGAAGTACACCAGTTATTATTTTGGGTAGTGGTGCATCCGCTGCTCATGGTATGTCAGGTATGGGAGCTTTATCTCAACATCTAATTAGATCAGTTGAGGTTGAGGGTTTAAGTTGTCAAGAGGTTGGATTATGGGGAGAATTCTGCGGCTTTCTTGAGGATGGGGTTGATCTTGAGACCGCTCTTCATAAGGTTAACTTAACTCCAGCATTAACAAGTAAAGTCGTATTGTCTACATGGAATCTACTTTCTCCTGAAGATGTTGCAGTGTTTGAGAAGGCTCTAGTTGATCAAGAACTATTTCCGCTCGGCAAGCTTTTAAGACATATGCTGAGGAGCACTGTAAGGCAGGTCAATATTATTACTCCAAACTATGATCGATTGGCAGAGTATGCTTGTGAACAGGAGAGTATTCATCATTTTTGTGGGTTTTCACATGGGTATAAGGGCTTTCCAGAAAAAAAAGATTATTTGAAGCCCTCGAGACAGGTTAACATTTGGAAGGTACATGGTTCTTTGGGGTGGTTTGTTAATGATCAAGGGGTTGTCTGTTCGCTTGGTAATATTGGTAGAACACCTGAAGGTTTAACCCCCCTCATAGTTACTCCAGGCAATGAAAAATACCGAAGTACTCATAGAGAGCCATATAAAACAATCATTCATGAGGCTGATGATGTCATTGATGCTGCATCCTCATATCTTTGTATCGGGTTCGGGTTTAATGATGATCATATTCAAGAGAAGCTGGTGAATCGCTGTGCAAAAGGTGATGCCTCAATAACTGTTGTTACACAAAAGCTTTCTGAATCAGCTAGGAATTTTTTATTTAGAAGCCAATTGTCGCGATATCTGGCAATTGAAATGTGTGAAGATGGTCCCGGTTCGTTAGTATATAGCTCTGAATGCGTAGAGCCGATTAAGATTGAGCGCAACTGTTGGTCTTTAGGTGGATTTTTAAATTTAATAATGTAGGGCTTAGCTATGGCAATTTTTAACTTTTCAGATGATGATGCACTTGGGACCGTTTCTTCAGTTGATACTGCAACTGTAATCGTGTCTGTTGAAGACAGTGAAAAGCTAAAAAGATTGCAAGTAAATAGACTTGCTGTTTTACAAAGCAGCAAGCCAGGGCAGCACTTGATCGGTCTTATAAGTCAAGTTACCCGAAAGCGGTTGATTCTAGATCAGGATGAAAATCATGGCGAAGAGTTTGATGAACAGAATCTTTGCAAAGTTTCATTGATAGGATCATTGCTCGATGCGGAGGGCCTTAACCGAAATGTTTTCCGAAGAACATTGGAGAGCGTACCTGAGATTGAAGCAAATTGTTTTTCGCTAGAGGGAGAAGACCTTACAGAATTCATGCGCGTTATCTCTCATTCGGAGAATGATGGAAATTCCTTGGTGCTAGGTAGATATACTTTAGATGATAAAGCCGAAGCTTTTCTTAATGGAAATAAGTTTTTCCAACGGCATGCTTTTATAGGTGGAAGTACAGGGGCGGGGAAGTCATGGGCGACTGCAAAAATCATTGAGCAAGTCGCACACTTGAAAAATTCGAATGCAATTATTTTTGATCTTCATGGTGAGTATGCTCCACTGGCTGGTGATGGAGTGAAGTATTGTAAGATTGCCGGGCCTGGAGATGTGGAGTCGGGAAAAACCATTTCTGATGGCACTATATTTTTGCCTTATTGGCTTCTTTCTTATGAGGCAATGGTTTCATTGTTCGTAGATAGAAGTGATCAAAATGCACCAAATCAGGCGATGATTATTTCTAGAGAGGTTAATGCGGCAAAAAATAGATATTTATCTGACGGTGAATATAAAGATATATTAGAAAATTTCACTATAGATAGCCCTGTTCCTTTTGATCTTTCATCTGTGATGGATGGTTTGAATAGAATTAATGAAGAGAAAGTTGCTGGTGTAAGGGGTCCCAAGGCAGGAGAATTTAATGGAAAGCTGAGTCGATTGATATCCAGACTTGAAAATAAAATCTCAGACCGGAGATTGGGTTTTCTTTTTAAAGGAGGCGCTGATGTTCTTCAATTTGATTACCTTAATCGTTTGGCAAATTTACTGTTAGGCTGTGCTGTTGAAAATGGTACTGGTGGAGTTAAGATTATAGATTTTTCAGAAGTGCCATCTGATGTATTGCCATTAATGGTTTCATTGGTAGCGCGAGTATCATTCTCTATTCAGCAATGGACTCCGCTAGAGAAAAGACACCCGATAGCCTTGATGTGTGATGAGGCTCATCTTTATATACCAAATAGAAATCTCACCGGATCAGCAGATGATATATCAATAAAAATCTTTGAAAGGATTGCAAAAGAAGGTAGAAAATATGGGCTTAGTTTGGTTGTAATCAGCCAGAGGCCATCTGAGGTTAATAAAACAATTCTTAGTCAATGTAGTAATTTTGTTTCAATGAGGCTTACTAATTCTGATGACCAAGGTGTGATCAAAAAATTGCTTCCAGATAGCCTGGGTAGCTTTAGTGACATACTACCTACGCTCGATACTGGTGAAGCTTTGGTAGTGGGTGATGCCAGTCTATTGCCTAGTAGAATACGAATAGATGAGCCAGTAAGAAAGCCAAATAGTGGAACTATAGAATTTTGGAGGGAATGGCAAGGCGAGGTTGATCGAGCACGGCTTGGTTCTGCCATAGACAACTGGAGGAAGCAGAAAGTAGAGTGATGCTTACATAAATCGCTTTTATCAGAAAAATGTGAGCGTTCTAACTATGATATTGAGTGCGGCTTTAAGCCGCACGATAATCTATACATCCCTCTAATCCAGCTCCACCAACCTCCGCATCAACGGAAAATACAGCGCACACCGAATATTCCGCTCCCCCCGCGCATAAAAAAGCTTGCGGTAATTTTCCAGCTGATTCCGATACTGCTCCAGCTGAGCCGCAATAAACTCTTCCTGGCTTTCCTCACCACTGGTCTCAGCCGTTTTGTAGTCGACAATCCAGCGGGTGCCTTCGTTATCGATAAAGGTGCGGTCGACAATAGAGCGTCTTAACTGTCGGCCGCCGCTGTGGAGTTCCAGTTCGCAGGCGGATTCCCTTAGTGAGCCATCCAATAACCAACGGCCGGTGGGGCAGTTGAGGCTGTTGCGTACGGCGATCTCCACTTTCTCGGCGGCGCGGTCCAGGCTGGTGGCGGATAGCCCCAATTGCTTTAGGCGCAGTTGCCATAGGGGGCGTTGGGCTTCCAGTTTGCTGGGTGTCCAGTCGTTGATATTGGTCTCGGCAATGGTGGCGAGGGTTTCGTGTGCTACGGTGCCGGCGTGTTTTAACCAGCGCAGGGCTACCTGGCCCAGTTCGGGAATATTGTCTTCTTCCTCGGTTTTGGGTTGGTAGTCTGGCATGCGGTATTGGGCCAGCCATTCCTGCCGGGGCACGGCCTGGGGTTGCCATTGGTTGGGCAGGCGCAGGAGGTAGTCGTGATCTCTGCTGGCTTCGTCCTGGTTGAGTAGGGGGTCTTCCGCTTCCAGCCAGTGGCACCAGTCGCTTTCCTGGTGGTGCAAAACACTGGGCCAGATGCCGGCGAGTAGGGCGGCGCTGCCGGGGGCTTTTAGGTGGCCCTTTTTTTCATCCCGGTTGCTGCAGGCTAAAAGATGCAGTGAGCGGATGGCGCGGGTGCAGCCTACATACAATAGGCGGGTGCCTTCCAGGCGCTCGCGTTCGCTGTTGTCGTGCTTCAGGTATTCAAAAACCGGGTCGCGGCCGCCGCGCGCATTTTTAGGAGCGAGCAGGAAGCGGCTTTCGCCTTCGCGGCTAAGCCATTCGCTCCAGCGCAGCAGTTGGTCGCTGCCGGGTTTTCCGCCTTGGTCCAGGCCTGGGATCAGTACGTGTTCGAACTCCAGCCCTTTTGATTTGTGAATGGTCATCACCTGCACTTTGGCATCCTGGGCGGGGCGGGCGTAGAGCTGTTCCAGGGCCAAGGTGAACTGTTGCCAGTCGGTAATGGCTCCGCCGGTATCGAAGGCTTCTAATAATTGCAGAAAGTCCTGCACATTATTCAGGTCAGATTTTTGCGCTACGGTGGCGGGGCCGCCCAGTTCCAGCCAGAGGCCTTCAATCCAGGTGCGCAGGGGTTTGCGGCCGCGCTGTTGCCAGGCGTGCAGCAGATTGGGGGCCACTTGGGCTAGGCGTGTGCGCCCTTCATCGCTGAGCAGGGCGATATCGTCTACTTCCTGCAAGGCCATTAACAATGGACGCGCGCTGGTATCGGTTACGGTGATATCCCCATTGCCCCAGTTGGCCAGGGTGTAAAGATCTGGCAGTTGCAGTCCGCACCAGGGGGCGCGGAGTACGGCCAGCCAACTGATTCGGTCGCTGGGGTCGAGTAAGGCGCGGGTGAGACTGAGTAAATCCAACACCACCATTTTACTGGCGAGCGGCGCCAGTTCAGGGGCTTGGAAGGCGATATTGGCAGTACTTAGGGCCGGCAAAATCTTTTGCAGGTGTTTTTTCTTGCGCACCAGAATGGCGATGCGGCTTTCCGGATCTTGCGCTTGTAATTGCTGCACCAGTTCAACCGCTTGGGTGGCTTCGCGGTTGCGGTCTTCGTCATCAATGCAGCCGTAAAAATTCACCGAGGGCTCGGTCCATTTGCTGCCTTTAAACGCTTCGGATTGCAGATAGCGTACGGCGCCGCGACCGATATTGTCCGCTTGCGGAAAGGCCCTTTGGAAAGTCTCGTTGACCCAGTTCACCACTGCGCTTTCGGAGCGGAAATTGACCTGGAGATCGAGGGCCTCCAGGGGGACTTCACCGATACCGCGTTCGCGCGCATCCAGGAAAATACCCACGTTGGCATTGCGGAAGCCGTAACAGGATTGCATGCCGTCGCCGACAATAAATAGGGTGCGGCCGTCTCCCTGCTGCCAGCCGGCAGTGAGTTTTTCCAGCAGTTGTAGCTGGGTGTGGGAGGTGTCCTGGAACTCGTCCACCAGAATATGCTGGGTTTGCAGGTCTAGTTTTAGGGCCAGGTCTGTGGGGTTATCGCTATCGCCCAGGGCGATCAGTGCGGCTTGGGCCACTTCGGTATAGTCGGTGGCGCCCAGCTGCTGGAAGACCAACTTTAATTCGGCGACTAACTTGGGCAGTACCTGGGCGAGCCCTTGCAGCAGTTGCCATTGGCTCTGTTGCAGTCCGCTGGGAAGCTTGCCCACTTCTCGCAGTGCGGAGAGCAGCGGTTCGTTGCCGGCCAGTTCTGCCAGCAGGTTTTTCATGCGCTGTTTGTATTCTTCGGCGATTGGGCGCTCGGGATCTTTTTTATCCGGTAGGCCAAAACCGAGTTTTTTATTGATGCCGCCGCCTTTGCGCAGATCACCGGTGGTGGTGAGGAGCAGGCTGCCGAGGGCGAGCCAGGCGGGCAGGCCGCTGCTGTCTGTGCTGGGGAAATCGTCCAGTTCGGCGAAGAGGCACAGGCCGTGGCTGGGGTTTTCCTTTTGTAAATTGCCGCCGGCATAACTGGCCAGCTCCAGCAGTTCCCCGGCGTAACTGCCGAGGGCTGTGGTGAGGTCTTGCAGCTTTTCCGCTACCAGTTCGTCGATAACAAAATGGAAATAATCCTGGGCGCCGTCGAAGTTAACGCTCAAAAGTGGGCCGAGCCATTGCTCGCGCTTGTCCAACAAAATACGCAGCAGCTTATTGAGCTGGCCCAGGTCGTTGTCCAGGTGGAGCAGTAGCTGCTGTAGATCTGCGTCTGGGGTTTCGCCATCGAGGTGTTTGAGCAGGTTCACCACGGCCAGTTCGAAGGCGATTTGAGTGCGCTCCAGGGGTTCACCCGGTGCGCCCAGGCCGCTTTCGATCGGCAGTTGGCTGGCGAGGCTGCGGCAGAGGCCGTCAATGGTTTGAATACGCAGGCGCTGGGGTGTTTGCAGCAGTTCCCATTCCAGTTCGCGATCCCGCTCCAGCAGGGCGCGGGCCAAATCCCAGGTGATGGCATCGTGTGGGTTATCTGGCCGGGCTTGGTCACGGGCGCTGTGGAGGGCATCGATCAGGCGCTCGCGCATTTCACCGGCAGCTTTGCGGGTGAAGGTAATGGCCAACACTTCTTCTGGCTGCTGGCAGGCGGCGAGCAACTTTAATACGCGCTGGGTGAGCAGGCCGGTTTTACCGGAGCCCGCCGGGGCGGACACAGCAAAACTGCGACTGATATCCAGGGCTTGGCTACGGGCGTCGGCATCGATGGGTCGGCGCAGGGCGGGAGTGGTCACAACTTCGTTCATTCGGTTATTTGCTCCCTTTCCGGCCAGCGGTTTAGGGGCCAGAGTTCACTGTTGTTATCGGTGGGGCGATCAAAGGCGAGGGTGGCTACACCACTGCGATATTCTGTGGCGAGGGATTCCAGGCTGTAGCGCCAGTGCTCCACCAGATTGCTCCAGGTGCCGTAGGGGGATTCTTTTTCCGTATCGCCCACGGCTTTTATGCCGGCGATGGGGTGCTCCAAATCTCCGCAGCCATTCCATTTGCAGTCGCCGTTGCGCACCTGGCCGAAGGCGATGGCGTGGGCGTCCGGTTGGAAGAGGGCGTAGAGCGGCAGCTGGGGTTCGCGGATACGCTGGGTAAGCCAGTCGCGAATACTGGGAATACCGGTTTTGTAATCGATTACCAGTTGCTCGCCGCTGGCGAGTTGGTCCAGTCGGTCCAGGCGCAGGTTAAAGTGCAGCCCGCCGATTTCCACGGCTTGTTCCCATTCCACTTTTTCTACGGAGAAATTGGGCCTGTCCAGTTCCACAGACAGCCATTGTTGCAGCAGACGCTCCAGGCGCTGCTTTTCCATGGCCCAAAATCCGATCGGCAGGTGATTGTATTTTTTGCGCACACTGCCGAGGGAGCGCTCCACCGCGCGTTCGATTTGCGCTTGGCGTTGCTCGTCGTCCATGGCTTGCAGTTGTGTGAGGGTGCCGCACCGTTGCCAGAATTCCGCCAGCACCTGGTGCACCACATTACCCCGCTCGGCAGGGCCGAGGCCGATATCCGGTTGGGTAAAACTGCTGGCGCCAAGGCGGAAGCGCAATTGCGCATTTAACGGGGACAAGGCCTGGGCCTTGAGCACCGAGGCACCGCCGCGCACCCGCTCGCATTCGGGGGGGGTGAGTGGCGGTAGCTTTTTGTCTTCGATTTTTTCCAGCTGACAGGCTTGCGCCAGTTGGCTGTAGTGATTATGCAGGGCGCCTTTGGCAAAGTGTTGGGCTTGTTGCGGGCTTTCAAACAAGCTGCTCAGGCCTTGCTGTACACCGTCTTCTTCACAGGTGTAACTCACGACGATATCGCCGCTGGCATTTTGCAGGTCGGCGGTGAGTTCGCGGGCCAGTTCCAATTCCCGCTCGGCGCTGGCGCGGGGCATCTTCCAATGTTTTTGCCATTGAATCGGCAACAGCGGATTGGGTGCCGGTGCCGGCGGCCACTGTTGTTGACCGAAGCCGACCAGGCGCAGGTGATCGAAGGCGAGGCCGCCGGCTTCCAGTACCCCGAGAATTTGCAGGGGGCCATCGCGGGTTTCCGCTTGGAAGGGGGTGCGGCTAGCAATCTGACGCAGCAATTGCAGGGCCTGGGTGAGGGTAAGGTTGCCACCGCAGGCGCTGAGTGCGGCGAACTCTTCCAGGATGGACTCCCATTGCATCAGCTGCTGGTATTCCTGGCTGTCCGGGTTGCGGCTGCCGGGCCAATTTAATGCGGTCAGTGTTTCGGAAAAACGCGCGGCCCAAATTTCTGCGGGGGCTCGCTGCCAGCGGCGGGCGCGTTCGGCCATTTGCTCCAGCTGGCGGGGCAGTTGCGGCGATTCCAAGTGGAGCACTTCTGCGCTGCGCTCGGCCCAGTAGCGCAGGGTTGCGCCGTCGATGCGGCGCAGCTCCAGTTTTTGTAAACGGCGGAACAGGGCACTGCGCAGCCAGGTTTCACTGTCGTCACCCCAGAAGGGGCTGAACAGGATGTTTTGCAATTGGGGGTAATCCCATTCGTCTTGCAGTAGCGATAGCAATTGCAGGGCGGCGCTGCCGACCGGTGTCTGCGCCAGTGGCGTACCGGCGGAGAAGTTAAACGGCAGTGTGTAGCGCGGTTGCTGCGGGTCCAGGTATTGGGGTTCGAGCACGCGGGAAAATACCGCTTCCACCTGGGCGCGGCATTGGCCCAGATTGTTCACCACTATACCGACGCTGTGGCCGGGGTTTTCGGCGAGCTTTTGTCCGGCCCAAAGAGCTGCTTGGTAGAGTTCTTCATCCAAATCGGCGCAGGCGGTTACGGATAATTCACTTTGCTGGGTAAGTCCCGGCCTTTCATTAACGGCTGTTGCACCTGCGTGAATCAGGGCATTGGCGAGGGGCGAAATCTGGGCGAAGCCGGCGGTATCAATTTGCGCGACGGGTTCCAGAATGCCTTCCTGGAATGCGCGCAGGATCAGTTGATCGCGCTGGTCTGGCGTGATGGCACTGTGGGCTTGAAGCTCAGTGGCAAAGGCCTTGATCATGGCGCATAGCGGCAGTTCGTCGCTGCGCATAGAGAGTGCGAACTGCTCCAGTAAGGGAGTTAGCGCTTCATCTATTTGCGAGAGATCGGAAATCAGCTGCCATTGGAGTAGCTGCGCCAGGGCGCTGTCGGCATCCCGGCACAGTTGTTGGCTGTTGAGCAGTTGCCGGTCCAGGGATTCATCCAGGGCGCGCTGCCAGAGTAATTGCCGCTGCTCGCGATTCAATACCTGCTGCAAGGCGGGCTGCCAGTTGCGTTGTTGCAGCTGGAACCAGAGCTTGTCCAGCCAACTGCGCAGGGATTCCACCGGCGGCGGCATCCAGCAGGCACCGGGCGACTGCTGCGTGGCAAACACCTGCTGGCAGCGGTTGCGCAAACGGTTGTTGGGGGTGAGCAGCAGTCCTCCAGGGGGCAGCTGCGCAAATATTTCGAGAGCGGAAAATGCCGGCTTCAGCATGAATTCGGGTACCGGTTAGGGCTTGTTATTTGGGGAACGGTCGCGGTTTGTCGTGCTGCTGTCAACTTGACGACATTTTTGCGGAGGCGTTTCTGGGAATGAACTCGCGAAAAGCCGCGGCAATATTGCCACAGTGGTCGCTGGCACTGGTTATCAGTTGGCTACAGTTCGGCTGGCTGGATAGGGGCAGGCCGAGTTCGTCGAGCCACCAAGCTACACGGCGGGCGATAGCCTCGCCAGAATCCAGCCACTGTATTGGGCGGGGTGAGAATTGCTGTAATTCTTCACGCAGTAAAGGAAAATGCGTGCAGGCCAGCACGGCAATATCCACTTGGTCGCCCCCGGCTGTGTGGAAGATGCGGTGTAATACAGGCTCCAGGTCGCTGGAGTTAATTAGGTTGCCGCGCAGTTTGGCCTCTGCCAGATGCACCAGCTCTGGGGCGGGTACATTGATTACCCGGTTACCATTGGCAAACTGCTCTATCAACTCGCGGGTATAGCGACGATTTACGGTGCCCTCGGTGGCGATCAAGGCAATAGTGCGGGACCGACTGGCGGCCGCGGCAGGCTTGACGGCGGGCACCACACCCACCACAGGATTTGTCAGATTCTTTCGCAGTTGGGGCAGGGCCAGGGTGCTGGCGGTATTGCAGCCCACAACGAGAATATCTGCTCCGCACTGGGCCAGCATACTTTGGGCCTGCGCCACGATCCGTGGGCGCAGCTGCGCCTCCGTTTTATTGCCGTAGGGGTAATAGCCATTATCCACCCCGAAGTGCAGAGTGAGGCCCGGCAGCATACGGCGAATTTCCCGCGCAATACTGATTGCGCCCACGCCGGAATCAAAGATCAAGGCGCTCGCGGGCGTGTAATCGGGAGAGGCGCTGTCTGCATGCATAAGTTCGGAGATACCAACATCGAGAGTAATTCTGCAAGAATACCTCAAATTTCGCGATAAGTTACGCTTGCGCCGGGTCCTACGACTGGGTGGGCCGGGGACGACAGTACATTCCCCGGTCAAGCTGTTAGAATGGCCGCCTCGCCTGGGGGGAACTTCGGGCATGTCGATTGCGGACACATGTTCCCAGGAGAAATCCTGCTTCATATACCTCTATTCCGGGTCTGGGAGTACCTTCTATGCCAGCGTTCCCGCTGCAACTCAATACCGATCATGCGGTGTTGGCGGCTATCGCCTTATTCGTTTTACTGGGCTTTGCCTTTTGGCTGGGTCGTTCCGGTGGTCGCCGGGCATTACTTCAAGTGCAAGCGGCCCATCAGGATGCGATTGCGGCTCAACAGGTGACCCAGGCACGCCTGGACAACAGCCGTGAACGGGAAGTGCAACTAAATGGCGAGGTCGAAGCTTTGCGCGGCGAGCTGACCGGCAAGCTGCAACAGCTCACCCGCAGCCAGGTGCTGGTGGAGAAGGGAGAGCAGGCACTGGCGGAGCAACGCCAGTTGGTGGAGCAGATGCGCGCCGCCATGGGCGAGCAGTTTGAGAACCTGGCCAACCGCATTTTCGAAGAGAAGCAGCAAGTCTTCGCGCGCCGCAGTGAAGATAGTTTACGCAAGAGTCTCGACCCGCTGGAGCGCCAGCTGGGAGACTTCCGCAAGCGGGTGGAGCATGTTTATGACCGCGAAAACGCCGAGCGCAACAGCCTGCTTGGGCAGATTAAGGCCCTGCGCGAGCAGACCCAACGTATCAGCGATGAGGCCCTAAACCTGACTTCGGCCCTGAAGGGAGACCGCAAGATCCAGGGTAACTGGGGCGAAGTGGTGCTGGAGCGTTTGCTGGAAGAATCCGGTTTACAGAAGGGCCGTGAATACGAAACCCAGGTAACCCTCACCAGTGACGGCCGCAGGCGCCAGCCGGATGTGATTGTGCGCCTGCCGGAAAATAAAGACCTGATTATCGACTCCAAGGTCTCTCTGGTGGATTACGAGCGCTATAGCTCGGCGGAAACCGATGAAGCACGTGCCCAGGCCCTGAAACAACATGTAAACTCCTTGCGTGCTCATATTACTGGCCTCAATAAAAAGGCCTACGAGCAGCTTGAGGGTGTGCGTACTCTCGACTTTGTCTTTATTTTTATGCCGATCGAGGCTGCGTATATGCTTGCCATGCAGGCCGACCCAGATCTGTTCCGCTTCGCTTATGAAAAACAAATCGTATTGGTAAGTCCCACCAGCCTGATGGCCACTCTACGCACGGTCGAGAATATCTGGCGCTATGAGAAGCAGAACAAGAATGCGGAAAAAATCGCCGACGAAGCCGGTAAGCTGCACGACCAGTTTGCTATGGTGCTGGAGTCGCTGGACGATTTAGGCGGGCGCTTGCGCCAGGCTGAGGAAGCCTACCAGCAGACCTACAAACGTTTGGCCACTGGTCGCGGCAACGCGGTGAAGCGCATTGACAGCCTGCGGAAGCTTGGTGCAAAAACCCGCAAGCAGATTGCCTCCGATCTTAGGGAGCGGGCCAACACCCCGGAAGTGAACACTTTGCCACAGACCGAGGTGGCAACTACGGAAGATTAATCGCCCATGGAAAACCTTGCATTTGCACTCTCGGTCACCGGGCCCATCTTCCTGATGATTATTGGTGGGTACCTGCTGAAGCTAAAGGGGATTGTGCGAACCAGCTTTATCGATGATGCCTCCAGGTTGGTTTTCCATATCACCTTGCCGGCACTGCTTTTCATCAATATTTATTCCTCAGATGCCAGCCCCTCTAAAGAGATACCTCTGCTTACCGCGGGAGTTCTTGGCACTTTTTTGATGCTCCCGCTTGCCTGGCTGTTGGCTCGACCGATTATGCCTATGGATCGCAGCGCTTTTATACAGGGCGCTTTTCGTGGGAATGTGGCTATTGTCGGCCTCGCGTGGATTCAAAAAGCCTATGGCGATACAGGTGTCTCTAACTCGGCTGCGTTAGTGGCTGCGCTTACGATTCAGTTCAACGTGATCGCCGTCGTTCTTTTTGTGCTTTACAATAAGGAGACGAAATTTGGCTGGCGGATATTGTTTTGGGAGCTGGTCAAGAATCCTCTTATCCTCGGTGTATTCGCAGCTATTGTGTGCCGCATGTTGGCGATCAGGCTACCGGAAGTACTCCACGATACAATTCAGTATTTGGCCTCCGTGAGCCTGCCTTTGGGTCTTATCTGTGTCGGTGCCAGCATGAAGATGCGAACACTCATGCGCAGCTCCCCAACAGCGCTGGTCGCTTCGTTACTTAAGTTGGTAGTGGCCCCGATGGTCTGTTTACTGATTGGCTTGGTATTGGGTATGAGTCCCGAATATTTGGGTTACCTGATGCTGATGGCGGGTTCCCCCTGTGCTATTTCGGCTTTCGTTATGGCCCACGCCATGGGTGGAAACAGCCAGCTTACTGCGAATATCGTTGGGCTCAGCACATTACTCTCTGTTGTTACTGCCAGCATCGGACTGGCATTGCTTAAGGTATATTTGTGAGTGCGAAGGACTCAGTCTAAATATATCAAAGTTTAAGATAAGGGGTGTTGTGAGGGGTGGTTTGTGAATAGAGAGGACTAATATGGAGGAGCTGGAATTTTCGTTTTCAGTAATTAGTCCAATTTTCCTTACCATGGCTGCGGGATATTTTTTGCTCGTTTCAGAGCGCTAGAAAAACAATTTGTTGATAAATTATCCAGGTTTGTCTTTAACATAACATTGCCAGCCCTATTATTTTTTAATATTTACATGTCAGATGCTGGCCTGAAGGAAGAGTTTTTATTTTTAACTGCAGGGGTTCTCGGTACTTTTATGACAATCCCAATGGCCTATCTTCTTGCATTTCATGTAAGGCAGAATGATCGAAGCACGTTTATTCATACCGCCTTTCGAGGTAATATGGCAATTGTTGGATTGGCATGGGTGGAAAGTGCTTATGGCTTGAGTGGCTTAGCGCAAGGAGAACTCTTAGTTGCTTTTGTCAGTATTGTTTACAATGCAGTTGCAGTAGTTCTACTTGCTTATTTTAGTGAAGATAGAAATTTCAGCTGAAAAGTGTTACTCAAAGAGGTTGGGAAAAACCCCCTGATTTTTTCAGTTTTGTTAGCACTTTTGTTGCGAGAATTAAATGTGCAACTTCCTCAAGGCCTCTTGCAAGCGGGAACTGAGGTGGGATCAATTACGTTACCACTGGCTTTGCTGTGTATTGGCGCTAGTTTTGATTTTAAATTGCTTCGTGATAGCTCATTAGCAACATTTGGAGCAACTGCGATCAAGTTATTACTGGTGCCTATGGCGATGCTAATACTAGGTTGGCTGTTTCGTCTTGAGCAACAAAAATTGGGTGTGTTGGTATTGATGGCAGCAGTTCCCAGCTCTTCAGTTTGCTTTGTGACAGCAGAAGGTATGGGTGGAAACAGCCGTATGGCAGCAAATATAATTGGACTAAGTACATTGCTTTCTATCATTACTGCTAGTTTTGTATTGACGATCTTTAAGGTGTTATTTGAATGACTGTTTTTCCAGTTTTTGTGTTAGTTATTGCAGCATTAATAATTTTCTTCCTCGCCACTCTTGCCGGTTACTACTTGCGCAAGCTTGCAGTCGCTCAAAAAAAACAGGCTGAGCAACTGGCTGAATTGGAGCAGGCCGCACAAGAACAGCGTCAAAGAGTGAACGATAGCATTCAGATTATTGCGCGTTCCCTACTGGATGATGGGGTAGGGCTTACTGAAGCTTCCATTCGTATTCGCGTGCTCCTGGATTCACTTCAAGTGGAAGATAGTGTGCGTGAAGAATTTGTCGCTTTCTATACCATCGCAGAAAAAACCAGCCATATCCCAATCCTGAAGGACTGGAAAGCACTACCGCGCAAAGAGCAATTTCAGTTTGAGCTGGAGATGGCGAAAGTAGAAGTAGACTATAAAGATTTTGCAATGGATGCGGCCAAACGCATTCTAGGTCGTTCGTTCTGAGGGCGTAGTGCATGGTTCAGAAATCATCAGTTTGCCTGCTGATTTTTGAACCGATCCCTTCTACAGCTTGCGCGCAGAGCCATTTTTCATTTTCGCGCCACTGAATTGCTCAGTCTCATTTATCCCAGCTGGCAAAGAGCAACTTCCCATTCGAATGATAGTGTAGGTTTTTTCAGTGAGACTTGCTAATTTGTCTGGATAAAGCTGTATTTTTCCCGCGATTTTGTGTGTTAAATAAATCAACATTCAAAATACGCCTCTAAGTATCCTTGTAAAGATAAGCTGCCAATGCCAATGCCAATGCCAATGCCAATGCCAATGCCAATGCCAATGCCAATGGGAAAGGGAATGGTGGTTTGATCCCTTACGTTAAATAGGGTGGTGGCTAACGATCTCAAGTAGGGCGATGTGGGCAAGCTTCTGTGTAATTAACCCGATAGGTTTCCATAAAAATACGATATCGAAATTTTAATCGTGGTGTGGGTCGATATTCATGGGGGAACATGTTCTGTAGGGATTTATCCGGAAAACAAAATGCCTGGTAATCTGGGGGTTTGTACAGTTTGTCCTCGCCTTAGCGGGCAGCGTTGTTGTGTATTTTAATGCTTCTTTTTGGATGCGCAGCGGTTTCCTATTACTCTTGGTGTAAAGAAAGACGCAATAGGACTTAACGGCGGCGGGCTGTTCATTTTCCTGCTGAAAGGATCTTTGACTCCCTGCTGAGGCATCAATTAAGCCTTACAATTCCTTCCTTAAGGGAATCGACAAGTTCTCAAATGGAGCTAAATTGTGAGTTCGAATAGGCTTTTAATGTTTGCTGGAATATCCTTCTAGCCCACCTGGGTATAGGTTTTGTGTTTCAGGTAGTGTTTCTCGGCTTTCGCGGCTCCCATCTCCATATTAAGATATTTATAGATTTGCCAGTCGCAATGGGTTATTTCAGTATCAATATAAAATAAATATAAATTCAGAAAAGATTAAGCGTATCAATTTTATTGGGCCTTTACTCATGGTTTTGAGTTGCTGGTATTTCCTTTGGACAGTCTATTGTGTGTGCTTTATGATCGTAGTTAACCTTCTTTGTGATAAGTGAGGCTGTTCTTGATAGGTTACTTGCAAATGCGGGTCAAGTTTGAAGGAATCTGTATAGGGGCGCTATCAGTTTTTAAAATAATCATGTGTCGGTTATCAAAGTGTGAGATTATCTGTTGTAGAGCGACGAATAGATATGTTAGGTGGATTGATCGCCGGTAAGGGAAAACTCTATGAACCTTGAAGTCGATACAAGCTGCGTAGGGGAAAAATAAAGTGCGTGTGGCAGATATTCGTGATAAACCCAAACTGTCGACTTAGAGAATGTTTAGGGTTTGCTTTATAGATTTTCAGCTGCAAAATCCTGATAAAGGTTAGCGTTTACAAGACAAGTTGAGTTTTTTGTGACATTGATATTGATTTCAATCTTTACGGCTGTAATGGCCATATTTACCTTGACTCCAATTTGTAAAGTTGAGGCTTGGTATATACGTGGTTTCGATTTTCCGCGGGTACAGTTTTCATTGCTCATTAGTCTTCTTTTGGTTGCTCAATGTATCTTTTTGGACTTGAGCAGTCCTATTGTATGGGGGCTGATTTTAGTTGCGCTCAGTTGTTTAGGCTATCAACTATGGTGGATAGCTCCGTATACACCACTTTTTCCGGTTGAGGTTGAGCGTGCTAAACGGTCCGGGGGGCTTACAAAGCCTTATGATACGGTTAGTATTCTAACGGCAAATGTATTGACGCCAAATAAAAATGCTAAAGGGCTTGTTGATCTAATAAAACGGCATCAACCAGATATATTTGTTACATTAGAGTCGGATAATTGGTGGCAGTCTCAGCTGGATGTTTTAGAGTTAGACTACCCCCATACCATGAAATGTCCACTCGATAATCTATACGGAATGCATGTTTATGCCAGGTTCCCCTTATCGAAGAGTCAAATACAGTTCTTAGTCGAAGATGATGTGCCTTCAATGCACACGCTGATTCACACCCCGAGTGGTCATACGATCAATGCCCACTTTTTACATCCCGCCCCACCAAGCCCGACTGAAAATGAAACCTCCGAAGAGCGAGATGCTGAGCTGCTCGTGGTTGCAAAAAAAGTTTCTAAAACTGATGTGCCCACCATCGTCGCAGGAGATTTAAATGATGTTGCTTGGTCGTACAGTACAAGGCTATTTCGAAAAATAAGTGGGTTACTTGATCCACGGGTTGGGCGAGGTATGTACAACACTTACCATGCCAGCTATTGGTTCATGCGCTGGCCATTGGATCACTTGTTTCACAGTCATCATTTTAGGCTCCTTAAGATAGAACGTTTACCGGGCTTTGGGTCTGATCATTTTGCCCTGTTGACACAGTTACAGCTTGAAGCTGAAGCTAAGCCGGTTCAAAACACAGTGTCATTGGAGGAGGGAGATGAAGCTATTGCGCAAGAAAAAATTGATCAACAAAATGTTGAGGTGAGTGATGTAGCTTCTTTCAACAATTCGAAATAGAAGCTAGGCAAGACTATTGTTAATTTGTCGTCTTTTTAGTTTGACAGGTGGATAGTATGGCTGTTTTACTAAATTTTGCACTCTAGGCGTAACTCTCAGCAAAGGGCGTTGTCGACCCCGCGAGGGAGGTTGAATGTCCTAGTCGAGTTGATTTTCTACAAGTTAGAGAACCTAACTGAGAGGGAAAGAGCTCGGATGTTGGGTTGGTACACCGGTAATAAGAGGTTTATAAATTGGCCGCAATTGATACGTTAAGAAAGCAGTGCATTGGTAGGTTTGATTTAGATTGTGGTGATGATACGTCGACGTTTTTAGATAAGCTTCGTCCCTTTTCTGAAGTGTCCATGAGTGATTTTTATCAGATTATTTGTGCGGCCGAAGAGATTTATCAGTCAACGGCTAATGATCAGGTAATAGATAAGGATGTGATATACCAGCTTAATGGGTGTGCTCATTATGTTTATATCTGGGCGTTGAGAGATGGCGCGATGTTAACCTGTAATGGATTGATTTCCGATGCTCAGAAGAAACAGCTGGAGAAAATATATAAAGTATTAATGGGGGTTATTGCTCAGTTATGTAATCCTCATGATAGATCGGATAACGGAACTTCACCGATGGAAGTCTATGTGGGTGAGTTTGGGACTGGGGACAACAAATAGAACAGCTGTTTCTAGGGTGGTGTTTAACTTAAGTCTATTGCTCAGCATGAATCACAGCCTGGTAATTTCTTTACGCTTGTTGGTATGTAAAAATACAGAAGCATGATGAAGTTTGGCTTGGGAATGCAATGCTGAGTGACCGGAATCGAAAAGAGCAGGGGCTGCTGCGCAGCCCCTCGATATTTATCATCCGGTTACCTTGAGCTTGTTCACTACTTTTTCCACGTCATCCGTGTTCTCTGCAATGGCTTCAGCCAAGTCTTTCTGTGCTCCAGATTTCACCGAACCCTTAAGGGTAATGGTGCCCTCCTGAGCTGAAACATCAATCTTAGTGCCGGAGACTTCTCGGTCTAACAGTAGGCGGGTTTTTACAACCGCCGCTATTTTCGTATCTGTGTATTCTTTTGAAAGGGTTTCGCCAAGGCTCTCATTGTTGGCAACGGTAAGCTTATTTTTCACTTTCTTGACACCGTCAATACCAATGATTAACTCTTCCGCAAGGCGTTTGTCAATGTTGCTTTCAACTTCACCGCTCAAAATCACAACACCGTTATGGACATCGGTATCAATAGCAAAGTTATTTAAGTTCTCATTAAGGAGAAGTACTGTCTCGGCTTTTCCGTCCAACCAGGCATCACCCATGGTGAAACTCTTCTGTTCAGACTTTTCTCCGGCGATGGCGCCAGCTGATACGGAAACTGCAATGACTGCGGCACTCAGGGTTTTTTTCATAAGTTTCATAACTTACTCCTTCTTTGCTAGTGGTAAAATATATTAAGCAGCTTTCATGCCAAGTTTTCGGTTTCGTGATTTATTGGCGCATGTACGCGGTTTGAGTGGTGGCGATATTCTTCAGTTGATCGATAGCAATTTGCAGTTTTGCTGTTTGTGCAGAGAGCGCCAGACCAAGACGAAAGCCGCATAGGGACTGAATAATCTGTAACTGCTGGTTCTTTTGGAATTTCTCACACTCTATAAGAGTATTGATCAAACTGCTGGGGGGCGATTCTGAAATCAGTGCGACTGGACGATGCTTAATCTCCATATCGGGTACCGTCGGTGAAGAGTTAAAGGGAGGGCCCTTGAGTAAATTTTTTACATCGCCGTGTAAATTTTTCAAAACACCAAAAACTTCCTTCAATTGATGGTCGCGAACATTTTTTGTACCAGTTTTATAAAAAAGTTCTGCGTGGGCACTCAGATAGCGGACGGTGCTTATCTCCGTCTTTATATTGTGTTGGGAAATTTCTGCGGATGCTGATAATTCTACGGCCTGATAACTCATTGGACTCTCATTTGTTTACGATACTGCAATATAGTCAATTTTCGTGCCAATGTTGTTATTTGCGATATTTAGTCCTTCTCTGGAAATATTATTCACCGAGTCCGCGCCTTTTGTAGGTTGAAATCCAACGTATAGAAAAGAAAACCCTAGTAACCCACGAGTTGTATCTATCAGTTGTTAGAAAATAAAGATGGTCGTCAACAAAGTATTGAAATAATCCAATCAAAGAAATCCGTTGGAGTCTTTAGGCTGGGTCGTTTTGATGAGGTCAGCGGCAGGAGTATATTTTTGTCGTTGAGCGACGTGTTCTAATTTTTACTTTGGCCGTTTGTTGTGTGTATAAATACCTTTACCGCTGTTGGGCGGCAATAAAAGATATTTTTCTTTAGGGCGGGGAGATGGTGAGTTTTACAGTAAAGTACTTTTCCTTGGTGAAAAAAATCGGCAGGGCAGGGCGCTTTTGCGCCCTGCCTTAAGGGCTAGCAATCGGAGTCCTTTGCATCTACTCCTTCTTTAACCTCTTCACAGGCGTCTTCAATTGTGTTGCCTAGCTGTTCTGCTTTTTCGTCAACGCGCTCTCCAAGCGTCTCTGCTGGCTTATCTTCACATGCGGTAATAGAAAAACTAAACACGGTGGCCAGTAAAATCATACTGAGTTTATTGCTTGGCATTTTCATTGTACTTTCCTTTGTAGTCGATTTTTGATTTGTGGGCGCTTTACAAAATTCCCAGGGGAAAGAGTATTCTAAAAGTTCGCCGGTTAACTGTTACAAGGCAAGAGCCGTGCCAGCTTATGTTTTATGGGCTTTTCGAGGGATTAACGCTGGTTTTGGGCTTTATGGTGATCTGAGGAGTGAAAATATTTCACTGCTGTATGTAGGGACTACAATCGCAACCAGTTCCCAGGCAACGGTTGCGCCTGATGATTAACTCTGAACAATAAAGGCGTCACTGAGACTTTAAAGTTAGCCGTTGAAGCTTAATCCGGCTAGGCCGGGGTTACTACCAGGTAGCACACCCCAGCCGTTAGATACTTTTGATACTAAGGAATTACTTGCGAACCAGCATCAGGCCAGTTTCGGTGTGGTCGGTGTATGGGAACTGGTCGAATAGAGCAAAGCATTCGATGCGGTGCGTCAGGCTCAGTTGCTTGAGATTTTCTAGCTGGGTTTCTGGATTGCATGAAATATATAAAATGCGCCGAAAGCGGGCCACCATTGCACAGGTTTCACTGTCCAGGCCTGCGCGGGGCGGGTCTACCAGAACCGTGTCGAAATTGTAGCTATCCAGATCTATCTCTGCCAAGCGGCGAAATGGTCGGATCTTATCGATGGCTTGGGTAAACTCTTCACTGGACAGACGCACGATATCGAGGTTGGTGACTCCGTTGGCCTGGATATTTTCCTGGGCAGAATTTACTGAAACTTTGGAGATTTCTGTGGCCAGCACTTTCTCAAAGTGCTCACTCAGGGGGATGGTCAGATTGCCATTACCGCAGTAAAGCTCGAGCAGGTCGCTTGTATTCTTGCCGCAGGCATTCTTTGCCCAATGGATCATGGAGCGGCAGATCTCCCCATTGGGTTGGGTAAAACTGCCTTCCACTTGCTTGTATTGATAGGTTTTACCGTCAATGTCGAGCTTTTCGGTAACGAAATCCCGCTCTAGCACCACTTTCTGCTTTCGAGAGCGACCCAGAATAGGGAAGCCCAGTTGTTCCTGCAGAGCCCTGGCTTCCTGTTCCCAGCTTTCATCCAGCTTTTTGTGGTAAATCAGAGTAATAAGTGCATCGCCACTCAACGTGGTGAGGAATTCGGCTGAGAATAGGCGCTTGCGCAGCACCTCGCTGTGATTTACGGCCTGTAAGACTCTAGGCATCAGCTGGTTCATCAGCTCAGAGCCCACCGTGAACGCATCAATGATAAAAGGTTTCTTATATTCACCCTGGCGGTACATGGCATAGTGGGCCATGCCGTCTTCATGCCAAACTTTGAACTCGGCGCGCAGTCGATAGTGAATCGGTGGGGAGGGGAACAGCTCAGGCTCCAGGTTAGTGAATTCCCGGTATGCTTCAGTCAGGCGTTCAGCCTTCTTGTGGAGCTGGTCTTGATAGTCGTCTGTGTTAACGCGGTGCAGTGCCATATTAGAATACGGTAGTCTCATTGGTAGAGCGGGCGCGAATTATATAGGAATCCGTATGGCAATAGGTGAGATTGCAATAACAGTGGCAGGGCAGGGGTTGCACGAGTTTACTGACCAGGTCGCTGGCTGGGTCTCCAGGCAGATTGTGGGGGAAGGTCTCTGCACGTTATTTATCCAGCACACGTCCGCGAGCTTGTTGATTCAGGAAAATGCGGACCCCAGTGCACGTAAGGACCTTGAGCAGTGGTTAAATCGTCTAGTACCTGAGGGGGATCGGCTCTATACCCATACTCTTGAAGGCCCAGATGATATGCCTGCCCACATCAAGGCCGCCCTAACAGCCAGCAGTCTCTCTATTCCTTTTAAAAAAGGTCACTTGATGCTGGGTACTTGGCAGGGAATCTTTTTGTGGGAGCACCGCCACCACCATGGAGAGCGGCGTGTGATATTGCATATCTAGCCGCTCGGTGGCGTTTTACAGGCAATTGGTAGGTTTTGGCAGGCCGGCGATTTTACTGGCGACCTTGGCCGGGCTGGGTGGAAAAAGTTGCATTAAATAGATACTGCGGCCTTTGTCTGCCCCCAGGTTCTGGCCGATAAATTTCACCAGAGGGCGCATGGCAGGAGAGAGCTCGAACTGGCGATAAAAGTCCTGTAGCAGTCTGATGATTTCCCAATGGGCATCGGTCAGCTGTATGCCCTCAGCTGCCGCCAATTGTTCTGCGACATCCCGGCTCCAGTCATTGAGGTCACGCAAGTAGCCCTCTTTATCGAGGGGGATTTCCTGGGCGTTCACTTTCAGGTTGCTCACTCTTTTGGTCACCGGAACCAGCTGACGATGGGGTTGTGTTCGGTGCACAGGTGCACCCAGCGAGCGTCGTCGATTGCCTCCACGGAACAGGATATGGCAGAGGGCAGCAGCCCGCGCGCTTCGCTGTCGGCGGCCAGATAGAAGATCTCTGTGTTTTGCAGGTCTTGTAAGGCCTTGTGCTGCAGAGCGTACACACCGTCCTCGATCAGCAGAAGGGCATCGCCATCGGCAAAGCTCTCTAGACAGTCGCTCAGAGCCTGGGTACTGAATGGGGACTTACTGACAATATGTAGCGTCATATTAAAAGCTCAACACACATTGATAAGCGGCGATCAGGTTCCCAGGTTGGTCGACCAAGGTGATTTCCGCACCGGGAATTTGTATTTCTTCCGGGGTGAGTCCCCTCTGCGCCAGGCTGCCTCGGGCAACATACAGCTGTTCGATGCCAAACATGGGTAATGCCATCAGGTTGCGGCGTAGGCTTTTTTGTCCAATAGCCATTGGGGATTGATGATCCAGCAATTGGAAAACGCCATCGCCGAGAAACAATAGATCGATTTCTTGCTCCATAGCGGCGGAGGCGAGAACCGCTTCGAGGCCTTCGCGGGCCAGGGCACTGCCATAGGGTGCGGCCCGGCACAGGGCCAGAGTTCGCTGCTTCATTGCGTACCTCCAAAGGTCACCAGGCGTTCGGAGTTGGCGACGGCATCGGTGAGCTGGCCGAGGCCTGCTAGCTGAAAGCCTTCGGCGAGATTGGCGGAGGGTTTCTCCAAACGTTCTGCCTCTCGCTGATTCAATACCCCGCGTCTCTGTGCGGCGGCGATACATACGACAAGATCTAGGCTGTGCTCGCGTTGTAAAGCCTGCCACTGCCCGGTCAGATCGGTTTCATCCTGGGGAGGCGCGGCGATGCTGTTGGCGTTTTGTACGCCATCGCAGTAGAAAAAAATCCGGTAGATCTCGTGCCCTTCGGCCAGTAATGCTCTGGCGAAGCGCAATGCGCTGGCGGCGGATTGGGAGGAATGGGGTGCAGCGTAAACAGCCAGGGAAAACTTCATAGGGTTTCAAATAGTAAAATGCCCCGCTGGGCGGGGCATTGAAACTTATTCAGCAAGCTGATGCTTAATCGTCAGAGGATGCGAATCCAAAGATGTGCAGCAGGCTGGTGAACAGGTTAAAGATATTCAGGTACAGGGAGGCGGTAGCCATCAGGTAGTTGGTCTCACCGCCGTTGATGATGCGGCTGGTGTCATACAGGATGAAGCCAGACATCAGCAGGGCAACAACACCACTCAGGGCAACGCTGACCAGAGGCATATGAATGCCGAAGAAGCCGGCGATGATCACTGCCAGGAAACAGACCAGTACGGCGATCAGGCCTACGGCGAGGAAACCGCCCATAAAGCTGAAGTCTTTACGGGTAGTCAGCACGTAGGCAGACAGGGCAAAGAAGATTACCGCTGTGGTGCCGAGCGCCTGCATTACAATCTGACCGCCGCCAGCGAGGCCTACATAATGGTTAAGCAGTGGGCCGATAGAGGCGCCCAGTAGGCCGGTAAAAGCGAAAACAACGCCCACACCGGCGCTGGAGTTGGCGGTACGTGGCAGTACGAACCAGATCAGGGCCAGGGCTCCAAGGGAGCAGATCAGGCTCATGCCGCGGCCCATGCCGACGGCCATAGAGATACCGGCGGTGACGGCACTGAAGAGGACCGTCATGGCCAACAGGGCGTAGGTATTGCGCAACACCTTGGCCGATTCCGAGCGGTCCAGTGCGCGGGTATTTGTATAAGCTTGCGGTTGCATTTAGCGACTCCTGCTATTTAATCGATACCGGAATCATATAGCTCGCGGTGGGGACCATCAAGTCGGGAAATCCCTTTTATACGCGGGCTATAAATTGAGTGGAATTCGAAAAACCGTAGTTTTTACAGGGTTTTAGTCGAATCTTCTCCTGCTATTAATAGGGATCAGGCCAGGTTTTTCAAGGGGGTTGAGACGATCCCGATCGAAAAGGCACTTCTATATCGACAATGAGCGGCAGGTGATCCGAGGCTCGGCGTGTAAGTACAGTGCGTGGTACCCGCACTTTTTTTACCGCGATGCCGGCGCTGAGAAAAATGTGATCGATCCGCACTTTGAGAAAAGTGCCTTTGGGAGTGTGCCTGGGGGCTTGCTCCTGGGCGTCGCGCAGGTAACCACAGAGACGTTTGCATTCGGCCGAGGTGGGTAGTGCGTTAAAGTCACCCAGTAAAATTCGCTCACCTTTGCAACGCGGGTTACTCAACCATTCCGGTCCGAGCAGTGCATCTACTTGGCGCAGGCGCTCCGCGCGGGAGAGTCCAAGGTGCGTATTGATGACCTGAATCTTACAGCCATTGTGTTCAATTTCCACCCAGATAGCACCGCGGGATTCATCGGCAGCCGGGTTGAATAGGCGCCCTTTTCCTTTAGGAGGGCCGGGTAAAATGCCTTTCTTGATCAACTTGGCAGGTAAGTGGGTGAGAATGGCGTCGCCATAACGCTCTTCATTCAGGTGAATTGCGGGCTGGAAGTGCACATCCATAGAGAGAAGCCGCGCCAGCCGCTCGGCTTGGTCGAGCCCCCCGCTGCGTTTTCGTTTTACATCCAGTTCCTGCAGGGCGACCACATCGGGGCGATAACGGGCGATTACCCTGGCGATACGCTGGGGGGATAGCGTGCCGTCGATACCCTGACAGCTGTGCACGTTATAGGTCATGACTCGCAGTGTTTTCTGCGGTGCTCGATGCTCATCCAGCTTCATGGGGCGCGCACCGCGCAGGTAGGACCTGGCCGCGTTACGAAGGTCCTGCGGACGCCAGTAGTCTATTTGCGGGTCCGGCGGTTGTATATCCTCCGGCATCAGTGCAAAAGCGTGGGTTTCCCTGGGGCCGGCGGCACCGTGACTGCCATTTTCCATGGCAAAGGTCAGCGGTTGCTCCTCGGTGGCACACCAGCCGTACATCATAAAATCACCGGCATCGGGGTGACTGCACAAGCTGATCATGTCGGCGATGGTCTGCTCTGGGTAGGGGTGTTCGTCTCCCATCAGCTTGCGGCCGTCCTCCGGAAGGCGCACGGGGCCGTGTTTCCACCAGCCGTGAACTGCGGAACTGGCGGCGGTGGGATCTACCCGATAGAGCACAAGGGGCACATGGGCCTGCTCGACGATTTTGCGCGCGACTTCCGCGCGCTCGACACCGCCCAGCTCCAAGTTGTAGAGCATGGCGAGGGGGCCGAGGGCGGTAAGTGCCAGTGGTGTTTTGGTGCTGTTGCCCTCAGTGGGTTGCTCTACTTCTTTTTTATCCATCCACTCGCTGCCAAACAGGCGAGCCCGCTCTAGCTGAACTCCGCGACGGCTCTGGCCGGGCTCTATCTCCGGTGGTTGGGGAAGTTCGGAAAGCGTTTCAGACAGGGCATCGCCGAGGCTGCGCCCATAGATTTCTTCGTAGGGCTTGGTTTGTTCCTGGCCGTGGTCGGAAAAAATCCAAACGTCGTAGTGGCGTCGGTCTGAAGCGTGCGCGGCGCGCCAGATACGCGCTACCGCATCGTCGATGCCTTTTAAGACCCAATGGGCGAACGCGGAGCGCGGACCTCGGCGGTGGGATTGCTCGTCATAGCCGAGCAGGTTGACGTAGATGATAGGCAGGCCTCGGCTGATATCCACCTTGGCGCCCATGGTACAAAACTCCCGTGAGAGGATAGTGACGCCGACCCGCGTGGGTATGAACATCAATTCCTTCAGAAAGTCTTGCCCTTGCATTACCCCTCGCACGCAGTCGACGAGTGACAGCAGTAGCTCAACCACAATCAGTGCGCCTGTGCGGATCAGGCTCCATAAATTGGTGAGGAGCAGAATGCAGATGGTCAAAGGGCCGGCGCTGCGCAGGGCGGGGCCCCAGCCTTGATCGGCGGGGCAAAAGTGGGCTTCACCGGTCTTGGTACCGGCGCGAAACAGGCTCAGGTAACAGCTGCCACCGCGTAGCAGGGGGTCGCGCTGGTGGAAGATGGCTCGGTTTTCCACCAATGCGGCCACTTCCGGGTCGTACATACGGCCGAGCTTCTGGGTTTCATGCACCAGGAAGCCAAAGGCCGGAACCGCCTGGCGCACCCCATAGAAAAGCTCTGCCTGTACGGCGGGGGTGGTAGAGGGGACCCCTGAAAACATATGTTCCAGGCGGTAGTGTTCCTTGCGAATCAGGCGTTTTAAAAATGGCATCCTGCCGTTGGCCAAAGCCTTTAATAATTCCGGGTAGGCCAGGCCGTCGATCTGAAGCAGGATCAGCCCTGGAGCGTGAGGTTGTCGGCCACTGCTGGAGAGCCCCAGCAGGTTGGCGATCCACTCGCTGCGGCTGAAACGGCGGCGCCAGCGCCTGATGGAGAGTCCGACTCGGCTTAACATAGTTTGTTCTTACTGCTCCGACGCTTGGCTGAATGCCGCGCCGGCAGCCCCTGTCAGCCCTTCGAGAATTTCCCACTGGGCGCCGACCAGGTTGCGCATACGCAACCACTGGGCGAAAAGCGAGTCATCCATCGCCCAGCCATATTTCAGCAGAGGTTGATAGAGGTCGAGCGCCCGTTGGGCACAACTGTACAAGGAAAAATCCTGTGCTGTGCTAAGGGCCTCGCGGTTGAGGGCTCGGCGCCGCTCCGTGGGCAGCTGGTAGAGCCAGCGGATAGCCTCAATAAAGTCATCCAGGTTTACCGCTCCCACTAGCCGGCCATTTTTACCGTCGCGCACCATTTCTCGCGAACCGTTGGCATCCAGGGCAATAACCGGCACGCCGCCAGCCATGGCTTCGGAGAGTACCAGTCCCTGGGTTTCGCTGGTGGAGGCGAAGACAAACGTATCCATGGCACTGTACATATCTCGGCGGGCTTCGCCGAGCACCGCCCCGGGCATATGCAGCCGCTGGGACAAGCCGCGACTGGCAAAGATGGCCTGTAGCTCATCTTCGAGTGGGCCGCTACCGGCAAAGAGGAAATGGGTGTTTTCGTTATCCCGCATAAATCGGGCGACCGCATTGCAGAGAAAACGCAGATTTTTCTCCTGCCCGAAACGCCCGAGGTGGCCCACTACAAAGGCCGATCGGGGGATACCCAGGCGGCGGCGCACCCTGTTACCGTCACCATTGCTGTAATCTTCCAGCTGAACACCGGTAGGTACTTCGGCGATGGGGGTCTTAACCCCTCGCTCACGCAGCAGTTTGACAATACTGAGACTGGGCGCCAATACCAGGTTGGCTAAGTTGGCATAACGGGTGGCGAGCTCAACCACAAAGCGTTTCAGTACTTGTGAGTCGGCGGGTACATAGTGGGTGTAGTGTTCATAGAGTGTGTGGTGGGTAAATACCAGGGGCAGTTCCCGCTGTCGCGCCACCCGCAAAGCGGTCATGCCGAGAAGAAAGGGGTGGTGGGCATGGACGATATCCGGCTTGAACTGGTCCAGGCGATCGCTCAAATCTGGGGAGAAAGGCAAGGCCACGGAGAAGTCGCTGCCATTAAAGTTCTGGATGGCGTGGATGCGTACAACATGGCGTTCGCCAGCAATTTTTTCCGGAAACTCCGGGGCGACGATCAACACTTTGTGACCGCGCTTGCGGTATTCCTCACTGAATGCAGCGACCGAGTGCGCCACGCCGCCGACGTGGGGCAGATAGGTGTTGGTCAGCATGACAATATTCACTGAGATCTTAACTCCACAGACTGTAGCCCCTCGCCAACCAGGGTGGGTGGAAAGCCGATGGGGTTAATCGCAATGGCCGGTGGCTTTCCATACCAGTCTGCCGTCCAGGATACTTTGGGGTGGGTTCCGGGTGTAATTTCCAGTGAAATCACCCCAAAGCGGGTTGGCGCCGGGCCAAAACGAATTGGCTCCTTGGCGGATGAATCTTTAAGCCACTCTGGCGGTAATCCTGAGACAAGAACCAGTGCGTCCTGTTCCTCCCGCACAAAGCAGTTGCGCTGCATCGCAATCCACTCCGCAGCTGCCCAGGCATGTTGTCCATCACCCATGCAACCGCCCAGGGAGTGGGGGTGGATAGCCTCGGGCCACTGTCCCGTGGGGGAGGCTAGCTTGGCAACATTACGCATCAATTCCAGGCAGCGTCTATCGCCGGCGCGCAGCAGCACCTGGGCGATGTGCAGGGTGAGATAGGCGTTGATGCCGGAGTGAATCATGTCTTGAAAAAATCCGCCGCCGACAAAACAGTTGTCGATCAGGTAGTCGGCGAGGTCGGTGAGGCGGGGGTCATCCGGCGGGTAGAGTTGCAGTGGGTAGCCAGCGACTACGGATCCAATGGCCCCTGCATCCAGGCGCCGGTTGGGTGAGGCCGGCATGGCCGCGCGGCCGGTCTTTGTCTGGGCTGTACTGAGGCTCTCGTCGATGGTGCGCTGGAAATCATTGGCGGCGGTGTTGAATCGGTGCGCGTTATCGTCGATACCTTCCCTGATACAGATGTCGGCCGCGGCGTGCAACCCGGCCACCCCCCAAAAATCATCCCAGTAATAGCAGTCGTTGGGGCCTAAATGTTCGGCACTGAAGCCCGCCGGTAGCAGGCCTGCACAGCGGCTGCCGTCTTCGGGCAGACGTTTGTTGATGATCCAGCGGGCACCCTTCAGTATTGGCTCGCACCAGAGCTGTTTGAGGGGTTTGTTGGCCAGCTGACAGAACAGGTTGAAGATCCACAGGGCCTCGCCGTTGGAGTCCCACTCACCGTCCTGGGAGTGAAAGAAACCGTCGCGCTTCTGTCGATGGGGGAACTGGTCCAGGGCCCGCTCCGCCCGGTCTATCAGCCCGGCGTAGAGAAGCGACTGGATCATAAATGCGGCATCGCGGAACCAAAATCGCTTATAGGTATAGGGGCCGGGGTACACATCTTTGGGCGAGTGGAGTATCAGGGTGTGAATGGCCGAGTCGTAGAGGAATTGAAAATCCCGGTCCGGCACCTTGAGCGCACAGTGCCCAGACAGGCTCTCTTTCCAACTTTTGACCACGGTGTCTTTGTCGGTCTCGGAACTCAAGGGGATAGAAACATCCAACTTCAGGGGTTTGTGTCGCTCCAGTCGAAACATGGCGGCCGCCGTGGCCATACCCACATCGCATTCGCCTTGCATGCTGCCGGTTTCGTCTTTCAGATGTAGATAGATATCCCCACCGCGATAATCCGATGCCAGGTGCTTATCAATGGGTTGGCTAAATGTCACCGCCGGTTGATCCTCGATCAGCCAGGATTTCCCATCGTCACCCAAGCGCACTTTATGCACAAAGCTGACCCCCTCGGGATTACAGGGGCGCAGTACCACCAGCAGCCAGCCACTGTCCCTACAGCTGGCGGTGAGGTGGATATGGCAGTGGGGCGTGCCCCGCGATGCCTCTACCTGCACTTGGTTGCGCAGTTTCAGTCCCCTGTGGGCCGACTCTGTGACTACGGCCAGGTTGTTGCCCAGTTCCTGGTGCTGCTCGCAGTAGGCGAGGGAGGCGGGAGTCAGCTCCTCGCCGGCATTACCGATCACCCAGGCATCGATAGACCAGCCATCGTAGTGAGGCGTGACCATCCCGCGGGGATCAATCACCGGCAGAGCCTCGCAGTCCGGCAGACCTACGGCGGTCCAGTTACGATGGCTGAGGTTGCAATGGGTAATGGAGAAAGCACGGGGGATAAACGACTTATCGAGTGGATCAAACTGGCGTTGAATCCAGTAGGGCCAGACCCAGTCCAGGTTGTGCTGGATTACCTTGCTGTTGATCAGCGCGCGGGCGTGAAACACCGCTCCGGCGCGCAGAAGCTCGATGGGTTCACTGACCTCGGAGGGCTCGGCAAAGCGTTGCAGGCGCGCCATGAGTGTCAAGGGGTCGAGGAAACCGTGGGCCGTGGCGAATCGGCGTACGAAGAAGCGCCACGGTAGCCATTTCATCCAGGGCATCAGAGGTCCTCTTCTTTCACGATTTTCTTAAGAGCGCGTCGCGCCATACGTGTTAGGCCGATGAGGGCAAGTACCGCGAGTACGAAACCCATGATGTACAGAGCCCACTGTACGGTAGTGCGCTCTTCCACTTCGCCCAGGGAGGTCAGGTCTGCGGCGATAGAGCCCACGTACACATTGTTCAGCGTAATGGGAATGACTCCCAGCGCATTTCCCAGAACAAAGTCGCGCAGGCGCACCGGTGTCAAGCCAAAGAAATAATTGGAGAGTTTGAAGGGAAACAGCGGTACCAGGCGGGTGAGCATGATCATCTGCCAGCCCTCGCGCCGGATCACTTCACCCACGGTAGCGGGTTTGATATGAGACATAATCCAGCGCGATGGCCTTTCTCCGAGTAAATAGCGGGCGATCAAGAAGGCTAGGGTAGCGCCGAGAACGGTTCCCCCCAGTACCAATAGGGTGCCTTTAACCACTCCGAAGACGAACCCGGCCCCCATGGTGAAAATAACGCCCGGCAGCAAGAGCACGATTGCCGCCGCCACAATCAATACAAACAGCAGGCTGGTCTGCCAGCCCCGATCATTGAGCCACTGGAACAGTTCGATCAACCGTTCATCCAGATCGAAATAGAGCAGCAGACTGAGCGCCCCAGCCAGGGCGATCAAGCAAATTAGAATCACAATTACCGGGAGGAACTTCACCGCCATAGAACTGCTCAGGAACCAACAACAAACGGTTTTGATCGCCGCCAGTTATTAGCCTAGCTAATGGAAATGGGCAGGTGAAACTTCACGCTGGCGCCTTTGCCGCGTTTTGCTGGGGGAGGGGTGCTCTAAGATCACTGGTGGGTAGGGCAAGGGTTAGAAGGGTTATCAGAAATAGAAATAAAGGAAGGAAATTATCCGTTGGCGTTGGGATAGGCTCCCCGGCATAGCCAGGGGCGCGAAGCACATATACTTATCTGATCTTAAATATTTATACATTGAGCGGGTGTGTGCTGTTGCCAGCTAGGGGTGATCGTTGTTCAAAGGCGGGTTCGCAATATGGATATTAATGGGTGCTGCCTGGAGCTCTGTCCCCGAGCCGGTGCTGCCCCTCAGTGAGGCGGTACAAACGGCAATCAGGACCAATCTGCGGGTGCAGGGCGCGGCACTGGAAGTGGATGAGGCAGGAGATATGGTCGAAGCACTGAAGACCCGCCGCTATCCCCGGCTCGAGCTGGATGCCGCCATCAATCATAATCTCACCACCCAGAGTTACACCTTTCCTGAGGGTAGCCTTGTTCCCGATTCTGAAATAGGACCAATACCGCCAGACAATGTGGAGATCACCACAGAGGAGGGGACGACAAAGATTGTCTCTGTCAGTGCGCGTCAGCCTTTGACCCGCCTTTACACCATTGCCCTGGAAATTTGTGAAGGCTATGTCACCACTGAGATGGCGGTGCAAAAAGTGCGCTGGACCCAGCAAGACGTAGCTTATCTGGTGAAATTGCAGTACTTCCAGGTAGGTCGGATTATCGGCGATTTACAGGCGATCGATGAGTCCATCCTGTTTTTGAGTGCCCTTAGTGACCTGGTGGGTAATTACGTTGATCAACAGGTGGCTCTGGAGTACGAATTACTGGATGTACGCGCCAGGCTGGCGCAGCGCAGATTGGAGCGTCAGCGGCGTGTTGACGAGATGATCACGGCTAAGGAGCGGCTCAACGCGTTGCTCGGGCGTGATGTGGAGACACCGTTTAGCATCGAGCACCTTCCCGTTCCCCATCAGTTGGTCTATGACACCAATGAATCCCTCTTACTGGCTTTTGAGCAGCGCGCCGACTTTATTGAGTCGCAATTGGCTATCGAGAAGGCCGAATACAGCTACGACGTGAAAAAGTCGGAGTACATACCCGATGTGGATCTTCACTTCAGCTACCTCAAACTGTATGACGTAAGCCTTATTCCCGACGCAGAAATTTTTGTTGCTTTGGACATGCGCTGGGAGTTTTTTGACTGGGGGCGCAAGCGCGACGAGCTGTCCAGTCGGGCAAGTAAGATTGCCGGGGCCGAAGTCAAAATGGGCGAGGTGCGCAATCAAATTGAAATCGAGGTGCGCGACAGCCTGCGCAAGTTGCGCACCGCACAGGAATCGGTGGGGGTGGCTAGAGGGCTACAAGCTGCATACCGGGAAAAGTTGCGTGTGATGATCAACCGCTATCGGGAGCAGACGACACTTCTCACGAATGTACTTGAGACGGAAACTCAGCTGGACCGCGCCAATAGTGATTACAACAAAGCGGTGCTTTCTGTTTGGGGGGCTCTCGCTGAATATGAAAAAGCGGTTGGGGAGGTGTAGTGGTGCTCCGCTTACTGCTCCCGCTGTTGTTTTCGTTCATGCTTAGCGCTTGCCAAAGTGAACCTCCTGGAAGAAACCCTGTGCCAGTACAGGCGGCGATAGCGCGCATCGAATCTGGTGTTGAGGGCTATCCGTATTCAGCTGTGGTGAATCCCTATACCCAAGTGAATGTGGCCTTTCGCACAGAGGGCTATATCGATGAAATACCCACTCGTAAGGCCCTGGATGAGGTACGAATACTCCAGGGCGGGGACATTGTGATTCGGGGCGAGCCACTGGCAATAGTCAATGATGAACAGTATCGGGATAAAGTGGTGGAGGCCGCCGCAAATGTGAGCAAGACCGAGGCTGCCCGGCGCAAGGCGGACCTGGATTACAAGCGGGCCTCGGCCCTGTTCGCCACCGCAAGTATCACCGCACCGGATTACGATGCCGCCAGGGAGGAGTATGAGATATCCCAGGCAGCGGTTGTTGGCTCCAAAGCGCGCCTGGATCATGCGAAAGAGAACCTGAATGATACGGTGCTTCGCTCCCCTCTTACCGGCGTAATTCTGCAACGAAAAATTGAAGTCGGCACCCTGGTGCATAAAGACACTGTGGGATTTGTGGTTGCCGATACGGCCCGCGTTAAGGTGGTGTTCACCGTGCCCGATGTGGTGTTGAGCTATATCAAGCTGGGCAGTGTACTGTCTATGCGTACTGAATCTATGCCGGGAAAGGTATTTACCGGTCAGGTCACCGAGATTTCGCCCGAGGCTGAAGAGCGCACCAGAGTTTTCGCTATTACTGTGACTGTCCCCAACCCTGATGCTCTGCTGAAAACGGGCATGGTTATGAGTCTCCTACTGGAGCGGGGCAAAGCAATCCGCAATCGTATAGTTATCCCTTTGTCCTGCTTGGTGACGCACTCCAATGGAGGGGAGGGCTTTGCAGTTTTTGTTTTGCAAATCGACCAAAAAGTCTTACGGGCAAAAGTGCGGAGAGTGATTCCTGGCCCGGTAATTGGTAATCGTATTGTGGTTTTACAAGGGCTTACGGTGGGAGAGCGGATAGTATCCAATGGCGCGGCACAGTTGCAGGACGGTCAAGCGGTGAGGATAGTGCCCTAATGTCCCAAGGGAATATCGATGGTGGATAAGGATGAAAAAACCAGAGAGGAAATTTTGGAGGCGGAGAGTGAACACCGCTTCAATACCGCCCGTTTTTTTGTCGATAATCCCTCTATTTCCTGGGCATTACTGGTGGGCGTCATGTTTTGGGGACTTATCTCCTACCTTGCGATGCCCAAGAGTAAAGATCCGAATATTCCCGTACGTATAGCAACGGCGACCACCAAATGGCCTGGACAGAGCGCTATTAAGGTAGAGGAACTGGTAACACGCCAGATAGAGGATGCAATTGCCCAGAGCGAATACCTATACCAGCCAGATGCCCGCTCTTTCGCTATAAAGTCCCTCACGCTCGATGGTGTATCCATTGTACAAACCCAGCTAGCACCCCACACAGATGTTACCAAGGCATTCAATGACATCAATTTAAAGTTGATTGATGCCCAGGGCCAGTTACCAACAGGTACAGAACCCACACAATTTAATACTGAGTTTGGCGATACGGCCGCCGTACTTTTAGCGGTGGCCAGCCCACGGGCAGACGCTACTGAAATAAGTCTCAGAGCGGAGAATATTCGTGAGGCAATAACCGAGGTGCGTGCCGAATATAAACGCCAGGGGCTGGAGCAGCGTGTGAGCATTATGGTGGCGCTGCCACTGGCAGTGCATGGTGCAAATGCGATGGCGGCTTTTCGTGTGTTTTCCCACTGGATTGAGGAGGAGGGTTATGGCATCGCGCCTAAAGTGCTGACCGGTCCCGGCTACATTGGCGTGGATTTTACCTCGGATAAAACGGATGAAGAGCTGATGTTCGCGGAAAGGCGCTTTCTCAATGACCGGCTCAGCGCACAGAAGTTCTTTCCCGATGCCTGGAAGCCATTTATCGTGCGGGATATTACTGAAACTCGCGAGCGATTGGCGGCAGTAGCAGGAGCAAAATATAGTTATCGGCAGTTGGATGATTTTACCGATTTGATCGCTGCAAATATTCGCACACTTCCCCAGGTTAAACGGGTACTGCGCTCCGGGGTTTTACAGCAGCAAGTCGATTTGATCTACTCCCAGGAGCGGCTCGCCTCATATGGCCTGCGCCCGGATATGATCGCCCCAATATTAAACGCGCGTAATACAACAATCCCCGGCGGTACCCTGACGGTGGAGGATATGGATGTTGCAATATTTCCCAGTGGGGACTTTAGCAACTATGAGGAAATTGGTGATGTGCCTATCAATCTTAGTAAAGAGGGCACACCAGTTTATTTGCGTGGGGTGTTGGATGTATCGATGGGTTATGAGTCGCCGCCAGAGCTGCTGAATTATTATGTCAACCGATCCAAGGATGGCACATGGCATCGCCATCGCAGTATTAATTTATCAGTACAAATGCGCGATGGGGAGCAGATCGGTAAGCTGGGCAAAGTACTCACTCAACTACTGGAGCAGGTCCATGCTGACTTACCACCAGATTTAATTATTGAGCGGGTTTCAGATCAGCCCCGGCAAGTAAGGGAAAGTGTCGGACTTTTTATTGAGGCGCTGATTGAAGCCATTATTCTTGTAGTAATTGTTGCCTTTATAGGGTTTTCAGATTGGCGCTCTGCCGTTCTGTTAATGATCTCTATCCCGATAACCCTGGCGATGACCTTTGGTTTTATTCAGTTCTTGGGTGTGGATATTCAGCAGGTTTCTATCGCCGCGCTCATTATTGCCCTGGGGCTTTTGGTGGATGACCCGGTTGTGGCAGGGGATGCAATTAAGCGGCAGATGGCTGCGGGCAAACCCTCGTTTATTGCCGCCTGGCTCGGACCAACCTTGCTCGCCAAGGCTATTTTCTTCGCAACGCTCACCAATGTAGTGGCCTATCTACCGTTCTTGCTATTAACCGGTAATCAAGGTGACTTCCTGCACAGCTTGCCGGTGGTTATGGCCTGCGCGCTGATTGCTTCACGTATCGTATCCATGACCTTTCTCCCCTTCATCGGTAATCTCATTTTACGTCCCCCAAAACGCAACGAAGCAAGTTTGGAGGAAAGGCGGAAACATGGTCTTACTGGGTATTACTATCGGACAGCGAGCTGGGCGATAGATCATCGAAAATTTGTACTTTTAGCTTTTGTGGTTGTGATAGCAGGCGGATTTACACTAAAAGCTCTGCTAAAGAATGCCTTCTTCCCCGATGATATACAGTATCTTTCCTATGTGGATGTGTGGTTGCAAAATGATGCGAGCATTGATGCCACTGATAGTGTTACCAAGCTGGCAGAGCAGGTGATTCGGCAGGCGATTGAAAAATATCAAAAAGAAAATGGCGATAACTCGGGAGAGTCAATCCTGCAAGCACTCAGTACTACGGTGGGTGGGGGAGCTCCACGATTTTGGTATACCGTGAATCCCCGCCCCCAGCAGGCCAACTATGGCCAGATTATTATTCGGCTTAGTAACAAGAATCTGACACCGGAATTGGTGCCAATTATTCAGCAGGCCCTCAGTAAAAATATCCCTGGCGCCGACCTGGATGTGCGTCAATTGCAGACTACACCGGTAGATTACCCCTTTGAAATTCGTGTGTCTGGGCGTGTCACGACCGGTTCCGAAGAGGAAATGAAGGATATCGCCATCCTGCGCCAGATTGCGCAAAAGGTAAAACATATCGTACAGACGTCCCCGTATGCGCGCACTGTACGTGAGAATTGGGGCGATGAAAGCTTAACCCTATACATGAATGTTCTTGAGGATCGAGCAGCCATGTCTGGAGTTACTAATGCGGATATCGCGCTGTCTTCTTCAACAGGCATTAACGGTACTGAGGTAGCCACCTTGCGCCAGGGCGATAAGGAAATACCAATAGTGGCCCGCTTGCGACTGGATCAGCGAGGGCAATTGGAGGATATTAATAATCTGTATGTGTTTGCCTCCGATAGTGAAGTAAGGGTTCCATTAGAGCAAGTGGCCACTACGAGGATAGACTTTAGGACAGAAAGAATTCGGCGGTTGGAGAAATTTCGAACCATTACCGTATTTGCCTATCCTTATAGTGGATATATTTCCTCAGATATTATGGGGGATATAAAAAATGAACTGGAGGCCCTGCAAAAGACCTTACCCAGTGGCTACCAGTTACAAGCCTCTGGTGATGCAGCGAATTCAAAACACGGTTTCTCGCAACTGTTAATGATTCTTGGTGTTTCTTCCGGCGCTATTTTCCTGGCCCTGGTATTTCAGTTCAGCAACCTGTTAAAACCATTGGTGGTGTTTGCCACAGTACCACTCGGAATGGTCGGAGCATTGACGGCTCTGTTTGTTACCGGGCAGCCTTTTGGTTTTATGGCCTTTTTAGGGATTGTTAGCTTGGTGGGGGTGATAGTGAGCCATATTATTGTTCTATTTGATTTCATTGAAGTTCGACATGCGGCCGGAGATCCGTTCCGGGAAGCCCTATTAGATGCGGGAATTTTACGCCTGCGCCCGATCCTGATTACCATCGCTGCCACTACCTGCGCCTTGGTGCCCCTGGCTATCCACGGTGGTCCCCTTTGGCAGCCGCTGTGTTTTGCGCAGATAGGCGGTTTAATTTTGGCAACCTGTGGAACCTTAATGTTAGTGCCTGTGCTCTACACCATCATGGTGGTGGACTTGAAGTGGATTCATTGGCAAGAGAAAACACCCGATCAGGAGGATGATAATAACCTGATAAAGGCTTAAGCCAGTTTTAACGGGAATATACTCTCAAAGGAAAAATAGTGATTTCACTTCGTTCAGTTTTCCGAGCACTGATTCTGTTTGCATCCGATAACCTTAATCAGTAATGACAGGAAATCAGATGCGGCTATTAATGAAGGTATTGATGCCCGTTAAGAGTGAAAACAATGCGATAACCGACAAATCGATGCCCAGTGTATTTAAAGATTTAATCACCTCAGCTAACCCGGAATCCTCCTGTTTCTACCTTGAGGATGGCAAGCGCGCCGCTATTTTTGTTCTCAAGCAGAAGCGTCAGTATCATGTAATGACTTTTAATAAAAAATTTTTCTCTGCTCTGGGGGCGGAAATCTGGATTGCTCCGGTGTTAAGTCAAAAAGAGCTGCAAAAGCACCTTTAACTGCCCCTGAGACTCTGTGGGAGACTACAGTACGGCATACTACACTAGTGTGCCGGTTTATCAGCATTTGACTGAGAAGGTCGACATTGCAACTCACCAGGGCCGATTTATGCGAGCTACTCAGAGAAGCGGTAGATTTGAGATGCTATTTGGCTTGTTCAGCCTGATGCTGCTTGTAGTTTTGACTTCTCTTCATACGGCTGCTGAAGTTCACTCCAGGGCTGTTGGAGGCCTTGATGCGGCTATGGGCCCGGATCGGCGCCGAAGCGACGGCTCGATTTTGGGGCTCCTTTTCTATAGTTCCTCTAGTGGCACTTATAGCAATAGCACTTCTCGTGGTAGCAGTGCCTCTAGCGGAGGGCTTCCGGCTATAAACAGAGAGCTGGTCTCTCAAACCTTTATATGGTCAGTAGGTAAAACCCCTTACCAGTATGCTTCCGGCGAACTTCTGGGGATCGTATTATTTAGGACAATTGCCTGGGATATCTCAACCTCACCAAGGGCGCAGCCGCTGCCTATTCGCCACTTTGATGCCGTGACTGAGCATGATTTTAAGGCAACTATGGCCCGCAAAAGATACCACCGTATTTGCGATCGCCGAGCCCCGCAGAGGTTAACACCTTGCGCCGTGGCTCAGTGGCAATACCGTCAAGCGAAGGACTGCCTCGAAGCCCGTGAGAAATGGGAGGTTAAGTGGGGCAATGCAGAAACGGCTGCACCTCATAAGCGGGCATTTGAAAATGTCAGGGCTAGATTAAAAAATGCGGAGAGGAATCAAAGACGGCACTGTGATCTGCAGAATGAGAGAGAAGAGTAAAAGCCTACAAACTGCGCTATATCTTGCTCAGTCTAAATCGTAGCCTGGTCGCCCAGTAAGTGGATCTTCACCCCCTACGCTGTTTGGCAACAGTAAGTACCAGTGACTCGATACCTGTCCATCTGTAGACTATCGGCCAATTACTATTTTTTGAAATGAGTGATCTTTGTGGAAGAGCGTGTGTTACTAACCGGCGCCAGCGGGTTTGTGGGGTGTACACTATTACCAGCCTTAAGAGATAAAGGCTATAAGGTACTACCAGTGTATCGCCAGCCGGTGGAGGGAGGCTTCCAGATACAGGGATTAGATGCACAGATAGACTGGAGTGCTGCCCTGGAGGGGGTTAGCGTGGTGATCCATACGGCAGCGCGTGTCCATGTCATGCAGGAAAGCGCAACCGATCCCCTGGCTGAGTTCCGCAAAGTCAACGTGGATGGCACACTCCAGCTTGCTCAGCAGGCCGCCGCGTCCGGAGTGAAAAGATTTATTTTCTTAAGCTCTATCAAGGTGAATGGAGAGTCCACAGCGGGCCAAAGCTCGTTTTCCGCTTTAGACGATTGCCACCCAGAAGACCCCTATGCTGTTTCCAAGAAGGAAGCTGAAGATGCGCTGCTGGCACTTGCCGAAGAGACGGGGTTGGAAGTGGTGATAATCCGCCCACCCTTGGTTTATGGCCCTGGGGTAAAAGCCAACTTTCAATCCATGATGGTTTGGTTGCAGAAAGGTATCCCATTGCCACTAGGCTCTATTGAAAATCGACGCAGCTTGGTTTCTGTTTATAATTTGATCGACTTGATCACGGTTTGTATTGACCATCCCAAGGCCAAAAACCAGATCTTCCTTGTTTCTGATGATAGGGATATGTCGATCACTGAGCTGTTAACTTGTCTGTCCACAGCCCTACAATGCCGCGCTCGGCTATTGCCCGTGCCAAAATCTGTTTTGGTGTTTATGCTTTCCTTGTTTGGGAAGAGGGCGGTGGCCGATCGGTTATGTGGTTCTTTACAGGTGGATATCGTGAAAACCAAGGAATTGCTGGGCTGGAAGCCAGCGGTAACTGTTGAAGAAGGCTTGGCAAAGACCGCAGAGGCCCAGTTAGAATACCAAACGGTGGCGGTCGAAAATAACCGCCTGGATGGTTAAAGGCCGCGAAACGGGACTGCCGCTCCGGCCCTCTATACCTTAGCCTTGACGGTTTACAATCGCAGCGTAAAAGCCCATCAGATAAGAGCTGGAAACTTCGACCACTGAGCGGTGCCCGGATTTTGCCTTAAGTTTTACTCGGAGGTTATCGCGGCGCTCGAGCGCGCTGGTTATCTGATCTTCTTGCAGGGTGACCTCAACTGTTTCTTCAAGCATACAGCTGATTGAGCTAGCACAGTTGAGGACTTTTTTATCGACCTGAGTTACATCAACCTGGTGCCCGCCGCGAAATGACGCCAACTCATAGTTACGCCAGTCTTCCCGGTAAGTGATATCGATATGCAACCGGTATTGAATACTCCCACCATCCCTGCTCTCAACAGCTCGAAGATTGTAGTAGTACAGGTTGTGGTCTGAACCGTCGGTGGTGGCCTGCATCGGAGGTCCGCTATACTCAATAACCGGGCTCTTCGCATCATTTTGTATCGTCACGGCCTGCCGCACTTCTGCGACGCTTTTCTGCGTAAGGCTTGTCGTCGCACTACATCCGGCTACAAGGATAGCTATCAGGGCGATTGCGAGCTTGGTCATATACCTTTCCTGCTGCGATAGAGATTTTATAAAGGGGGAGTATCTCATATTTGGCTGCTCGTGCAGGAATTGAGCCGCTTTTTTAAGCATCTGGGCGGGGCGCTCAGAAAATAATGCAGCATAAAAATTGAACATATAATTCCTAGAGCCAAACAATATTTGACATACTTGGCAAGTGCGAAGTGGGTCACCAGCCATCAATCGGAGGTAACACCGCTTGAGATTACTGGGGATGTCAGTGCGAATTTAGCCGGTGAGGTGAGGCAGGTGTTGGGGGCATCAGTGGGATGTATTGGGATAGCCAAGCCATCTAGTAGTATCGCCATTCTTAAAGTAGGCAGCTTGCCAACTGGTTTTCGCTCACGGTGATTGTTATTTCCCTGATTTGCCAAAACTTACCAAAAAGCGTTTTAAAATAAGCTGGCTGCGCGGATGGCGAAAGTTGTGGATAGTGGCCATGATAATCGCTTTCCCAGTTGGTTCTCTAGTGCTAAATGGCTGTAAGGTTTTGATTTAGTGGAAGAAGATGGTGTGTTGGCGTAAATTTCGATCAGAAATAGTGGCGAAGTAAGTAGTAGTCATTATGACCACTATATATAAATGTTAGGTGTCAAATACTATGAAGTACATCTTATTGCTCAGCGTTTTAGTTGTGGTTCTGATTGTGCTTTTCAGACGTCAAAACAATAAGCCTGTCAGTCTATCTGCCAATGAGGTAATTGAACTTTTAGAGAGTTGGCATGGCGACAAAATTGATTGGGAGGCGCGGGACTATTTTGAATCCTGTAAGATCGAGAATCCAGATTTGGAAGCGGTACGATTAAAGTGTTTGGCGATAGATGTTATAGGGTCCCCTTATTTGTTCCAACCGGAAAAACATAACAAATTGCTAAGTTAAGATGGAAAGAAACTCGTAAAGAGCCTAATCGTTGAGTGTAAAAAAATTGGATCAGTGCCAAACACCATATTAGTGCAGGTTGGCGGGCAGGTTTTCCGCTGCACTCCAAACCAGTCGCAAATACGAAGGTTAGAGAGCCAATGAATAACGAGCATAGGGCACGGGATTGGATTAACTTCATTTTAGAGAGGTGTCAGTTCCCTGATGTACAAGCGCTAAAGAATCACCTCGATAAAGCTGTGTTTACTGAGTTCTGTCAGTGCGGATGTAATAGCTTCAAGGTTCTCGTCCCGGCTTCTACTAAAGGGATTGCCGCTCCAGGTAAGTATGGTGTTTTTTTTGAAGCAAACTTTAATCTTGTAGAAAAAGGTAAAACGTTAGAAATCCTAATTTTCTCTGGAGAATCAGGGATGATTGAATACATAGAAATAGACTGTTGTGGCAACAACTTTCCTGTTCCAGAGGTGGTTGAGGTTATGGGGGAACCGTTTCATGTCAGTGCCAGTAGTGCGCTGGACTCGCAATAAGTTGCTCGCCTGTTCGGCGGGCGTTAAGTTCCAAGGAGTCAGCATGCTAGTAACCATCGCTAGATTCTCATTTCCATATGAAGCACAGATTGCGAAGGCGAGACTTGAGTCTGAGGGAATAGAGGCTTTCATTGCAGATGAACATACAATAAATATGCAATGGCTATATTCTGATGCTATGGGTGGCGTAAGGCTTCAGGTTACGGAAACCGATGTTGATGAAGCCAGAGATATCTTGAATCAGGATCGTTCCGCACTTGTGGATCAAGCATTAGGCGGCAGGGGAAAAAGAAAATGCGAGCGCTGCTCCTCAACAAATCTAGAGCCCTTTACCAAGGGGAAAAAGCCCGCGTTTCTGGTCTTTCTGCTTTTGGGGATGCCGCTGTTTTTTTATCAGCACGGAGTAAAGTGTAAGAACTGTGGCCACTTCAAAAAAATTAACAATCGCAGGCAGTAAAGCTCCGGCCCTCCGCGGGACGTTAACTGTAGGTAAGCTTACGAAGGAGAATGATCAAGCCAAAAAGCTTTTCATCCAAAAAGTGACGGGAGTTACTCTTGAAGCTTCAGTGTCAGCGATGAAGAGGAGGTTTATCTATAGAAGTATAATGTTTGTATTCTAGGGTTTATGTTACTGGATTATGGGAGTGGTTTATTAGCTTTTGCTTTAGGTGTTATTGTGGGAGCGATGATACGGGACGTTGGATGGTTCCGTGTAATAGAGAAAAATTGGCTATTTACTGTAAGTATAACCGACTGGGAAGAAGTTGAGCGCATTGCAAAAAAAGCACAGCTAGCAAGTCAATTCAACCGACCTATGACGCGCCGGTCGATTGAGGCGTTATGTAGGGACCCAAGTCGAACTTCAAGTCGGGCCCGTTGTATAGCTCAGGCCTGATTCAAGCGAGCGAGGTTACATAGCTCAAACAGGCCCCATCCAAGTATTAGGCGCTTGCGTGGGCTATGCCAGCGACAGTACGGAGCAGTTAGATGACAAAGATCCTCTTGGTACAAGGAGCAAATCTCAGCTATTTGGGGAAACGTGAGCCACACATTTACGGCACTACTTCGGCTGCCGACCTCGATATGCATCTTCGCTCCCATTCGGAGCAACTCGGATATGACTTGGATATCTTCTACACGAACGTAGAAGGGGAGGCGATCAACCGAATTTAT
>NZ_JBGMEL010000023.1:0-44123 GCF_041447225.1 Microbulbifer echini | reverse complement strand
GCTAAAAAGCAAAGTGCTTTCTCACATGAGAATGTTACAAAAGAAACCTGCGCGTGTAGCATCCTACTTCCGGCATGAATCGATTAAATATGCAGCATAATAGAACTATTTGTCCGCCGAGTTAATAGTGCTAGATAGCAAGTAAGACCAGTAGTCAGGGCCCTGTAGCACTTCTCTGCTATAAGGCTCCATGATTGGTCAAAAAGAATACTTCCGTGGTAGCACTTTGGCTTTAAAAACCTGCTCAATCCCCTTGTCATAACCAGGGTTTACTACCGTATCATGGTTTTCGCCCTTAATGACTCGCCTGCGTAGAGTTAGATTTTCATAGTTACGGGACTTGAGTCGTTGGGCCAGGTCTCTGAAGTCCTGAACGCCACATACCTCTCCTTCCTCTAGGCAGACCTCCTCTCCTCCGATAAACATATACACACTCTTGGGTAGGTCGGCCTGACGTTCGGCGTAGGCGAACTCACTTTCGAGAATTTGCTTATCGGCCCACCAGATGCTCGGGCTTCCGATCACATAGCGATCAAAGCTATCGGTGTGAGAGAAAAGGGCATGTAGGGCTAAGAGTCCGCCGAGGGAGTGGCCAGCCAGCGTTTCGTCATTCTCATCACCCATAAAGGAGTTGTTAATGAATGGTTTAAGCTCGTTCTCCAAAAATTCTAGAAATTGATTGGCTCCTCCACCTAACGTGTTCCCCCGGATCTCTCCCGGTACTGGAGTAAAATCTGTTAAACGCAAAGTGAAGTTGGGGGTATCTAGGGGATGTGAGATGCCTACAAGAATAACTGGCGGGAGCTTGGTCTTACCTTGTTCATCTGGGACTTGTTCATGGATTAAGTTTGGTGCCACCATAGGGAAATTCATATAACCATCGGTCATATAAATCACTGGATATTTGGTGCTCTCTTCAGGGTTAAAAGAGAGAGGCAGTAGCACATCAATAACGAACCCTCGCCCCAGTAAATCAGAGTGAAAGTTGTAGGATAGAATGCCTTGGCGAGTAAACGTTCTGGGTTCAGCGGTGCCGGCTTGTACCAGCTGGGCTGCCAGAACAATTAAGATGGTCAGCAATACTTTAATTATTTTCATTTTGATCCCTTAATGAGCCACCCCTAGGTGTGCCCAGCCGCGTTATATGGCGGTCAAGACTGACAAGCCTATCAGATCGGGTGCGAAGTTATCTACCTTGAGTTTTGCCTGCGGTTGTAAAGATAAGTATATAGATCTGAGGGGGGAGTTGTGAGGGATAAACACTAAGGATGACTGGCGTAAATGGTATTTTTGTCGTCCCTATGTCTTGTGAAAATAGTTGATCACTATAACCAATGCACTACTAAAGTCTCAAGGGAGATAAACCTTCTCCCTTGAGAGTATCTATCTGTGATTAGTCTCTAATCATAATGGAACTCAGCTGGATTTTGCCCTCAATGCATTCGTAGTAACTAAAGTTAACTGAGGTTTTGGACATATAGGCAGAGAGTAGAAAAGAGACTTTGGTGTCATAAATTTCAGTGTCATCACTAACTAGCACAAAAGTCCTAGTGTCAGGGCATACCACTTCGGTATTGATGTTTTCAAAACCTTTTAGCCTAATGTTCACTCCCCAGCTGTGAACCTTGAGGGAGTCGATCCGTGCTTCCCCCGTCCAGGCGGCTTGGCCAGAGAAAGGGATAAACAGGACGACTCCCAGAATGATTGATATCAATTTTTTCATTCGCCACTCCCTGGTATTTACATCGCCAACGATTAAGGTTGGCAGTTTCCTTGGTGCAACTTATCAAAGAATAGCAAAGACCGGACGTCTTATTATTGTGTATGGAGCAAGGACTCTTTTCGTGTGGTTTTTTGTGCAGCCAGGGCTAGCTTGACGAATCCAGTGCCCTGGCGCTTTTTTTTAAATGGTCGGACTACCTAGATTTATTCTTCGAGGTGAATCCTCTGGGATTCCCTGATTCGAATTCTACGATTTTCATGCTTGTCCCCACGAATTCGGACTCGCTCACCAGATTTCATGCCTTTATCTTTGGCTTCCTTGGAATCTATAAAATAATATTTTCCTGTGGTCTCATCTTTAATAGAAAATCGGTGATCAATCTTTCCGGTTTGGAAATTTTCCGAAATTTCTTCCTCGAGTATACCGGTCACTGTTTCTTCCCCGTAGGCATAGGCTGCCAGGAAGAAAGTGGCTAATAAGATGGTTAGATATCTCATGTTTATACCTTCCTTTTAGTTGGAATGATTGACCGAAATCGTAGCGGTCTTATTGGTGCTGTCTCTGGAAATAAATTCAATAGTGATACCGGCAGAGGTGTCCGTGAAAGTACTTCCCGGTTCTTCCAGAGTTGCCACCTGGTTTGCTGTTCTGTCTTGAAGGTAATGTATCGTAACCTGATTGGCCTGCTGGGGTCGTGGATTTAAGGTGTTGTGGGCAATATGGTATTCCACAAAATAATGATTTCCCCCATTCGCACTGCCGCTGCTCTCTACTTTTAGGAGTTGTGGTAGGTTACTATTCAGTTCGCCGGCAGTCAGCTCGATAGCCTGCACTTGGATTTCTGAGGGGTTTCCTAGTGATCTGGCTATAGTCGTCGTATAGCCTGGGAATTTGTTATACCACCCCATGTAGTCCCTGTGGGCGCTACCAAATAAACGGGATTCCCAGCTGTTGCCCATAAAAACGGCACTGGCCCCGTATTCGCTTTCGCCACGATCGTTGGTATCCCCATCGTTGTTATCATCGTTGCCTGCGTGACCCAAGCCAATATTGTGTCCAAGCTCATGGCCCAAGATTAATTGATCGCTATCGGCGGTGATGATGCTCCAGCGGCCATTGACTGCGGCTACTCCAGAGCCAATTAATCCCGCTCGATAGGCGGCGTCTGGAAATATAAATACTCTGTGACGCCAATCACCCAGGTCCACTGGGCGATTATTGGCATCGACAAAATTGCTCTCAATCCAGGCTGTTGCATTATCTCGCCAAGTGTAACCACCATCGGAATATTGACCATCCTGCGAGTTTCCGGCACGTGCTTGCGCACTATCCAAGCTTAATATACCGCCATTTTGACTATCTGGAATGCTATATACAAAACAGTCAATCGAGCTTTCTTCCTTGTTTTCTTCGCCATAACAGTACTGTGCCAGGGTGTTGTTGTTACTTAGGTGGCGCTGAAATTTCAGTTGCCCCAGAGAGTTTTCTTTATAGGCGTTATCGAGAGAGTCTATATCGTTAAAGGTCATATTCGCGAGATCGGAAATACTGACGTCATCGGTAACGGAGGCATCTGAAAAATTGACTAGAACAAATACAATGCTGTTTTGAGTGGCCTCTACAGTCTGAATCGAAAAATTCACTGAGAGTCGATCACCATTGCTCAGGGGAAAGGTAAGGGTGTCTTGAACCGAAGCGCCGTTATTTAGTGTGTTGGTGTTACTGTTCAGCCGATATTCCCAATTACCACTCTCGTAGAGTTTGAAATCGCCATATTCCCCGGTAAAAGTGCCAGCTTGGAAGGAGGGACTTTTACTGTCAGTATTTTCAAGCTGTAAGGTCCCCTGTGCATACTCATTATTGCCTACCACCAATGTAGCCAGAGGAGTGGCGGGATTAAATGAATAGTCACCGGTATCAGTATCTGTGCTGCTGTCTCCTGACCCCGTGTCTGTACTGCTGTCATTGTTGTTTTGTTTGTTGTCTGAACCACCGCTACTGCTGGAGCCGCCACTGCAAGCTGTCAGAAAGGTGGCTAAAGCGACTGCGGTAATGATTTTTATTGAACCTGGCATTGCTCCCCCGATTTATCTCTATAAGGTATTGGCCGGTAAATGGATAAATGGTGGACTCCCACTAAGTGGTACGGTTCCATCAGTTGTGTTCAATGGGGGAATCTATGCCGTCTTAGTCGCTACAGGCTAAAAAGTATCACTCCTTAGGGCTGTCATATGGGATAAGTGCGTAACCGGGAGGTGTAAGAGTTTTTGCCGATTCCATGCGGTGAATAATTTGCATTGGGTGACAAATGGGTCAAGGTCAGGTTATTTATCTTTTATTGAGTTGCCTTCATCAACCTGATTCGGAGGTAATAAGCCAACCCCTAACTCAATGGCTCGGTAGTTATTCTTCACCACTTATCTGCTTCTGAGGCTATTGATCACATCTATGAACCATTAATATTTTGTTCCGGCGCTAGTGACACGCACTGTTAAATTGCCTTCATTAAATTGGAGGTTAAGATGAAATGGATTACTTTTGGGCTGTTGCCACTTACGTTTTATATGGGGGCGCCTCACGCTCAATCAATTTCCCAGCAATGGATACTGGCTATGGCCGTGAAGGCCGAAAGTAAATCCGATACTGCCATTTCCGATGCCGAATCCGGCTATGCTCGGCAGCTGAAATTACAGGGAGCCCTTCAATACGGCGATTGGGAGGGTCAGTTATCCTTTCTGTATGAGGCAGAAAGTGGTCAGGGCGAGAGTAGTGAGCTGGTTGTGGAGGAGTTGTTTTGGCAGGGCGACTGGTCTGGTTGGGATTTAATGGCTGGTAAGCGTCGACTGGATTTCGGTGTGAGTTATGCTCATCGTCCCGTGGATGTATTCCTGCCCGTGGAGCGTAACCCGGTTTATTTGCATACAAATGAAGGCGTTGCCGTAGTCTCTGCCAGCCGCTTTACAGAGAGTGGGGAGCTGAGCTTAATGCTGGTGGATGCCAATGCAAGTCGGTTCCATGATACAGGGTTACCCAGAGGGTTGGCGGTGCGCTGGTATCAGTTGGGGGGTGTAAACGAGTGGCAGTTACTCGGTTACCTGGATGATCAGCGCGGGCTGAGTATTGGGGGTAGCTTGGTAACGACCTATGGAGAATCTTGGGAGCTACACACAGAAGGGCGTTATCAGCAGCGTTACAAGCAATGGAAAGAGCCTAGCTTTCCGGAAGCCGCTGCCCCATCTATTGAGGAGGAGCGCCGCGATGGTTGGCAAGCCCTGTTGGGAATGACCTGGACCCATAGCGAGGGGCATTCGCTAATTGCAGAGTACTGGTACGATAGCCGCGCATGGCGGGCACAAGACTGGCAAGAATTGGTGAATAACGCCCATTGGTATCGTGATCAAGGGTCGCAGTGGGATAGTACCAGATATACCTGGGCTGCGGCTTTTTTAGGTGAGGGGCGCAACCGCCATAACCTGATGCTGCACTGGAGTGCATCCAATCATCGCTACAACCCAAAGCTAGATCTTTTATATTCTCCAGAAGACAGAGGTGTGGTTGTCACTGTCGGTTGTAGCCGTGAATTAAGAGGCTATTGGACTCTTGACGGATCAGTAAGGTATTTTGGCGGCGCGAAAAATTCTTATTTGGCACAATTACCGATTAAAACCCTTGTGACTTTAACTACGAATAGAACGTTTTAGAAAAATTATGCTGAAAGTATTGAGCGAGTATTTACGTACCCTGGTTCTTTGCGTTGCTGTGGCGCTGATTACTAAGGCGGTATGGAGTGGTAGTTACTATATGAATTTTGCTATTTCTCTGGCTTATGGCTTTGTTGGGTTTTCCTCCCGAAAATTAATTGAGCACTTAAAGCCAAGTTGGCCCCATAAATTGAAATATATAGTAATCGTTTTGGTAACAATTGTACTGGGTACCATCCATGCTTGGTGGTGGATTGCCGGCTTTAAGGCTTTTCCAGCGATTGATATTCTGATTAATTTACTGATCATTGCTGCTTTTGTTACCACTTTGTTGTACCAATTTTAACTCAATCGAGAACAGACGCATCAGCTGGAGACAGAGCGCAGGGAGGCGGAATTACGCCAGGCACAGCAACAAAAAGCGTTTGTACAGAGTCAATTGAAGGTGTTGCAGAGTCAGATAGAGCCGCACTTTCTCTTTAATACACTCGCTAATCTAAAAATGCTGATACGTCACGACCCACAAAAAGCCGAGTTGCTGCTGGATAATTTTAGTGACCTTTTACGTTTTAGCCTAAATAAATCCCGCTCTGATCATGTGTCGTTAAAGGATGAATTCAGTAGCCTCGAGAGTTACTTGGCCATTCAACAAATTCGCCTGGGTGAACGGCTTCAATATAGGATCGAAATTGCCAAGGAAATAAACCTCACCTCAGTCGTGCCTCCTTTACTGGTTCAGCCCTTAGTGGAAAATGCTATTTTCCACGGTATAGAACCCTCGTCCAAGTGCGGCCTGGTTTTTCTCAAGGTGGCTAGGGAGGAGGGGCAATGGGTAATAGAGGTCGAAGACAATGGTATCGGTTTGCAGTCTGACACCAACAGGCCCAAACTAGGTACACACAATGGTTTGGCGCTAAAGAGCATTAAGGAGCGGCTTGCCGCTCTTTACCAAGGAAAAGGTAAGTTGCAGATAAGTAATAATAAGCTGGGCGGAGTCACTGCCCGACTGGAGTTTCCATGCGCGCAATAATCGCTGACGATGAACCCCTGTTGCGTCACCATCTTGATAAAATGCTGGCCGATGTTTTTCCGGAGCTTGAGGTTGCGGGCAAGGCAGCCAGTGGCGAAGAGGTATTGGCTCTCTGTCAGGATGTGAAACCGGATGTAGTATTTCTCGATATCCGCATGCCTGGCTTGAATGGTATAGGCGTTGCCACCGCGCTCAATCAGTTGGTTAGTAAACCCCTAGTGGTTTTTATTACCGCCTACGATGAATATGCGGTAAGCGCCTTTGAGCAAGAGGCTGTAGATTATCTTCTGAAGCCTATTGAGGAAAAGCGTTTACAGCTTGCCTGTGACCGTATCAGAGCGCGGTTGGCCAATAGTGTCGAGGAAGGCGATCAAGAAAGCCTGGATATCGAAGCCTTGCTGCGCCAACTAAGCACCGTTAAGCCTGAATACCTGTACTGGATTCGGGCCAGTAAAGGGGAGGACGTGCACTTAATCGCCTGCGATGAAGTCTCTGCCTTTGTAGCAGAAGATAAGTACACCACTGTATATTCCAGTCAGGGCCAGCATATTATTCGCACCCCGCTTAAGGAATTGATGACTCAGTTACAGCCTGATCTTTTCTGGCAGATACACCGATCCAGCATTGTTTGCGTTAAACGTATTGAGAAAATAACTCGAGGTCTAACCGGGTCGGCAACTGTGATTATGAATGATGGACAGAAATTTACGGTTAGTCGCAGGGCTGCCGCTTTGTTCAAATCTATGTAGATTTTAGTTTTGTATCTGTAGTGTAGGAAATAGATCCGTATAGTTGCTCTTATTGGCCTGATGGTTATTTCTGAGTTTTCTCATGCGGCAACTTTGAAGTATCGAGGTGATATTTATTAAAATGCTCGAACCATTGTGGAAAGTGTTAATAACAAGCGTGATAAGGTACTGGATATCATGTTCGCAACAGGTGGAAATCGTGGTGTAATAAGAGAGAGTTGTCATGTTGAATCTTATGATTTAGTCGATCAAATATTAAGAAATCTCTCAGACTCCTCAGGCAATGCTGTATTTTATCTTAAGTGGATTGATTAATCAGGGATCAATGAGACATGCCCATTGTTCTGGGTGAGGTCATGAGTAGTTTGTAGGTTGGCAATAAAACTAGCCACTAGGTAGCCCTCCTTATCGAATGTCCGTTTATTAGTTCGCCATTTTTCAATTGGTAAATAACTTGGAGTCAATATGTCTGTTTGCTATCCCGCTAGAGAACTACAGCAATTCGCCAGCACTTTATTCCAGCGGGTGGGGTTGGCTGAAGAACGTGCCGACATCATGGCGGGTGTTTTTTTACAGGCGGATCTCCTCGGCTTTACTACCCACGGCTTACAGCGGGTAGTGAGTAATTTAGAGTGGCTGCAAAGTGGTGAATCCCGGATTAGCGGCGAACCATTGGTGCTCTCCGACCGCGGTAACTGCTTCAACTGGGATGCACAATATTTGCCGGGTCCCTGGGTGCTCACCAAGGCAATTGAGCAGGCATTGCAACGAATACCGGAATGGGGGGTGGTTACTGCCAGTATACGGCGCAGCCAGCATATCGCTTGCCTGGCGGCCTATCTGCCACAAATTATCGAGGCCGGTTATGTCGCTATTCTGACCTGTTCCACACCGGGGGAGAATACTGTTTCGCCACAGGGGGGGCTCGATCCTCTGTTCTCGGCTAACCCATTGGCATTTGCCGCACCGGCTGGGGATTACCCTCTGCTTTTCGATATCAGCATGTCTGTTACTGCTGGTGCCTATGTGGCCCGTGCAAAACGTGAAAAGAGAAATATGCCGTCAATCTGTCTTAAGGGCTCCGATGGCAAACTTTCCGACGACCCGCAGGTTTTCGAACAAGGCGGCAGTATTCTGCCGCTTGGTGGGGCTGACCACGGCTACAAGGGGGCCGCACTGAGTGCCATGTTGGAGGTGTTATCAATGGCACTGGGAGGATATGGGCGCGCAGATGAATCTGCCCGTGAGGATAAGGAGGCAAACTCGGTTTTTCTACAGGTAATCGATCCCCAGGCTTTTGGCCCTCGGGCTGATTTTCTGCGCCAGGCTGTGGCCCTGAGCGGCTTATGGGAGCAGAACCGCAGTGAGGATGCCAACCCGGTACGAGTGCCGGGCCAGCGTGCCTGGGCTATGCGCACGCGGCAATTGCGCGAGGGTGTGGAGCTTTACCCCTCAATTATGCGGGACCTGCAACCTTGGGCAGAAAAATTACAGGTGGGTCTTCCCGCTGTGATGCCCAGGGGGTGACTTCCGCCTAGCGGTCCGGTTTATCAATCCTCAACCATTCTAAGGGCTCAATAGTTTGACTGGTGCTCAAGCAGCGCCGCCTCTGCCTTACGGGCTTCCCTCGAGCTGGCTGATAATGACAAGTAGGTGAATGGGGCGAAATCGACTTCTTTTAAATATTGAGGGTCCTTTTGCCGCCAATCGATATTGCCGGGATGTCCTTTCTTTATTAGCCACTAAATCCGCTGTATACCGATATAAAGTCATTGCTAGGCAGAGGGGGTATCGCAGAATCACTCCAGAATATCTTAATTCTTGTTTCTCTATTTAAGTGAGATATCTCTTAGGCAAGAAATTGTGAATACCGTTTCAGAGGCATTTTAAGCTCGGGGCGGTTCAGTCCACGTGAATATACCAGGCGCCGTGTTGGCCGGTACTACGATAGGGGCATAAACGGAAAAATAAGAGGATGGACCGATGAATGATTTTGTCCGTATGACGGCCTTGGAATTACTGCAAGGATATAACGACAAGTCATTTTCTCCGGTGGATGTCACAGAAGCTCTGCTCAAGCAGATTGACTCTTGTAACCCCACAGTGAATGCCTACTGCCTGGTGGATAGGGAAATCACTTTAGCTTCCGCTCACGAATCGGCCCAGCGCTACAGTCGAGGTGAGACACACGGCGTGCTGGACGGCGTACCGGTGGCCATCAAAGATGTCTTTCTTACCCCCATGTGGCCCACGATCAAGGGCTCAAAAACAATTGATCCGAAGTCCACGCTGGGTAAAGAGGCCCCCAGTATTGCGGCTTTAAACCGCAATGGCTATATCCCCTTGGGTAAGACCACCACGCCAGAGTTTGGTTGGAAGGGGGTAACGGATAACCCCGTTGATGGCATTACCCGCAATCCCTGGGACGCCAGTAAAACCGCCGGTGGTTCCAGCGGTGGCAGTGCTGCTGCCGTAGTCTTGGGTATGGGACCTTTGGCCCTTGGCACCGATGCGGGTGGCTCGATTCGTATCCCCGCAGGGTTTTGTGGTCTTGTTGGGCTCAAGCCGAGCTTTGGTGAGGTGCCCCATTGGCCGGCGAGTCCGTTTGGCACCCTGGCACATGCGGGCCCCATGGCCTGGACAGTGTCCGATTGCGCGTTGCTGATGAACGTATTGAGTGAAGCCGATAACCGGGATACCAATGCGATTCCACGGCGTAATATCGATTACCTAAAGGCCATTTCCGGTGAGCCGCAAGAACTGCTTAAGGGTTTGAAAATCGCCTATAGCGCCACTCTGGGATATGTACAAAATGAGCGCGATGTGGAGCGGGCTGTTCAGGATGCTGCCGATCTGTTGCAGTCCCTCGGAGCCGAAGTTACCGAAGTGGCACCGGGATTTGATGATCCACTTGCCGCTTTTGGCCACCTGTTTTACGGCGGCGCTGCTAATGCCCTGCGCTCCATAAGCAAGCGTCAGCGTGCACTTATGGATACACAGTTGGTCGCTGTAGCTGAAAAGGCCTCGCAGCTTTCGATGCTCGACTATTTGGCCGCAGTGAATGAGCGTGCAGCATTAAGCGAGCACATGGCTCATTTTCATAGCAAGTACGATCTGTTAGTGACGCCGACGTTGCCGATCACCGCGTTTAAGGCCGGTTGCGAGGTGCCGGAGGGCTGGCCCAGCACTCGCTGGCCTTCGTGGACACCGTTTACCTACCCATTCAATATGACAGGCCAGCCGGCTCTTTCTGTGCCCTGTGGTTTCTCATCCAGTGGACTGCCGATCGGCCTGCAATTCGTAGGTCGACGTTTCGAGGATGTTAACGTTCTACGTGCGGGGCAGGCTTACCAACTGGCCGCGCCCCTGACAGAAAAGCGTCCAAAGCTCTTTTATGTTGATGTCGCGGAGGGAGAAAGCGCGTGAGCCGGCTGGAATTTGATTTTTATGAATCAGAAGACCCGGTCTGGAACCCGGCGCTATTGACGATTCCGGTACCCGGTATTCGTAAGATGGTGAATCTGGCCGCTACGATGGATGATGTGATTCACTTGTCCATCGGTCAGCCAGATTCGCCCGCGCCGCCCCATGTTATCCAGGCCACCGTGGATGCGGTGCAGGCCGGACAAACGGGCTACACCATGGATGCGGGTTTACCAGAACTGCTCGACGCACTGGCCGACTATAACGGTGAGCGCTATGGCCGTAAAATAACGCCGGAAAATATACTCGTTACCACAGGGGCAACCGAAGCCATTTATCTGGCATTAACAGCCATGTCGGCGCCGGGGCGCGAGTTTATTATGGCTGACCCATCCTTTTTATTGTACGCACCATTAATCCGTATGAACGGTGGTGAAGTGCACTATATTCCCACCCGCGCGGAAAATAATCACCAACTGGACCCTCAAGAGGTGATTGATGCTTTCGATAACAATACCCATGCCGTGGTCTTAAATTCACCCAGTAATCCCACCGGCACTGTGTACCCTCGTGAGACCGTTGAAACCATTGTGCAGGAAGCAGCTTATCGCGGTATTTTTGTGATAAGCGATGAAGTCTACGATCACTTGATTTACGATGACCGTGATTACGCCGGAGTACTATCCTGCTGTTCTGATTTAGATCACGTAATTATTATCAGCAGTTTCTCCAAAACCTTTAGCATGGCCGGTATGAGAATTGGTTGGATGATTGCCAGCCAGGGCGTGATACGTAAGCTACGTCGTTACCATATGTTTACCACCACGGTTGCGAATACACCCTGCCAGTGGGCTGGCGTAGCCGCATTAAAAGGTGATCGGAGTTTTATTGCCGATATCATTAAAACTTACAAAAAAAGACGAAATAGATTGGTGCAACTGGTGGAACAGACGCCCTATCTTGAGGGCTATATGCCGGAAGGCGCTTTCTATTTATTCCCATCGTTACCCGAAGGAGTGAATGGTAACAATGTTGCACTGCGAATGTTGCGGGAGACAGGGGTCTGTACCATTGCTGGCGATACCTTTGGTGAGTCATGCCGCAATGCACTTCGATTTAGTTATGCAACCTCCATCGAAAATATTGAAGAAGCCTTTGAGAGAATTATTCCATGGATGGAAAAGCAGGAGTTTTCCTGAGGTTATGAGTCGGTGGTCGTTCAATGGATAAGAATTAGATTGCTTTCTCTCAAAAACTAAACAAGATTTTTTGGTGGATTTATCTATGTAATAAATCCTGGGTCGCTTTGGTAGCTATAGGGTTTTTATATTCTCTTTAGGGCTTTTTCTGCCCTCTATATCGTTAATTCTTTGTTTTTACTTATCCTGTTTTTTCCATCGTCTCCTTTTGAGCGTTGTTTTGTAGCTGTTTGCCGAGTTTTTAGCGGTGTCCTTTAAAAGGAAATGTCTAGCATTGCTTTGTTGTGTGGTTGGGGTGAGTTGGTTGTGCTGGTAAAGCTAAAGTTTTTAATGGATGTCACTTCCCTGTAATGTGGGTTTGTTTAACTTGCTGGGCAATATTCTAAGATTCTGGTGAATGAATAAACTTATGAAGAAAATAGATCGACGGACTTTACTAAAATGGGGTGGGCTATTGACAGTATCTGCTATGGCGCCATCGGCTTGGGCGAATAGTGCTGGAAAAAGATACGAATATACGGGGGCAGTCAGCAATTCAGAACACTTTTTACACGGTGTGGCCTCCGGTGATCCAACCGAGAAATCCGCGATCATTTGGACCAGAGTAACTACTGAGGAAGAAACACCGCTGGTGTATTGGGAAGTTGCGCTGGATGATGCCTTTGAGCAGATCGTGTCAACTGGCTATGCGCAAACCGATGAATCAAAAGATTTTACTGTTAAGCTCGATGTAACCGAGTTGAACTATGGCCGAAATTATGCTTATCGGTTTAAATACCGAGATCAGATTTCACCTGTTGGTCGGCTAAAACTTGCGCCACAAAATAGTACGGCTGCCGATACCCTAAAATTTATCGTGACATCCTGTTCGCACTTTGAACACGGTGAGTTTGTCGGCTATCGGGATATGGTGGAAAGAGAGCAAAATATTGATGCGGTGATTCATCTTGGGGATTACTCCTACGCTTCCTCCAATTCTGGTGATTATCGTAAGTTTGGTTACTCCGATTTTAAATATGACCGTGAGAGTTATAGAGCCCGCTACTCCGAGATTAGGAAGGATGCATTCTTACAGCAGGCGCACCAAAAACATACCTGGATGGTAATCTGGGATGATGGCGATTTAAGAAATGGTGTTTGGCGAGAAGGGCCAGCAATAAATGGGGCAGATTTTCATGAGGCGATGGAGATTGCCGTGGAAACTTTCTTTCTGTGGATGCCCATCCGGTATATTGCCCCCAAGCGAATATGGCGCTCTGTGCCTTATGGTGAACTGGCCGATATATTCTTTTTGGATATGTGTTTTTATGATCGCGATGTGCCGATCAAAGATATGCCGGATAACCTCAGGAAGCGTCAGCCAATCTTTGAACAGTACGACTTTCCCGGTCGCAGTATTATTGGTCAGGAACAGGCCGTCTGGTTCGAACAGGCTATTCGTACATCAACAGCACGTTGGCGCATTGTCTGCTCGGGAGCACCAGTCTTTGAGTGGTGGGATAATTATTCACCCAGTGCCTGGCGAGCTTACCCGCAATCTCACCAATGGCTGCTGGAGCTCTTTGCGGAGTTGAATAACAATGTTGTTGTACTATCGGGAGGTTTGCATAAAGCGATGGCAGCTGGTTTAGCTTTAGATCCATTTGCCAGTGATTACAGTGCCGGCCGCGATAATGTTGCGGTCGAAATAACTGCGCCCTCACTTACCCGTGGCGATGGCGGCGCACTCTGGTATGAAGTCGCTGACAACCGCAGTACAGAGAAAGCCTTAAAGAAGAACCCTCATATGAAATTCCGCAAAGGTAATCGGGCGGGATATTTGATTACTAAATTCGAAAAAGACCAGTTTGTGGGGCGCTGGAGACTCTATGAAGATGTGCGGAAAATAAGTGGCCCAAGGGCTGATACTTATGGGGATGTTGTGAGTGAGCATGGGAAATCAAAAATTAAAGTAGTCGATAGTTAATTTCTTTAGTCACATTTAGCTACCTGAATTCCGGCAAACGAAAAGGGGGCAATAGCCCCCTTTTCAGGTTGTGAAGCTCTGCCATCATAAAATCCATGCCCTACGTCTTCTGGGACAGCTCTCTTGTAGCGGCAGCCTGTTCGTGTATTGATCTGTTTATTTTTGCTGTTATAGAGAGTGTTTTGCATAATTATGTGGATTTTTCTGCTTTTATAAAGAACTGTACCGATGGAGTTGGTGCCTACTGTTGGAGGTGTAGTGACCTTATGTCTATTCGCATCTCCTTTTCTTGTGCCTTTCTTAGACTCAAATTTTTCTAAGATGAAAATAGTTCTCTTTGGTTGTGCCTTCCTGCCTTGGGTTTCTTTGGTTCTATTCTTGGTCTTAACTAATGATTCGAAAGGGATTGGGTAGGTTTTTTGAGAGTGCAGCCCAGATAGTTATATGCTTCCTGGTTAGGTTTGTATCAAATCCATTAAAAGTTGTGGTTGGAGGTTTGCGCCATCATAGTTTTGTTTGCCCCTCTGCTTTAGATGTTGCTTTGTCAGCAATGGTGTCGTATATAGGGGGGGTAGTGAGGGCTGTCTTCATTTTTGACTGTTTTCAATTGGTATATGTGTTCGCGGGTTGAAGTTTTAACAAGTATTTATATGATTATATTTCTGGTGGGAGTATGAAGATAAAAATAAAGTGTGAACAGGAAGATTCGGATGCATTTCTGGTGTATTTGGAATGGGGGGTGACAGATTCCGCATGGGTATGGTATGGCCGATCATTGGTTTGATCTTATTGTACAGTTTATAGCTTCAATTATTTATATATTTCTACTGTCAAAGCTTGAAGGTTCGGGTGATTTTTATGGCTTTGTGAGCGCTTAATTTGCTAAAAAATGCAATCGAATTAATCATTGAAGGGTGGGTTTTTGATGGTGTGGCTTGTGTTTATTTTCTGGTCCATACTCGGCTGAAGATATATGAGAAACCTTTTACTATTAGCTGTAGCTTTAATGGTCTTCCAGAAGTGGGATTCCATTGAGCGCTACCTCAACCCACCGCCGGATTTCAGTTCGGCGCACTCTGGAAAGGTTGTTCTCTATGCTACCGAATGGTGTGGTTACTGCCAAAAGTCGCGTGAATTGATGAGAGAACACAATATACCATTTTATGAGTATGATATTGATAAATCTCGAGAGGGTAGGTCTCAGTATGATCGCTTAGGTGGAAGAGGTGTTCCTGTTTTGCTTGTTAATGGGGAGGTCATTCATGGATATAATGCTAAAAAAATATTGAAGGCTTTTTCGAAAATTCAGGATGCCAGTTTATTGTAGATAAGGTTAAAAATGATAGTTACAACATTGTGTCGTATAAGAACTCTCGCATTTTCTATGGCTGCAGCATGGTTGTGTTTAGGGAGTAGTTCAATGGCGGTTGCCTATAATATAAGTGCCAAGCTGGAAAAGAAGCAAAATAGTAACTGGTTTGTGACCTTTGTGTCAGAAAAGCCAATAAAGAGGCTTGTTTTTAAAAGCTCTCCCGATAACTCAAGAATCAAACGCTGGGTGTCTACTTCCAAAAGGTATCGGTTTGAGTTTGATGGCGAGGGAGAAAGTGTGTACCGTAGAGACGGTAGTGCATTTACCGAAGTTACCTTTCATCTTACCCCGACGTATACTGCTCTCCCCAAAGAATACGCCCCTTTCTCCCCATTTTCGGATGGAGGCTATCTGTTGCATACGGGAAGGTTTTTTGCTTGCGCGGAATCTTGTCAATCTAGCCTGAATCAGTGGCATTTATCGATAGCTGCCCCTGAGCCTGATAATATTATCTTGCATGGTAAGATCTATCAGGAAAGCGTTGAATGGGAGGCATTCGATGAGGGGAGTAAGGTCTATATTGGCTCTGGAGAACCGATACAGAGCGACCATTTTGTTAGTGTGATTGATGAACGCCTGCCAGAGAAACTCAAGCACCAAATGAGTATTCAGTTGCCAAAGTTGATGAATTTCTTCGCCGATAAAATGGGTGCACTTGGTTATAGGCCAGCATTGTTTGCTTCTTACAGCTCAACAGACGATGGTCGAGCTGGGCATCAAGGTGGAACTTTGCCCGGTCAGATATTTATGCATTGGTATGGTGAGGGGGCTGTTATTGAAGCCATTGATGTTGATGAATTGTTTTGGCTCTTTTCCCATGAAGTTGCCCATCTGTATCAGAGGGAGGGTGCCGATGTTAGCGATACGGCTGAATCCTGGTTACATGAGGGGGCGGCCGACTATTTTGCTGGCTTGGCATTCGAGAGTATCATTTCCAAAGGTTTCTTGTCGCAGAAAATTAAGCAGGCAGAGAAAAATTGCCTTGCTAGCTTGGAGGGGAATCCAGTTTACGTAGATGTATCACGTAAGAATCCACGCGTTCACTATGAGTGTGGAATGCTGATTATGAATGCGATAGACAAACGGTTAAAAGCCCAGGGCTCTCTCTCAGTTTATAACGTATGGAATCTCTATTCTTCTAAAGTTTCGGCAGGAGCGCCGGCTGGGGTAGATCAATTTCTATTCACGACTAAGCCCTATCTGTCACCAGAAATGGTTAAGAACCTAAAATTACTCAACAATCCTGAATTTTCTGCTTTTGATTTTATTAGCGAGTTGGCAGCGGAAAGTAATTGAACATGTCAGTTGCCTGGTGTTTTCATTGAATCCGAGATGGGTGAGTGTAGGCTTGCCCTTTAAACGGTTTTAATCCGGCATTATTGTAGTAGGTGTTTAAAATAATTGAATTCTTTACTCTAAAGCAGTATTTACAAATCAGTTCTACTGTACCACCTTCCTGGGATTAGCCTCTCGCACTGTCGTTTGTGTTTCGCTATTTACTGCTTATTCTCTATTTTTAATACCATTCATCCTCAACAACTTCCGTTTATTCCTTTCCTCTGCTCTTTATCACACGGCCGAGACCGCCTCCATAACCAGCGCTAATCTGCGCTCAACCTGAACGCAAGGAAAGAAAACATGAAGAAAATTTTCGCAGCGGTACTGATTCAGCTGGGCATGACAACTTTCGCTTTTGCCACGTTGGATGCGCAGCTGGAAGGGCTTTACAACAAAGCGGCGCAGCAGGGTGGGGATGCCATTGAGGCTTCTTATGAAGCTTTTAAAGTCGCTCAGCAGAAAAACCCCACAGATCCGGCTGCCTTGTTTTACCTGGGGGCCAGTGAGACGTTGATGGCTAAGGAGAGCTGGCTTCCGTGGAAGAAGGTGGGCTATGCGGAAAATGGTATTGCCCGTATGGACAAGGCCCTGCGGATGCTGGAGGAGCTAGAGAATCCAGGGCGTTCGGCTAAGGGAATGCCTCGTGACTTGCTTTTTAAAGGGATTGCGGCAACCACGTTTACCAAGGTGCCCGCTTTCTTCAATGCTTTCGATCGTGGTTTTGAGCTTTATGGTGAGTTGATGGGGGATCCGCGACTGTCGCATATGCCGGTACAGGCGGTGAGCTGGATTTACTGTGGCGCCCTGGAGGCTGCGGATTTGGGAGAAAAGTCTGAGCTGAAAAGTGAGTGGCAGGCAGAGGCCAAGACAAGAGGGGCGCTGCCCCTTTGTCAGCCGGATAAGGATCAGTAGTAGGAATCAGTAGTAGGAATTGGAGCAGGATCGATGTTGCAGCTGACACATATAGAAAAGACCTATAAGACCGGTGAAATAGAACACCAGGCTTTACGAGACGTCAACCTGGCCATTCGCCCCGGCAACATGGTAGCCCTGTGTGGGCCCTCTGGCTCCGGCAAGAGCACTCTGCTGAACATCTGTGGCTTGCTGGATCAGGATTACTCCGGTGCGGTGCACTTTGCCGGTGAGTTAATGACCCGAAACTACCAGCAGGCGATGAAGATACGTCGCACTCAGATGGGGTTTATTTTTCAAAAATTTAACTTGGTACCCGTGATGAGTGCCTTTGAAAATGTCGCCTACCCGTTACAGCTCAATGGGGTGGCTTCTGCAGAGGTAAAACAGCGGGTAATACAGATGTTGGATCATGTGGGTTTGGTAGAATTTGCCCGATATCGGCCCGATCGTCTCTCCGGTGGTCAGCAACAACGGGTGGCGATAGCTCGTGCATTGGTACACAGGCCCAAGTTGGTGATTGCCGATGAGCCCACCGCCAGTTTGGATAGTGTAACGGCTCAACAGATTATTGAATTGATGAAACATCTGGGTAGCGAACAGAAAACGACCTTTATTGTGGCCAGCCACGATGATCGGATGACCCGGCGCTGTGACAGAGTGATGAATTTACAAGACGGTGTGATTTTGCAGGAGGAAGCCCCATGCGCCGCTTAAAACTGGCAGTGTTGAATTTATTGCGTAATCGCCGCCGCAGCCTTTTGACCGTTGCTATTGTCTCTATTGTGGTGATGGCTTTGATGACTTCCGGAGGCTTTGGTCTCTACACCTATAAATCCCTGAAAGAAGGTGCAGCGCGCAGCGAGGGGCATCTGGTCTTTACCCGGCCGGGATATTTCAGTAGTGATGAAGAGTACCCATTGCAAAACGGTCTGGAAAATTCGGATGAATTGAGAAAACACTTAATGACCGATAGCCAGGTAAAGGCGGTGCAACCGCGTATCTACTTAAATGGCTTGATCTCCAATGGCGAGAAGTCGACCATATTTTTGGCGCAGGGAATTTTACCGAGCGAGTTTCGGGTAAAAGGGCCTTTTTTGAATATGACCGAAGGTGGCATTCTGAGAGAAAATGAAGACCCTAATGATCCGAAGATCCTGCTGGGTAAGGATCTGGCTAAAAATCTTAATGTAAAAAGGGGGGATTATGTCACCCTGATGTCAACCACCGTAGATGGAGCTTTAAACGCCTTGGATTTTAAAGTACAGGGTGTTTTTGCAACGGGCGTTCCTGATTTAGATAAGCGTCAGGTGTATCTCTCGATAAATTCCGCCCAATTTATTCTAAATAGTAAAAAGGTCAGCACCCTGCACCTGTACGGCTACGATCTGGAGGATACTGAAGCATTAAAGGCGCGTCTGGCTGAGCAGACACCAGAGTTGCAAATTACCACCTGGGAGGATCGTGCCTTCTTCTACCAAGGAGTAAAAAGCCTATACGACCGAATTTTTGGTTTGATGGGTGTGATTATGGCGGTGGTAATTTTTGTCTCTCTCTTTAACACCCTGGCGATGTCGGTTACCGAGAGAACTCGCGAGATCGGTACTCTCTCGGCACTGGGAACGTCTCGCACTGAATTACTGCTGGGTTTTGTGTTGGAGGCATTGGTGTTGTCCCTGGTGGGTGCGATCGTAGGCATCTTGCTGGCGGGTGCGGTGAGTGTGGGCCTGATGGTGTTTGACGTCACTATGCCGCCCCCTCCAGGTAAAACTGAGAGCTATCCTCTGGTGGTGTATTTCTCAGTGATTTTGGCTTGGATAATCTCACTGGCTGTCGCAACAATCTGTGTTTTGTCTTCCTTTATGGTGGCACGCACAGGTGTCAACAAGCCAATTACAGAGTCATTAGTCCATGTATAAATTAGCGAAAATAAAAAACATTTGGAAGCCGCTGGGTATCACTCTGGTAATAGCAGTAGTACCCATGGCATTGGCCAACCCACTAATTACCAAAAGCGGGGCCAGTAGCGAAATTAATTACACCACGCAGCAAGTGGAAGCCATGCTTGCCAAAGCCGACTTTTACCGTCTGCATGAGAATTCCGCGCGGGTAGTGACAGAGGTGCAGGTCTACAAAAATGGCGAGCTGGCTAGTATGGATAAATACCATGTGTACATCCAACCACAACGCAAGTCATTGGTGGTCTTTAAAGGCAAGGGAGAAGAGGGCACCAAAATGTTAATGCTGCAGGACAACTATTGGATGCTGATGCCACACAGCCGCCGCCCCATACGGATTACTCCCATGCAAAAACTGCTGGGCAGTGCGTCGGTGGGGGATGTGGCTACACTCGCCTGGAGTGAGGACTATCAGGGGGCTTTTGCCGGGCAGGAAGTTTTACAAGATCAGTTGGTGAATTGCCTGAATCTTACCGCCAAAACCAAAGGGGCCAGTTATCAGCACATTAATTTGTGGCTGAATAGCGAGAATAATTTTCCAGTAAAAGCAGAGTTGTATCTGAAATCCGGTAAGTTGGCGAAGATTTCGCACTTTACCCCAGGCCAAAGGGAAGGGCGGCAGGTAGTGGCAGAAATGCTGTTGCAGGATACGATCAATACTGGCATCAAGACACGGGTTATTTACGACATTGTCGAGGCTCATAATTTGCCGGAGAAGTATTTCAACCCGGCCTACCTGAGCCGCCAATCAACGTCTGAGCTTTAACGAACTCTGCAGCCGCTATTAAGCGGCAGCAAACGTTTTCCGCTTAGCGATTACCTGTGGGGACTCCAATTCCTGGAAAAAAACGGCTTCAATGGCCTCGGCCTCCCGCAGGCGTTTGACCTTTTCAAAAAATACCTGGGCTTCCGGAAAGGCGAGTTTTAGATAGGCGAGCCACTGCTTGATACGATTGCCTAAATATTTGGCGGGATAAATCTCTCGGGTGGTTTGATAGTACCCCCAGAGTAACTCGACGATTTGTGGCCACGCCATGGGCCGATATGCCTCCCCAGCGCAGAAGGCCTTGATTTGCAGCCCCAGATCGGGCCGTGCGAGCAGACTGCGGCCGAACATAAATGCCTGGCAACCAGTCTGTTCGCGGCAGCGCTGGAACTCGGCCAGTGTCCAGATATCGCCATTGGCGATCACCGGGATGTCCAGCTTCTCGCGAATCTCGCCGATATATTCCCAATAGGCCGGTGGCTTGTAGCCATCCACCTTTGAGCGTGCGTGCACTGCCAGTTCATTGGCACCACCGGCGGCTGCGGCCTGGGCGTTGTCCATATAGGAGGCGCGGTCGTTGAAGCCCAAACGGATTTTTGCGGTTACTGGGATATTTTCCGGCACAGACCGGCGCACAGCGCCGACAATGGCTTCCACTCGGTGTGGGCTCTGCAGCAGGCAGGCACCGCCATCGCTGTTGTTAACCGACTTGGCCGGGCAACCGAAGTTCAGGTCGATGGCTTTGGCCCCCACAGCCACGGCTTTTATTGCGTTAATTGCCATAGACTCGGGGTTGCCGCCCAATAATTGCAAGCGCACTGGAACACCACTCGCGGTGGCGGCGCCTTCCAGTAGTTCCGGGCACAACCGGGTGAATAACCGACGGGGTAGGCGTGTATCGGTGACCCGCACAAATTCGGTTACACAGATATCGACCCCACCAATAGCCGAGAGTAGCTTGCGCACGTGGTGGTCGATGACGCCTTCCATCGGGGCCTGGTAAATCTTCGGCTGTAGAGAAATTGTCTTATCGGTCATAAAGCTGGAGATAGAAAAAGTAGAGGGATGATTGGCGCATATTCTATCAGCAAGTCGCTGCTATTCCGTAAGAGTGATCATTCAGTCAGTGTATTTAGTAGGAGGTCCGAACTCTGTTAATGGAGTAATTGTACCGAATAGCAGCACGTTGATCGGTATGCCACCGTTGCCACTGAAACCATTAAGTGTTTGATTTTAAAAGCAACTTGTATTGATAATAGGAAATCGAGTGCGCTTCCGTGCTGCCGAAAAACCTTCTGACAGCAGATAGTATTGCAACTTATGGGAATGGGGTTCCCAAGATGGTTGTAATTGCCCGGTATGAGAATTAGATTGCCGAGCCAGAAGGTGTTGCCAACCGTGGAAACGGCAGTTCCGGGAAAAAAGCACAGCGCTCTGACGCTGCGAATATTCCACAATCGGCGCTTAAACCGAATTGGCTATGGTGAAGCAGCAAAGTGTGCGGAAGGGGTGGCGGCGATAATCCGTTACTCAAAAATCAAACGGTTACCAGCACGAGAGAAATCCGCCAAGTGGGGCGTTTTTAACCTCTGTTGGTTTAGGGGGATACACAGTGCAAGACACTCTTTTACAGCAGGGGTTGGACATTACCCTGTTCGGCATGGGAATTGTTTTTACGTTCCTGCTGCTACTGGTAATAGGCACCAGTATTATGTCCCGGATTATTACCCGACACTTCCCTGAGGCGGAGCCCATCACCGCAACGCCAAATACCAGCGCCGATGACAACGCCCGTTTGCATGCCATCATCAAGGGCGCGATCGATCAACATCGAAAAAAACGCTAGCCGCCCATTTTCGCTTCTGAACAACACCTAATAATTTCTGCCGAGAGAGAGAACCCATGACTGAGGTTAAAAAGCCATTGGGGATTACCGATGTAGTCCTGCGTGACGCCCACCAGTCACTGTTCGCCACGCGCTTGCGCTTGGACGACATGCTGCCGATTGCGGAAAAACTCGATCAAGTCGGCTTCTGGTCGCTGGAGTCCTGGGGCGGTGCCACCTTTGATGCCTGTATTCGTTACCTCGGTGAAGATCCCTGGGAGCGTATTCGCGAGCTAAAAAAAGCTATGCCCAAAACACCGCAGCAAATGCTGTTTCGCGGTCAGAATATTTTGGGCTACCGCCACTACGCCGATGACGTCGTGGAAAAGTTTGTCGAGCGTGCCGCGGTTAACGGCGTGGATGTCTTCCGCGTGTTCGATGCCATGAACGATATGCGCAATCTGAAGACGGCGCTGGCTGCGGTAAAGAAACAGAACAAGCATGCTCAGGGCACCATCTCCTATACCGTAAGCCCGGTACACACCATGGACCTGTGGGTGGACCTGGGACGCCAGATAGAGGATATGGGTGCGGACTCTATTGCCATTAAAGATATGGCCGGCCTGCTGCGCCCTTACGAGGGCTATGATCTGGTGAAGCGCCTGAAGGCCGCAGTGGATATCCCCATTCACATGCAGTGCCATGCCACCACCGGTCTCTCCACGGCTACCGCACTCAAGTGTATCGAAGCGGGCATCGACAATGTAGACACCGCGATCAGTTCCATGTCCATGACCTACGGCCACAGTCCCACCGAGTCTCTGGTCGCCATCCTTGAAGGCACCGAGCGGGATACCGGCCTGGATATTCATTTGCTCGAAGAGATTGCGGCGTACTTCCGCGAGGTGCGCAAGAAATATGTGAAATTCGAAGGCTCCCTCAGGGGTGTCGATTCGCGCATTTTGGTAGCACAGGTGCCCGGCGGCATGCTCACCAATATGGAGGGCCAACTGCGCGAACAGGGTGCCGCTGATCGCCTGGATGAAGTACTCGAAGAAATTCCCCGCGTTCGCCAGGACCTCGGTTTTATTCCTTTGGTTACCCCCACGTCACAAATTGTTGGTACCCAGGCGGTTTTGAACGTGCTAACCGGGGAGCGCTATAAGTCGATCTCCAAAGAAACCGCTGCGGTATTGAAAGGTGAGTACGGAGCCACCCCCGCCGAGGTGAATGAGGAATTACGGGTGCGCGTATTGGAAGGCGCAGCGCCAGTCACCTGTCGCCCTGCGGACTTGATTGCGCCCGAATTGGAAAAGCTCGCCCTGGAGCTACAAGAAAAAGCCGGGGCAGAGGATATTGCCCTGACCAAGGGGGAAGGCGAGATCGACGATGTGCTCACCTATGCACTCTTTCCGCAGATCGGTTTGAAGTTTCTGAAAAATCGCGGCAATGCCGATGCCTTTGAGCCTGTGCCCACCGGCAGGGAAAATGCCGCGGTGAAAAATGAAAATGGGGAAGAGATTTATACGGTCACCGTGGAAGGGCAGCGCTATACCGTTGCGGTGACCGATGGTGGCGACCTCACCAATGTAACCCCAGCGTCTGCTGCCACCACTCCGGTGGCCGGCTCTGCGCAGGCTACCCCGGCTAGCGGCGGTGAGCCGGTCAATGCGCCCCTCGCCGGTAATATCTTTAAAGTCATGGTGAAGCCCGGTGATAAAGTCACCGAAGGGCAGGCCATTATTGTGCTTGAAGCCATGAAGATGGAGACCGTAGTGAGTGCGCCACGCAAGGGCAGTATTGCCAGTGTGGCGGTAAAAGAGGGCGATTCCGTGGCGGTGGGTGATGCCCTGCTGTCCATCGCTTAGACTGAGGTAGGAGTCGCAAGTGGATAATTTAATCAGTCTTTGGCAGTCATCCGGCGTCGCACAAATGACGCCGGGACAGCTGGTCATGATCCTGGTGGGATTAGGGCTATTGTTTCTCGCCATTCGCAAAAAATTCGAGCCGCTATTACTAGTCCCCATTGGCTTTGGCGGCATTCTGGCAAACATTCCAGGCGCGGACCTGGCGCTCTCCGCGGCCGAGACCGCGCTGGCTCAGGGGAATATCGCAATTCTGGGGCAAATGACCCAAATTTTGGGGCTCGATAGTGGGGCCAGCCTCAGCGATTTAAAGGCTGCCTTGGGGAGTGCGCCGGCGGCAATACAGGTGCAGGCTGCGGAGTTCGCCAAGGATGCCGGTTTCAATAACGGCATGTTGTACAATTTTTACTCCGTGGCCATCGCCTCGGGTGTCGCACCCCTGGTGATCTTTATGGGGGTGGGGGCCATGACGGACTTCGGCCCGTTGCTCGCCAATCCGCGCACTCTGTTTTTGGGCGCCGCCGCCCAGTTCGGCATTTTTGCCACAGTACTGGGTGCCGTTGGGCTCTCCGCGGCGGGCCTTATGGATTTCTCTATCGCCGATGCGGCGGCCATCGGAATTATCGGTGGTGCGGATGGACCCACGGCGATCTATGTCTCCAGCATACTGGCCCCGGATCTGCTCGGTGCGATTGCGGTAGCAGCCTATTCCTATATGGCATTGGTGCCTATGATCCAGCCACCCATTATGCGCGCACTTACCACAGAGCAAGAGCGTAAAATCGAGATGGTCCAGCTGCGTCACGTGAGCAAGCGTGAGAAAATCACCTTCCCGCTGCTGCTGTTGATTCTGGTTGCCCTGTTCCTGCCGGCGGCTGCACCACTGCTGGGCATGTTCTGTTTCGGTAACCTGATGAGAGAGTGCGGTGTGGTGGCTCGCCTCTCGGATACCGCCCAGAATGCATTGATCAATATCACCACGATTTTCCTGGGGCTTTCGGTAGGTTCCAAACTGGCCGCGGATAAATTCCTGGACCCAAAAACCCTGGGTATTCTCGCCCTGGGTATCGTCGCCTTTGCGATTGGTACCGCCGCCGGCGTACTGATGGCAAAGTTGCTGAATGTCTTCAGCAAGCACAAAGTGAACCCCTTGATTGGCTCTGCTGGTGTGTCCGCCGTGCCCATGGCTGCGCGGGTATCCAACAAAGTAGGACTCGAATCCAATCCGCACAACTTCTTGCTGATGCACGCCATGGGCCCGAATGTGGCTGGGGTGATTGGCTCTGCGGTTGCGGCGGGGGTTATGATCAGTATGGTGCGCAGCTTAACAGGCGGTTGATTAAGTCAATCAAAAGTTACTATCGAAAAGGCGAGCTTCGGTTCGCCTTTTTTCTTATAGGGCTTAACCCCTTGAGATTAGCTGACACCCTCCCTCGATAAGATTCATTTTGAGTTAAGGTTATCTGCGCTATATTCCTCCCAGCATATTGACTTGTGATAAGAAATTTTACTGGAAGTAAGACCATGCGTAGTTTGCCCCTTTTGATTTCCCTCGCTCTTTTCTCCACCCCGCTACTGGCCCACGACAACCATCGCGCCGCTGAAGACATCCACGAGATCAAAAGAGAGGTGGTAAAACTTCGCAGAGAAGTCCATGCCCTGAAGAATGAAAATGAAGAAGCGGCTGAAATGCGCAAGCTCAAAAAAGAGGTTGCCAGGTTGCGCAAGGATATCCGCTCTATGCAGGATCTGATTCTGGATTTGCAGGCTTCGGTTGAAGCACAGTCTAAAAATACCCATCCTGATGTGGTTCTCCAGCCAGTGAAGGAGCGCCCCCGATGGGCCTGCTATATGAAAGATGTACGCGCTGGTGGAATGCACTCCAAGGGATTTTCAGAAGTAGAGGCAAAAGGCAAGTTGCTTGAAACCTGCTCCACACGGGGTGGAGTTTGTTTTGAGAATAGAATTACCTGTTCAGCGGAATAACTCGGGCTTCGATACGCTCTAGGCTAATGGGAGAGGTTTTCGGGCATAGTCTTCTATTTTTCCCTGCGCCTCTCCAGTATTTTCTGGTGGATATCCCTGGCCATCTCCCAGGGCATCAGGAAGTCGCGGTGGGAGGCCTTTCTGCTTTCAGGCTTAACAGGGCTGTCAGTAAAACCAGCAATACAGGCAATAAGAGAGAGGGAAATCCCCACAACTTGTAACCCACAGTGCCAAGCGTTACACCAAAGATAAAGCAAAAAATCACCCCGAAATAATATTTTGCCTTGGTAGATGCCTGTGGATATGGCGCTTCCCCAATGCTTTTGTATGCTCGATGGTTGTCCAGCATTTCAAGGGCGGCAGCGAAGAGGTTGGTGGAATTGCCTGTCATAAAGTGAGTAGGCGCTTTTTTATTGAGCACCCTGAAAAAGATGGTGCTGTGTAGAGACATGGCGGCAACCGCGAAGAAAGAAACCAAGAAAGTATTTGCAGCGTAGGGTGACGTGAGTGTTCCCACATAGCTGCCCAAAATGAAAAATAAAAACATCAAACAACTCTCTATAAACAGCATGACAGTTACTGCATTCCTTTTTTGCTTGTTCAAAATCTTAATGAGATAGATCCAAAAAATTTGCAGGAAAATAAAGGCTGAGAGAATAAATAGCTTGATAATGTAGTTTGGATTGTTACTGGCAAAGTCGGTAATTGAGAGCACAATTGTGCCGGTGATAAATGTGGTAAAGCTGGTAAACAAGCCCAAAACACAGGCAGCCTCAGCAAAACCAGCTACAAATGCGAGAATATATTCAATGTTCATTGTGGCATGAGGCGTTTCATTCATGCTTGAGCACCCTCTCAAGTATATGAGAAGCACCTGGTGATATTGTCTGTTTCAAGAGGTTCCTAGGTAGTGGCGCTAGGAAAACCGCACCACAGGTTTTAAAGTTAACCCCTTCTCGCTGTCTTCAGCGGCTTGGTTAATCTGAGAGAAATCGTAGAACTTTATAAGCTTATCGAATGGGAAGCGGCCGGCCATATAAAGGTCGACCATAGTGGGAATCAACTGATCCGGTAGGCTGTCTCCTTCAACCACACCTCGCCGAATGCATTGGTTCAGCAGGTCCATGAGGTCCAGAGTGAGCTTCTCGCCGGGTTTCGAAAGACCGATAATCGCTCCCTCGCCGCGGCTGCGCAAACAGTCAATCATGGTATTGATCACTGTGGGGATTCCTGTGGCGTCAAGGGCAAACTCCACGCCCTTGCCGGTAATTGCCCTAATTTTTTCTGCAACCTTGCCCTGAGTACTGTCGATTGTGTGGGTGGCGCCAACTTCCATTGCCGGTTTCAGCCTTGAGGGAAGGATATCCACAGCGATAATCGTAGTGGCACCCGTTGCCGATGCGGCCATCACTGCAGCCAAACCCACGGCGCCTGCCCCAAAGGCAGCAAAGCTCGAACCGGGGCTCACCTTGAGTGAATTTAAAGCGGTGCCGGCACACGTTTGAATGCCACACCTTAAAGGACCCAATAGCGCCAGGGGAGTATCTTTGCGCACCTTAACTACGTTTTGCCCATTGGCTACCGCGTACTCGCCAAAGGAAGACTGACCAAAGAAGCGGTCGTTAAGCGTCCCTCCCTGTTGATCGGCAAGAGCGTGGCTGCCAGCTATGCGATGCGCGGAGAAGCTTCGATCGCGAAAGTTTTCGCAGCAGGCTGGGTGGCCGGAAATACACTCCCTGCAACTACTGCATGAGAGAAAAGTTAAGACAATATGATCCCCAGGGGTCACTTTAAGTACGCTATCACCAACCGCCTCTACCACTCCTGCGCCCTCATGCCCTAATACAATAGGGTGTGGAACCAAATAGTCCTGATCCCGGGCAATCATATCTGTTTGGCAGATACTGGTGGCAACGATTTTAACCAGCACTTCATTTTCAAGTAGCTCGGTTTGCCTCACTTGTTCTAACACGAAAGGGCTGCCGGGTTTCCTTACTACTGCTGCGGTGAATTTGTTGCCAACTCTATGAGTGCCTGTCATCTTTTCTCTCGCTTAGGGGTATTTCTTGTGCAGTGCAAAGATTTGGGCGCTGATTCCATGCCGCTTTTATCGGGTTAGGTGTTTTAAGACTAGATGGGGAGGAGGGGGTCGCCAAGTTAGTTAATTTACATCGTAAAAAGAGTTATTCAACCTGAGGGGGATAGTGAAAGGTTTGATTGGTTGTTTTTATAGCCTACGTCAGGTGTCGGCCTGACGTAGGTAACGTTCGAAGCTTACTTGGTAAGCACTTGTTTAAAAGAGAAAAATTAATTGCTTTTTTAATAAATTACTCTGATGCGACCATTATCGATAGGATACCAGTAAAAGGTCCCTGGTTTTGCACAGGTTGCCACTCTGCTGCAGGGATGGAGACTTCAAAGGCAGCATTATCAGATGCGCAATCGCTATTCTGAATCATCTGCCCTGGAATAGGTACACCGGCAAATGCCTGAGTTATTATACCAGAAAGGTCGTTGTCAAAGAATACGTCGTAATTAACTATAAAGGTGCCGTTTGAAAGTTCAAAAGGCATGGTTGTGCTACCAAATGTAATACTAAAGGTTTGGAACCCAGTACCGGCGACACAAAAGAGATCCAGCCCTGTAGCAGGTTGGTTGGGACCTGTTGGGGTTATATTGAGGTCGTTGACATTGTCGATCACAATGGACTCAACAAACGACAGGGTGATCATGCTTTGCGCGCTATCTGTGACTTGGGAAAGCGCAGGGATAGATGAGCCAAGTGCTACGCTCAGTGAAATTACAGATATCAGAGTCTTTGGGGTGGGAAACTTCATCAGATACTTCCTTGCATTAAAACTCAACAACGCTTCTGTTGAAAAATCCAAAGCGAAAAACAATTTTCATTTTGAAAATGCCTTGGTATAAAAAGAATAGTCAGTAATCAGAGGTTGGACCTTTGCCAGCTATTATTTGGTGGTTTAAAGTGAAGCCTTATCGCTTATGAGAAAGTTTTCCTATTTTCGATGAGTTTTTTTGTGAGCTTAGATGACGGCTAGGTGGCCTAATTGGGGGGGGTAAAAGAAGCGAAAGCTTGATTGGGCTCCCATTCATTTTCAGGGATGACTATGTCAAAAGTGGCATTATCATCTGTTCAATTGGTTGCTTGAAGTCTACTTTGGGAATAGGTATTCCTGCCATCGCGTTCTCGGGAACCCTTTCATCATTTTTTTAGAGTATGTCAGGAGTCTATTCTGCGTAACTTGTGGAAAATGGTCCGAGAGAGAGTTAATTGATAATATTAAATATTAATTTTTTAATAGGGTCTGATTTTAAGTAATAACTGCAATGCTTTCATGCTGTAAGAAGATTGTCTTGCAGTCCCATAAATAGCTCATTCGGTGACCTTCCACCCAGACTTGCCCTTGGCCTACTGTTTAGGCGATCCATTACAAATTGAACCTGCTCGCCTGTTACTTTATTGAAATCTGTATCCTTTGGGAAATGCTGCCGAATGAGGCCGTTAATATTCTCATTAATTCCTCTTTCCCAAGATGAGTATGGGTGAGCAAAATAAATATCAGCTTCTAAGCCCTCCGCAATCGTTTCATGGCCAGCGAATTCAAGAACATTGTCGAAGGTGATTCTTTTGATTTTATCTTTGGAGCTCACCATATGGCTAACGGCGGCTTCAGCCACTAAGTCTGATCGTTTGCCAGTAAACCTAATAATAACTGTAAATAACGTTTTGCGCTCAACCATAGTCAGCAAGGCTCCGCCACGCCCCTTGCCTATAACGGTATCACCTTCCCATTCGCCAATCCGATTCATTCGGTCTACAACAGCTGGTCGATTATCTATGCATACTTTGTTTTTGATCTTTCCGCGTCGATCATACTTACCGTATCGCTTGCGATAAGGTTTTGATGCAATCCGAAGATGCTTGTATAAGTCTCCACCATTTCCTGATCTAAATAAATTAGTTGGTAGATCGTCTCATGATGTAACGATACACCGGTATGTCTCTTTAAATAGCTTGCAGATTGCTGGAGACTTAATTCTTTCCGGGTTAGAGTTTCTATTTGTTGCCGCAGGCCATTAGTCACTTTCTATGCCTTATGCGCTTGCTGACGCCTTAGTTCTGCAAACTAATGTGCTTGCCCTGGATGATATCCTTACAAGCCTATATTGTGTCGTAGCTCTCGGCTGATCGTCTAGGGATGCCTCTCTAACAATTGTGCTATTGCTTTCTGAGAGTGTCCGACTTTTCTTAGGCTGTAAATCTGGTATCGTTCGTTCTCGTTCAGTTGTTAGTGGCTCATCAGTGCCTTTCTCCTAGTCGGGAGAGGTGCCGACTCAACCAGCTGAGTCCTCCTTTACCAATTGCACTTATTATCCGAAACCAAGCCTGATTTGAATGGCCTACGCCAGCCGTTTATCCTGGCGTAGGCAATAGAATAGTTAAAATGGTTGAGTGTGCACTTTAAATAATTACTGCGCTTTAAAACTTTATTCGGAAGCAACCAGAATCGACAGGGTGCCGATAAAAGGTCCCTCATTTTGCACGGGCACCCACTCTGAGGCTGGAATCGTAACTTGAAAACGCGCGTTATTCAGAGCAGTGCAGCTAGCAACTTGGATTGTCTGGTTTGGAACGACAACACCGGCCATTACGGGGTTAAGCGTGCCAACAAGGCTGTTAGCGAAGTCGACATTATACGCAAGCGGCACGCCATTGGCGTTCGCAAGTATGAAGGGTTCAGCTGCGCTACCAAATGTAATACCAAACGTGGGGAAGCCGCTACCGGCAACACAAAAATCATCCACAGCGGTCGCATCATTGGTGCCCACCGGGGTGATGTCGAGATTATCAACATTAGTGATATCAATAGATTGAACAAAGCTCAGAGTGATCTGACTTTGTGCGCTAGAGAAGATTTGAGAGGACGCAGGCATAGTAGAACCGAGCGCCACGGCAAGTGAAATTACAGAAACCAATGACTTGGTGGGAAAAAAATTCATCAGAAACATCCTTGTGCTGAAAATCAATAAATCTTATATCCTAAGCAACACCAAGGCAGTTGTTAGTGAGTTAGCTTGGTGGTAATGCTTTGGTCTGAAGATGATAGCTGTTTAATTTTAGAGTTATATCGCAAGGCGAAATTTTCCTTAAATTCGGGAAAAAAGTACTAGTTATTGGGAGGAAATTACTAATTGCTGTGATGAAATTCTTGCTTTTGGTTGAGTCGTCTTTAGAGGTTATATTCTCTGTAGTAAATTTTTAGGCGTTTTTTATTGCTTGAATTTGTATGGCTTGGCTTAATTTCTGAGGTGTATCCGTTGGCAAGGTAGAGAAAGAGGCCGGCTACAGGTAGCTTTATTCGTATCTTTCCAGTAAAAAATGCAGGGGCGGGTAAGCGCTAAAAAGAGCTGAGCTATTCGTAAATATGTCAGTGTTGTCAAAAGTGGTTTGAGAAAAAAGGAATAGCTGTATACGTAAGTTAATCAACCATCAATAGGGAGCTGATCAGCGGTGCTGGTGAAAAGGGATACCATCCAAGGTTGGCACAGAAAAAAGGGGGGGTGCAGCTTTTATGGAAAGGGGGAATGAAAACCAAACAGTTTGCCACGCTAATACTTTCGAAAGAGACAGGCTTAAAGAAAGTTACGCAAGCCAGGGTGAGAAGCTCTTAAGAAGACGAAATCCTCACCCAAGAAAAAAGGCTGTAATAGAAAACGCCAAGTCAGTTAATGAACGGCTAGGGGTTGCGCCAGCGGATTAGGCTGTGATGTGCTTCAGAATAAACCCAGGTGGTTTTTTAATTAGGTTTCTTTTTGTAGTGTATCGAAAGTGTGTTTTGCTTTATAGCCACACTGGAGCTTTTCAGGTGCGGCTATAAAAGAATTCTATGCAGTGCAGTTATTCAGATTCCACTGTGATCATGAGCGTTCCTATAAATGGGCCATCGGCTTGTCTGCCGTCCCAAATAGAAAATGGGATGAAGATATCAAATCTGGCGTTGTCATTTATACAGTTGCTTGAGTTCAATGTGTTTCCTGTTAGAGGTACTCCAGCTAAAGCAATTGTGCCTTGTCCAGTAACGCTGTTTGAAAAACCAACATCATATGGAATTTCTGGAGTGCCATTACTACTCAGGAGAAAGAAAGCTGGGTCTGTACCCGCATTGGCAAATGTGATACTAAAAGTGCTGAATCCGCTGCCTGAAACGCAGAAAGCATCTGACCCCATAGCATCAGTTCCTAAGATAGGGTCCGTAATGGTTACTGCGTCAACATTAGCAATATCAATCACTTCATTAAATAATAAGGTGATCATACTTGTCGCACTATCGGTTGCTTGAGATAGTGCGGGTGTGGCTGTTCCAAGTGCCAGGCTGGTGATAATTGCAGATGTTAAAAGTTTTGGGTTAAAAATATTCACGACAACCTTCCTTATTTTGAAAACATTATCTCTAAAAGAACGTGGCGAAAGCCAAGTTAAAATAAGATGCTCGGAGATTAATTTGGCCTGAAAATATTAGCCGTATTTGTTTCTGGAGTTGATTTTTTTTTTGAATTAGAGAGTAAATTACTAGTTGTTAGGAATAAATTCTCATTATTTGGGGGGTGGATTGTGGATTGTGGATTTAAGTGTTATTTTTGATCTGTTATTACTGCTCCTTGATGTGATATTTTAGGAGTGAGAAAAATTCACTAGTATTTGAAATGAATTTACTATTGAAGAGCACGGGCCAAGCAGGCTCTTGATTTTGCAGGGGCATGTATGGAGGGGTTCTTTAACTTAGCTAAAACCTTCTTTCTTGGTGGTTTCTGGTTCTGACTACACTTCGGGATTAAAGGTGTGAGTTTTTGTTATTTTCGCTCTGGATGGCGCTGTAAATAAAGGGTTTTATTGGCGTATATAGACGCTCAGTTTGTAATAAGTATTACTGCTTGTAAGTACGTATCTTGTTTCTGTTCCAGTAGTATGAAATATGATGCCAGAGGCATTAAATCTATTTTTTCGGGGTTGCAAAAAGCCTCCAAGTCCGTTGATGGGCATTCTTATGCGGAATCCGTAAGCGTGGTTCCTGTTGTCAGCAATAATCACATTCGGAAATGCCAGCTCAATTGCACTTACCCTAGGCGACATGAAGTAAAATACCGGTATAACTAAACCTCGCGTGAAATTCAGGGCTGGTAAAGGTGCAAAAAATATAGATGCATTGGTTTGGAGGTATTGCTTAGGCTACTGAAGAATGCGTTATGGTTATCGGAAGGAGAATATCTTGATTTCCTTCAGGTATAATTTTTCAAGTTGTGCTTGATTCGGGTCTTGCCACTATCGTAATTATCACTTTGGGGTTCTGCGCCAGATAGGACTTCTGGCGCAGGTAAGTTAAAATACCACGGGGTACTGAGGAATTTATTCCGACTCCACGGTGATCATCAAAACCCCTGTAAATGGGCCGTCGAACTCTCTGTTTTCCCATTCGGCGGAGGGGATTTCAATATCAAACCTTGCGGTATCGTTAGAGCAGTTGCTGGCCTCTATAGATTGCCCCGGCAAGGGATCATTGGGAAAGACTTGTATAGCTGTCCCCGTTGGGTTGTTAGCAAAGAAGACTTGATATGCAATTGGTAGGCTACCGTTGCTGCTCAACAAAAGAAACTCTGGAATGGCAGGGTCATCAGTGGAAAATGTGATGCTAAAAAAATTAAAGCCACTTCCTGCGACACAGAAAGTATCTGACCCCGTCGCAGGACTTCCGGCTGCAGGGTCTGCAATAGTTACAGAGTTCACGTTGTCTATTTCAATGAAATCGCTAAATGTTAATGTGATCGTGCTTTGAGCCGTATCTGTGGCGGAAAAAGCTGAAGTGGCTGATCCAAGTGCGAAGGCTAAGGCTATCGCAGATAGAATAGATTTTGAAGAGAATGAAATCACAAGAAACCTCCTTGTACTAAAAGCAATACTGCGAGCGCTAGTATTGAAGGCGTTACCTAAGGTAAACGTGAGTGAAATTAAACGGCAAGAATACCTTGGTTTAAAAATGATAGTGGAAGGCTTGGCTGAGCGTTGCTCGCAGGGTGGATTCAGGTAAAATTTACTAGCGGCTGAGAAGAAATTGTTACCTTCTCAATTCTAGCTAAATCAAAATATGTATTTGAAGGGATTTTGTGGTTATGGTGAGTGTATTGTTAATTCCCTAGTTGGATATCTCTGTCGATATTTTTATAGAAAACACAAGATGAATCTCGGTTCTTAGCAGGAGGTTTGGTAGGGCCCTGTCATTATGGTGTCCAGGCATAAAAAGGTGCCACTATGAGCCGAAAATTTTATTGCAAGAAAGCCTTTGCAAGACTACCAATGGCAAATCCTCGCTGAGTTTTAAAAAGCGTATGGAGTTAGGTATTGAGCATCCTGCCCATGGGTTGCTGATGATTCCACCGAAATTTTACTGATCAATATTTCTGTACGCGGTATGACTGTGTCAGTATAGGAATATAGGGATATAGGGATATAGGGATATAGGGATATAGGGGTATAGGTGAGCTGGGGAATCGAGAATTTATCTGGAATCATAGAGATGAAGCGAGTCGTTGGGTGTGAATTTTTTAGAGCCGTGATCAGACTCCTGTGGGGTTTTTGTCTTATTAGCCGCTTTTGCGAATACGTGTTGATTTGGCGTTGAATTAACAGCAGTAATGCTCTAATTGGAGTGTTTCGGTTGTGATAAAAATCTAGGTTTTTTTGTATAAAACTTGTATGTAATGCAGGGTTTCACTTAGTCGCTATAGATGTCGATGTTCCATACTCTTATAGAGCTACGCCAGCAATGAATTCTGGCGTAGCAAAAACGTAATAAGGTAGGGCGTAAGAACCTATTCAGATTCCACTGTGATCAATAGGACGCCTGTAAATGGTCCATCGGTCTCCCGATTTTCCCATTCTGAGCTGGGAACTTATTCAGAGACTACGGTGAGTTCCAGCATGCCTGTAAATGGGCCATCACTTTCTCTCCCATCCCATTCTGGAAAAGGAATTTCAATATCAAATTTTGCATTATCATCAGCAGGCGATGTGCAGACACTTGCTTGGATTACGTTTCCCAGGATGGGTGAGTCGGGTGCAACAGGTATCCCCAAACCTGGGCTAAGATCGTTTTTAAAGAATACTTCATAAAGAATTGGGGCGGTGCCAGCCACTGCAGGTTGTAGCACAAATCCTACTGCTGCAGGATCGGGATTCGAAAAAGTGATACTGAAACCGGAAAAGCCGGACCCGGCAACGCAGAATGTATCTTCACCTGTAGCAGGCATTCCAGGAGTGGGGTCTGCGATGGTTACCGGATCCACAAAAGCGATGTCAATAGTTTCCATAAAAGTTAGTGTGATCATACTGATTTCGCTGTCCGACACTTGGGCGAGGGCCGTCGTAGCGGAACCAAGAGCCAGGCTGGCTGCCGCTATCGATGTTAATAGTTTGGGGGTGAAAATTTTCATGCGTACCTTCCTTGAAGAAAACAGACAGTCTTGTGTAGATAAACAGAACCAAAGCAATTTTTGGGCGGTGGCGCTCGTTGGGATGCGTTGGCCTAAAAATGATAGCCGTTAAAATTTAAAGGTGAAGATACTGAGATGTTTTCGAGTCGAATTTGGGAGTTAATTACTATCTGCTGAGAATATTTGCTTATTTTTTATTGGTCGTTTTTTACGTTATTTGCTTACCGTATGGTTTAAACGCTTTTCATTGCTTTAAAGGTGATCGTGATGGTTTGTGTAGTTGTGTAATTTCCTGCGCCCTATTCGGATTTGTATCCGCAAAAAGTAAGCTTTGTCCTCGCATGCTTCGACAGCCACTTAGCTAAGGTTTGTGCTGGGATTTATATAATAGATAGTGTTAGCCCTCTTAACTCTATTTAAAAGAATAAAGGTTTAGTTATAAAGAAGTGTGAAGGTTTCCTCGGATGTCTAGGAAGAATTTACTAGCCAGTGAGATAAATTTCCTATTGTTTGAGCAAAGACCGGCCGCCTATTTTTTGCTGTTTTAAAAGTAAGATGATTGATCAGTAGCTTAAAGCGTGTGTCACGGTTAGATGTATGGTTTTTCACTCTCTTGGGGGAGGTATTTGGGGAATAGTCGTACGACATTATATTGTTACCAATCCAGATGAAATGGCAAGCCGAGGATATTGTTCCCTTGGAGGAATACCTGGTTTGGGCTGGGTGGAATACCATTGCCTACTCTCTAGGGTAGAGCACAGAATTGGTGCTCAAATTAGAAAGTGTGATGCTAAAAATCCTAATACCATTTCTAAGAGCGCAGAAGTCATTGCCATGAATATAGGCCGTATTTTGAGTGTTTATGCTATCTCCTGAGGTTGAGCTTGAAGAGATTGTGTTATTAATGCTATTTAAATCACTATGAACCTTTAATATCCATGTGATTGTATTTGATGCCCTATCCAGGTCGGAAAATGCCGGCATAGCAAAGTCGCAGGCTTGGGAGGAAGCGGATGTCTGGGGTTTAGAGATGAAAAGAGTTACCTAATGTTCTCTTGTGTTAAAAGCTGTAAAATTCCATTGAAGCTAACCGCGAAGAGACCAGTCGACAAAGATATCTGGTCAGAGTGCCTTGGTTTAAATGTGATAACCGTTAGTTTTTTGGGGAGCCTAGAATGAAAAGCTGTCAATCTAGACCAGGAGATAACCTACGAATAAAGAAGGTTATCTTAATTTAGAGGACGATAAAATCCCTGCTGTGCATTATCAGAGAGTTGCGCCACAAATAGATTCTGGCGCAACGCATAGTAAATTATGTTGTGGAGTTAGTTTACTCAGAAACCACGGTGAGCTCTAGCATGCCTGTAAATGGGCCATCGCTCTCTCTGCCATCCCATTCGGGAAAGGGAATCTCAATATCAAATTTCGCATTATCATCGGCAGGTGCTGCGCAGACGCTTGTTTGGATTGGGTTTCCCGGAATGGCCATGCCGGGGGCAACAGGTATTCCCGGTCCTGGGGAGGTGTCGTTCTTAAAAAATACTTGGTACATGATTTGGGAGGTGCCAGCCACTGCGGGCTCTAGAAGAAAGTCTGGGCCTGTACCCGTAGGATTTATAAATACGATGCTAAAGTTGCTGAAGCCAGTTCCGGCAACACAGAAAGTATCTTCACCTACAGCTGGAAATCCAGGGGTGGGATCCGCGATCGTTACGGGGTCCACAAAAGCGATATCGATATTCTGCATAAAGGTCAACGTGATCATGCTGATTTCGCTATCCGACACTTGGGATAGGGCCGTCGTAGCGGAACAAAGCGCCAAGCTGGCTGCCGCTATGGATGTTAATATTTTGGGGGTAAAATTTTTCATGTATACCTTCCTTGAAGAAAACAGATAACCTTGTGTTGTTCAATAGAGCAAAATTAATTTTTAGGTGGTGTGGCTTGTTGGGAGGCCTTGGCCTAAAAATGATAGCTATTAAAATTCATGGTGGATAATGTGGAGTTGTTTCGAGAGTGGATTCAGGAGTTAATTACTAGCTGTTGAGAGTAATTTCTTATTTTTGGTTGGTTGCGTTTTTAACGTTGTTTGGCTGTGGTGTGTTTTGAAGATTTTTTCTTTGGGGTGGTCGTGACTGGTTGTGTAATTACTTGCGCTCTATATTCATATAAAGTAATTTTTTGTCCTTTTGCAAAGGCCGAACTAAGGTTTGTGTCGGGATATATAATTAATAGCAATGAATCTCTTGGTCTAGCTTAAAAGGTCAAATATTAAGACATAAAAGGCATAAAAATTTTCTGGAGCATCTTGGAGGTATTCTGGGAGTGGCTGTACGACTATATGTTGTGGATAACCCAGATGGAATGGCAAACGAGGATATTGTTTCCATACCGGAACGCCTGGTTTGGGCTGGTCAGGATACCATTCTATATCCCTGCCTAGAGCAGGGCACTGGGTGAGTGAAAAAATTAGAAAGCGTAATACTAAAGATCCTAATGCCATTTCTAAAAGCGCAGAAGCCACTGTTATACATAGGGGGGTATTTTGAGTGGTTATACTCTCTCCTGAGATTGAATTTGAGATTGAATTTGAGATTGAATTTGAGATTGATACTACTTAAATCAATGCCACCCTTTAATGTCTATGCAACTGTATTTATATCGTATCCATATTGGATAGTACGGGCATAGTGATGTTGTAAATTTTGGAGGTAAATGATGCGAGAGAGTTAAACGTGAAGAGAGTTGCCAATACTTTCTTGTGTTAAAATTTACGCCGTTTCCACTGAGGCCAATAGCAAAGAGATTAATTGACGAAGGTGTTTTGGCAGAATGCCTTGGTATTAATGTGATAACCGTTAAATTCTGATGGGTTTTGAGTGATCTGCTGTTAATGTGCCGAAGAATAAGCTCACTAATGAAATAGGTGAGCCCCTTATTTGGAAGATGAATCAGACACAATATTTATTGCATGTATAGAGAGCTGCGCCAGAAATGTATTCTGGAGCAGCTCATAGTAAATCTGGGTGGAGAGCTTATTCAGAGACTACGGTGAGTTCTAGCATGCCTGTAAATGGGCCTTCACTCTCTCTACCATCCCATTCGGGAAAGGGAATTTCAATATTAAATTTTGCATTATCAGAGGTAGGGTCTGCGCAGACGCTTGTTTGGATTAGGTTGCCTAGGAGGGGCGATTCGGGTGCAACAGGTACCCCGAAACCTGGGCTAAGGTCGTTTTTAAAGAATACTTCATAAAAAATTGGGGGAGCGCCAGCCACTGCAGACTGCAGCTCAAATCCTGGTGCTCCGGGATCAGGATTCGAAAAAGTAATACTGAAAGTGCTAAAGCCAGTTCCGGCCACGCAGAATGTATCTTCACCTACAGCTGGAAATCCAGGGGTGGGATCTGCGATGGTTACCGGATCCACAAAAGCGATGTCGATATTTTGCATAAAGGTCAGCGTGATCATACTGATTTCGCTGTCCGACACTTGGGAGAGGGCCGTCGTAGCGGAACCAAGAGCCAGGCTGGCTGCCGCTATCGATGTTAATAATTTGGGGGTGAAAATTTTCATGCGTACCTTCCTTGAAGAAAACAGACAGTCTTGTGTAGATAAACAGAACCAAAGCAAGTTTTGGGCGGTGGCGCTCGTTAGGATGCGTTGGCCTAAAAATGATAGCCGCTAAAATTTATGGGAGATAATGCGGAGTTATATTCCGGGTGAATTCAGGAATTAATTACTAGCTACTGAGAGTAATTTCTTATTTTTCGCGTTTTTAACGTTTTTTTTGCTGTGATGTGTTTCAAGGGTTTTTCTTGAGGGGATGTGATGGGTTGTGTGGTGTGGTTGTGTGATTTCCTACACCCTGTATCCACTTAAAATAATTTTTTGTCCTTGTATGCTTTCAAAACAACTTAACTAAGGCTTGTACGGGGAGTATATATAATGCGTGGTAATAAACCTCTGAACTCGGATGAAAGAAATGATTTGATATGTAAGGCATGAAATTTTACTCGGGGAGCTAGGAAGAATTTACTAGTCGCTGAGATAGATTTCCTGCTTTCTGAGTGAAGGTTCGGAATTCTTACTTTTTGTTGTTCTATAGAGAAAGTGGTTGTTCAGCAACTGAAAGAGTAACTCACGGCTAGCCGTGTGGTCTTTTACACTTGATTCGTATTCCTGGAGATATTCTGGGAATAGTTGTGCGACTTTATGTTGTGACCACTCCAGATGAAATTGTAAACCGAGGATATTCTTCCCGTAGGAGAAAGCCTGGTTTGGGCAGAGTTTGGAGCTTGCCAAACGTTTGGCTCCTTCTGGAATGTCAAAATAATAGTTGTGAGCCTGGAATACCCTATCTATGGTGAGAGCTTGTGTTAGTGTCCAATTAATGGAGTGCCAGCCCAATTCTTCCTGTTCCATTGGCTTAATTTCGGCTCCCAGTGCGTGGGCGAGGATTTGCGCACCCAGGCAAATCCCGACAATGGGGGTCTTATGGTCGATCGTCTTCCTTACCCATTGCAGTTCGCCGGTAAGCCAGGGTAGTGCTTTGTGGTCTTTCACATTCATCATTCCTCCCAAAATAATGACGCCACGAAAGCCAAGCTTTGGCAATGCCGTTGTTTGTGGGTTGATGGTTTTTATTGGAATCTTATATTGGCGAGCCCAGTCGTAAATATACCCTGGGCCTTCATTTTCTTCGTGCTGGATAATAAGGATTGGTTCCTGCATTTTATTGGAAGTCCTGTGTTTCAAAATAGAGCTGTTGACGAAACGTAATACCCGCCTCTTTGAGACTGTCTGGCCAGTGGGTTATTGAAATGGGAAGTTCACTGCGAGTATTGATGGATTTGGGGGTCGATGAGTCTGCGGTAACTGCCAGTATCTGGTCAAAGCTGAGGGGGGCGGCGATTTCGTGGATAAGCAGATTTTCTTGTCCAAGGTTTAACAGCCGATAGTGACCATTTCTTTGCTGTTTAAGGGGGGAATCCAGTAGTTTATTAGCAACCCTGAACCTTATAGCTTTTAAGTGAATTTTGCCTTTTCGTTCAAAATGGCCTTTGAAGACATCCCCTCTAAAGGTATTGAGGCTCCCATTACGCAAACGATTTAAAGAGAAGGTTTCCGGTTTTAAGGTAACGCGTTGCGCGCTCTGGATCAGCTTGATGATTTCTTTATTATTGTCCGACTCTAAGGTCATGATTAGTTGGCGGGCGTGTTGCCCTCCGTGAAGCGGCATATGGGAGGCTACGAGTTGACCATCGACTGAAAACAGCACCATGCCGTGGGTGCCGACTGAATCGTCTGAAAAAGCGGGTAAAGGCATTAGAGATAAAACGGAATAGAAAATAAAAATCCAGGGTCGATAGAATTTGTGCATAAGTATTCAGTTCTTGTCATTGAGAGGCCAAGCTTTCTGCGATTGGGATTGCGATAGCCCCTAAAGCTTGGATTTTCTCGATTCTAAACGTACATTAGTGATCAATCGATTCATTAATGGCTGCATTTGATTCCAAAATGGAAATACAAGATCTTGAGAAATTCCTCGTTATTGCTGCAACGGAAAACCTGCAGCGCTCTGCAGACCGTCTGGATACGACGCCGGGTGGATTGAGCAAGGTTTTGCGCCGTCTGGAAAGCGCACTGAATACCCGTTTATTTGACCGAGTAGGCAAGCAAATCAGGATTAACGATGCTGGGCGCCGCTTACAGGGGCGAGCGGCAGAAATCACAGCAATCGCACGACAAACTCAGGCAGAAATTGCCGGCTCCAGTCATTTTCCTGAGTGTAGGGTGGCGGCTCCGGCAGTCCTGCAGTTGATCTGGGCGGCTTCCATACAGACTCTGCTTACTGATACTCACCCTGAGGCATGCCTTTCATTGACCTCGGCCTATGAATCGTTGGCCCTGAAAATGTTGGTTAGAGGTGAAGTGGACTTGGCGCTGATTACCGGGGCGGTTTTGGGGCAGGTGCCAGATAGAATTTCAACGCGCAAACTGGGTACTGAAAGGATGTGTGTTACAGCGGGCGCCACCCACCCACTGGTGGCTGGCTATAAGAGCACCGCGGAGGTGTCAGTGGAGGCGCTCCAGTGTTACTCATTTGTGGCGCCACGAATTTCTCCCTTCTGCGGTGAAGAGAGGGGGCTTACGAGTGACGGTTGGGGTGAGGGGCTGCCACTACGCAAGGTCCAGGCTGTCGTGAATGATTATGGCGCCCTTACGAGCTTGGTTAAAAATGGAAAATTTCTAGCTTTCTTGCCGGAAACTCTTGCTGAGGATATCGGTGGAATTAGGGTAAAAGTGACAGGAATACCGCCTCAGGCTGAGGAGGAACTCTTTATTGCTTGGCGTGGAAACGATGAGAGTTGGCTGAAAGGTCTGGTAATGGCTCTTTAAAGGATTGAGGCGGGCTTGGTGAGAGTCCGCCAGGATAGAGACATTACTGTGACGGTGGTGTTCCGGGTGGGCAAGGTGTTCCTGCGGCTACCCATCCCTGTAGTGCTGTCACCAGCTTGTCATGGGGAATATTTACCGGTTCTCTGTTACCGCCGGGATTCCAGCCCCAAAGTGCCAGTGGATTTTCACTCATAAACTGCATTAGTTGCGCTGGAGAGCGGCCGCCATTGTCTTGCGGGGTGGTCAGTAATTGGCATATCTGCGCCGAGGATTTTTGGGACCAATTAAGGGCGATTGGCGCCATGGCCCAGCCTGGTGCACCTGGCGCACCGGTCACAGCATTGTTTTGATTGGAGTGGCAGTTGCTACAGCGCATTGTTCCCAGGCCCATATTGTCTGGGCCGCGCTCTACACGGGGTACATGGGGTGAGCCCTGTTTGATCAGGGGCATTTCCATTTGGTGACAGTTCAGGCAGCGGGGGTGGAGGAGAACTTCTACGATCGTCTCCCAATCCTGATGGCCAGTAGTATCCACTTTGGAGGCCTGAGACTCTGGCGTTTGACCAGTCATATCCTGCCGGTTTTCACACCCTGTCAAAACCAGCAATATAAATGCGCTTATTGTCAGGTGGCGCAATAAGCCTGCCGCTCTTCGCAGTTTCATTTAGCCTTTCCCCACTTCCTAAGAGAATGCCCTGTACATAATTGTGGCAGATCGCTGGAGACTGCTAAGAGGACAAATGTGCCGGACAGAGATCGCGATGCCATTCCGGTGAGAAATGGTTTTGACTATCTGGTCATAATTTTCGACTGACGTTCTCTTACACGTGGTAAGATAGCTGAGTTTTAGTTGATCGATTTACCTGATATTGGAGTGCTATTTGGCGCTCGGAGGAGAGAGTATGTCCTGGTTAGGGGCGGGAATAGGTGCCGGTTTCGGTTTTATGTTTGGTGGGCCCATTGGGGCGGCACTGGGTGCCTGGGTTGGAAGCTCCTTCGGGTCGGGTTTGAGGCGCCTGGGTAATGCTGCCGCGGTCTTGAATAAAGATGGTGCTCAGAAGGTATTTATCGTCACCTTATTTTCGATGCTGGCGAAGATGGCCAAGGCCGATGGGCAGGTATCCAAAGCAGAAGTCCAGCTGATAGAGGACTTTATCCAGAATAATTTACGTTTGGGCACTGAGGATCGCAAACACGCAATCCAGATTTTTGAAAATGCTAAGACCGATAAATACAGCATCTATGACTACGCGAAACAGTACCGGATGCTGGTCCAAAATCAGGCGATGCGGGAAATGGTATATCGCCTTTTATTCGCGGTTGCCTATGCAGACGGTGAGTTGCATGCCTCTGAAGAGGCTATTCTCAGAAAAATAACCGCAGATCTGGGTTTGCATGCGTCTCTCTTTGATGCCATGCAAAATCAATTTGGACATGCCAGGGGGACTAGTGTTTCTGATCTTCAGCAACATTATGCAGTACTTGGTTGCTCTCCAGAAACCAGCGATAAGGATTTGAAGTTGGCTTACCGCCGTAAAGCGGCAGAATACCATCCGGATAAGATGGCCTCTAAGGGGCTGCCCGAAGAATTTATGCGTCACGCCGAAGATCAGATGAAGAGTATTACCGTTGCGTATGAAGCTATCGTTGAAGTCCGCAAAAGCCAGGCTAAAGTTGTTAGTTAATTTGGGGGTTTTACGCACCTGGCAATGTAACGGGTGAATCTCTTTCTGTTTTATTGCTGCCATGTAAAACATGGGGACAGATTTGCAAAGCCGATCATCTGATTGTTTGACAGGTAGTGCCAGTCTTATTGGTTGGTGATATTGCCACCATTTCTTGCTGTGTATTAATCCCCTTAGCTTACGTATTAGATTGCTAACGCCTATTTATTTATTAATAAATACCTATTGAAGGAAATGTATGAGTCTTGCAAGCCAGATTGAAGAAAAATTAACAGCCACTTTCAGTCCTCAATTTATTGATGTTCAATGTGAAAGCCATTTACACAATGTGCCAGCTGGGTCTGAAATGCATTTTCGCGTGGTACTTGTTAGTGAAGTCTTCGCTTCAATTCGAAAAGTTCAGCGTCACCAGAAAGTTTATGCTGCCCTTGCGGATGAAATGGCTGGTCCAATCCATGCGCTCGCTCTGCATACCTATGCCCCAGATGAGTGGGATGGTGAGGCACCTGTTAGCCCTGAGTGCCAAGGTGGTAGTAAGGAAGGGTGAGTGTTAGGGTTTCCCGCGCCTTTAAATAACACATTGGTTTATACGCGGGCACACCTACAGAGCGTATTTGTGCTGAGTAGAAACAGTGTAAGTTCGTGAAATGTTGTTAGGGAAGCTCTGAAAAATAGCTTTCTAGCTCTAAATTAGGTATCACACAATAAAAAAATGAC
>NZ_JBGMEL010000022.1:0-48852 GCF_041447225.1 Microbulbifer echini | reverse complement strand
TTTACGGCGCTTCAGATTGTATTCTGCTTCGGCAAAGGTGACTTGGTGCATGATCTATCGTAGCCTTGACGGATAACTGAATACTACCAAATTGGCTCGGAATTATTCAGAGGTTCCCTAGGAAACGTAATGCCGTGCACAGCCGCTCTTTGTTATGAATTACGTATATCATATATGCTTTTAATGATGTCACGTATCACCAACACGGCGAAATATATAAGGAATCCAACCCAGGTAATTAGATGCATCCAGAACCCTTGAGGGGCATCCTTAACAGAATAGTCATTGTGATTATGCTTTCCGAAGCCCATTATCTCACCAGAAAGATACCCACTGAGAACCAATCCCAGAATCACACAAAACATAATTAGTAAGACCAAACTAGCAAAAATCAGCCTTAATATTTTCATCTCTTTCATATGGCCAATACGGAGTCATAACATTTATATGGTGGCCGTCATGTCCACAGTCCACTTCCCTGCAATCTAACAAATTCATGTTTATTAGGAGGTTTTCCTGGATTTAAGGGCCTTTTAGAAATAAAAATCCGATTATCTTAATATGTAGGGCTTTCTCAAAAATAAAACAGCCTCAGATCATCTTTTATGGACTTCCAGAGGTGTTACATTGCGTCATAACATTTCCAGGGTTTGCGCTCTCGCATTGATGTGTATAGACCCAAGTAAGAAAAGCGTGCCATTATGTTAGACATTCCCCTCTGAAAGCAAGTAATTATGTGGGCTAAAGGGAGATTTGAGAGACTACCGGTTCAATACTAAAGTGCTTCTCATTTACCCAAAAGGAAGCTGGCAGGCTTATATCCACCCGATTGATTACACGAGTGAGGGCCGGGTGCTGATCTGAAAAGATTTGTTCTGTGCAGGTGTATCGATAAAGATTCTTCAACCAGTCCCCGGCCTTCTCTGGCGGAGACTATCCCTGCTCCGATAATTGTCTCAGTGTCTTTACCCCCTTCTGAATAACGCGCAACACAGCCATGGAGTGGTCTTGCTCCGTATCCAGCGGATACACCAGGCTTGTACATTTTGGCTTGAACGTATTTACCTATAGACACCTGCATTCTGTTCTTGACACCGTATGCGCCATTGATCGAGTGCGTGCACAAGGGCCTGGCAACTTGTTCGGGGCTTGCGTTTTTCAGTTGGTGATCAATTTGCACTTTCATGGCGAAATCGCACTTAGTGTAATTACGCGCTCCGTGCCGCCGCTGCAGCATCTGTCAGTGAGCGCTCTCCGCACTATAAGGGTTAGCTTGCGGGAAATGGTTTTGAGTGACTGAGTTGTTGCGCACTGGCTTGAGCTGAATAGTTCTGCCAGTTGAGAACCTCGATCTGGTATCGTTCTTTCAGGATCGGATGATTGGGGTGGGGTGGGGTGGATTCCTATGGAATTCCTGGCTTGTTTGTGGGGAAGCTAACCTACAGCCCGCTGGCCCTTTTCGCTAACGCCAAGTGTATCAACGGACCCCTTTTATATTTACAGGCACACGCTTACATCAATATCTGAGAGAAGCGAGAAATTAAAAGTGTTTTACGTTATTTTATATACCGAAAAACTTTCCGATATCTAAAGATAATAAACCAAAGAAATAAGGCAAGTGGTGTAATCATCAATACGGCCATTTGATTTTTTAATACAGCCATATTCATTGTGATAATCACTGTCCCCAACTCATAAATATCGGTAGCAATGATTACAGGCAGGAAAAACGTCCAAAATCTTACAGTGCCAATTTTTTTGGCAAAAGCTAATCCAAAGAGACCTACAAAATAAGTAGTGTAAATGATTAGACTCGCTATCAGCCACCAAATTGACTGATCGTACTCATTGTAGGCAAAGGCTTCATATTGAGATGTGACTTCTATCGGGACCAGAATCAGAAACAAGATCTTCCAGAGTACACTTGGCTTATAAATTAAAGGTTCGTTACCAAGGGCACTATCTGGGGCCCGGTAGAGTTCCTGCATGAAAACATCCCTATTGTTGTCACTTCGCCAAATATAACTGCGTCAAAAGGCCTTACCCTACTGGTTCAGGTCTATTAATACTCTCTTGTGGTTAGAAGCATATTGATGCAAGGGCGCCCCAATCAACGAGAGGGCGCAGAGGATATTCCGATCCTTGGTAAAGTCAACCAATTCATCCGCCATTTTTATGACAATGCGAAATAAAACTCGAAACACGGGTTTTTAGTCGAATTCATACCGGTTGCTCACCGTTAAGTTGTAAGCAAAATTAATCAATACCTATTAGGTGGTATGAAAGCGCAAAGCTATTTCTGCAGAGGGAGCGCCCTTATCGATTAGGCTCAGGCCTGCTCCAAACCCAGAACAATCCAGAAGCAATACCAGCAACGGCAAAGGATAATAAGTAAAGGTTGGCAATATGATGAACCGCCAAAGCCATAGACAATGCCATGGTTAAGGTGGCCAGCAGTTTGGTGCGCCGGCTAATATAACCACTGCGCCAGGTTCTCAATAAATGGCCAAAGAGATGGTGCTCTTCAATCCACTGGTGCAGGCGCTCAGAGCTTTTCGAGGCTGCCCATGCGCCGGCAACAATAAATACGGCTGAGGGGAGCCCTGGCAGGATTGCACCAATTACCCCGACAAGAATAAAGAGGCAGGCTAAGGCTCCCCAGATCCAGCGCAGCCACCCCTTTGCCAGCTCGGGGCCTTCCATGTCGGGAACCTCATTATTGCGTTCTTTCAACCTGGCATCTCCAGCCTGTTTAAGTAGCGTCCTTTGATTGGGAATATATCAAGAGTGAATATTGATGGCACTCGATTTTTGCTATCCGCTATCCGCTATCCGCCGATAGAGTTTGATACTAATTCCTTATGGTGGTTTTGAAATAAGCATACAGTGCACTTGCTTTTTTGAAAGGAATGGCTGAGTAAGCCCGTGGTTTTTATTGGATATTTGACAAATATCGAATCACTCACTAGCCAGATTATATTCAGCTCTATATTGACCAAAGCACCTGATCAATTAAACCAATATACCCCATGATTCTGCTTTCCGCATATTGGTTCGTACTGTCGATATAGGCATTAACATTCAAAGTGTGAAATAAATATATCTGCGCTTATTCAGGAGCACTCTTATTAACCGCCAAGCTCTTTGAATGTTTTTTTGAATCATTCAGAGTCCATTATCCTCGGCATTCCCTGTATAGAGCATTGAGAATATCTTCTCAGAGTAAAATACAGAACTCTGTTGTCTCCAAGGCCTTTCTGGCCCTTCAGTAGTCACTCGGTAATTCAAAACAGTAATCACCGTTAGCTCCCTACGCGACTGGGGGGTACTGCCTATACTTTCAATATTGTTCAAAATGACGACGACCTCAATACGCGGTGCATTGGTCAGACTAAAGATAGTAACGATGCCCAAAAATAACTCTGCATTTTTGATAAGCACTATGGATTATTTGCTGCATGCATCCGACCTGGAAAGACTGATCCAGGCGATCTCCAAAGATGGCTATCAGATCTTTGGCCCCACCATTAACGACAAGGCCATCACTTACGGAGAGATTAGGTCCAGTGCAGATTTGCCCCAGGGCTGGACCGATATCCAGGAAGGTGGGCGTTACCGGCTTAAACGCCGCACAGACAAGGCTTTCTTTGGCTATGCCGTAGGGCCGCATTCCTGGAAAAAATACCTGCAGTTACCGCATAGGCCGATCTGGAAAGCATCAAGGCAACATCAAGACATTGAAGTTATCGAAATACAGGAGACAGCTCCCAAGCTCGCTTTCCTGGGTGTGCGCAGCTGTGAACTCCATGCCATTGCCATTCAGGACCGAGTTCTTACCGAGGGAGACTATACCAATGAGAACTATCGTCAGAGGCGGGCACAACTTTTCACCGTTGCTGTGAACTGTACTTCGGCGGCAGCTACCTGCTTTTGCACCGCAATGAATACTGGTCCCGAAGTAAAGCTGCCCAGTGATCTGACCCTGACAGAGGTGATCGAGGGCGCAGCGCATTTCTTTTTGATCCGCAGCGGATCGGCGTCTGGCGCACAAATATTGAGCGAGCTTTCTTTACGCCCAGCGGGAATGCGTGAGAAGAACCTGGCGAACGGACGGGTGCAACAGCTGGATGAAGAGATGCGTAAAGGGCCACGCCATTTCGACAGCTCAGACCTCAAGGAGCTGCTCTATAGGAATCTCGACAATCCCAGCTGGGACAAGGTGGCCGAGCGATGTCTCTCCTGTGGCAACTGTACCATGGCCTGCCCAACCTGCTTTTGTTCGACGGTTGAAGATACGACCGACCTAAGTGGCGAGCATAGTGAACGCTGGGAGCGCTGGGATTCCTGTTTTACCGCGGACCTTAGCCATCTCACTGGTGGCCCGGTTCGCTCAGACACCCGCTCTCGCTACCGCCAATGGATGACCCACAAGTTGGCTACCTGGCAGGACCAGTTTGGCAGTTCCGGCTGTGTGGGCTGTGGTCGTTGCATCACCTGGTGCCCGGTAGGTATCGATCTCACCGAGGAAGTGCGCAGCATCCGTGACCTGGAGTGCAAACAAGCTGGAAGTCAGGAGCAACTGTGAAAACCATTGCCGATTTGTTGCACGAACACCCGTTCTTTCACGGCCTGGAGGAGCGTGATCTGCAGTTTTTAGCCTCGTGCGGAGAAAATTGTGTCTACCATGATGGGGATTACCTTGCGCAAGAAAACAACCCGGCTAACCATTTTTTCCTGATTCGCAGTGGCCGCGTCACGGTTGAGACATTTGTCCCCAATCGCGGTGCCCTATGCCTGCTCACCTTGCACGGCGGTGATATCTTCGGCTGGTCTTGGCTGTTCCCTCCCTACATTTCAGCCTTTGATGCCCGCGCTCAGGGAGATGTGCGCAGCTTGCGCTTAGGCGGCGAATGTTTGCGCAACAAATGCGAAGAAGACCCAAAGTTGGGCTTCGAGCTGATGAAGCGTTTTGCCAAAATTGCCACTGAGCGCCTGCAATCGGCACGTATCCAGCTGCTGGATATCTATGGCTCGCCTTCAGCTCAGAGCCATGCCACATGACGCCATCGATTTACCAAGTGATCCACCGACAAGAGGAGTTTGCGGGCACCTTCACTTTGCGCCTGCAGGTTCAGAGAAAGAACCGTACAAACCCACCAATGCGTTTTAACCCAGGCCAATTCAATATGCTGTATGCCTTTGGTACGGGTGAATCGGCAATTTCCTTTAGCGGATTGGCGTGCGGTCGTGAGCTAGAGGGGGAGGGCAGCATACTCATCCATACCATCCGGGCTCAAGGCAACGTGACCCGAGCCTTGGAGTGTCTGCGGGAGGGGGACGCGCTGGGAGTGCGAGGTCCCTTTGGCCAGGGCTGGCCACTGCAGAAGGCAAAGGGCAAAGAGTTATTGATCATTGCCGGCGGTCTCGGCCTGGCGCCACTGCGCCCAGTGATCTATGCCGCCCTGGAAGGACGGTTGGCTGCCAACAAGGTTCGCCTCTTTTATGGCGCTAGGCACCCCAGCGAATTGCTCTACCGTGAGGAACTGGAAAGTTGGGCCAAGCAGATCGAACAAGAGATCTCTGTGGACCACGGTGATGGTACTTGGCCTGGGCACATCGGGGTGATCACCGATCCTCTGCAAGCGGCACGAATAGATGGAGCCAATACAGTGGCTTTTCTCTGTGGCCCTGAAATCATGATGCGCTTTTGCATCCAGGCCCTGTTGCGCAAAGGCGTGCCGGCGTCGGCGATTTCTCTTTCTATGGAGCGCAATATGAAGTGCGCCACCGGTCTCTGCGGACACTGTCAATGGGGTCCAAACTTTATTTGTAAGGATGGCCCTGTGTTTTGCTATGAGGACATTCGCCCATGGCTGCAGATTCGCAGCTTATAGCTAAGCAGCCCCACAAGCCCAAACTGGCCGTGTGGAAATTCGCCTCCTGTGATGGCTGCCAACTCAGTTTACTGGATTGCGAAGATGAGTTGCTGCTGCTGGCACAAGAGGTAGAGATTGCCTATTTCATGGAGGCCTCCAGCGCTGCGGTGGACGGCCCCTACGATATTTCCCTGGTGGAGGGTTCCATCACAACTCCGGCGGACCTGTTGAGAATTCAGGAAGTGCGGCGCCAGTCAAACTTCCTGGTATGTATCGGCGCCTGTGCTACCGCCGGTGGTATTCAGGCCCTGCGCAACTTTGCCGATGTCAGTGAATTTACTTCGGTGGTGTATGCCCAGCCCGCCTACATCGACACCCTAAAAGAGTCCACGCCCATTTCCACCCACGTCTCGGTGGACTTTGAACTGCAGGGCTGCCCGATCAACAAGCTTCAGCTGCTCGAGGTGATTAGCGCTTTTCTGAATCGCCGAGCCCCCCAGGTGGCCCCCCACTCGGTATGCATCGAATGCAAACTCAAAAACAATGTTTGTGTGTGGGTCGCCCACGGTACGCCCTGTATGGGCCCCGTAACCCACGCCGGGTGCGGTGCACTTTGCCCCAGTTACAACCGTGGTTGTTATGCCTGCTATGGTCCCAAGGAAAACCCCAATAGTGACTCCCTGTGTCACTGGTGGGAGCAAAAGCTGGGTGCTAACAAGTCTACAGTTATAGAAAACTTTCGTAATTTCAATGCACTAGCGCCACATTTTAAAGAAGTTAGTGAGCATCGTGAGCGGGGGGATAAAGCTTGAAGGAGATACCAGCAAGCGGAAACAGTAAGACGATCAAAGTCGATTACCTAGCTCGGGTCGAGGGCGAAGGCGCACTTTTCATTCGCTACGACGACGACACGGTACACGATGTGCAGCTGAAGATATTCGAACCACCGCGTTTCTTTGAAGCCTTTCTGCGCGGCCGCGACTTTAGCGAAGCGCCGGATATTACTGCGCGTATCTGCGGTATCTGCCCGGTGGCCTATCAGATGAGTGCGTTGCATGCCATGGAGCGTGCCCTGGGCCTAGTCCCCACGGAGACCATAAGGGCCCTGCGTCGCATGCTCTACTGTGGGGAATGGATCGAAAGCCACATGTTGCATATCAGCATGCTGCATGCACCAGACTTCCTCGGCTACCCCAGTGCCGTTGCCATGGCAGGGGATCATCCCGATATTGTGCGGCAGGCCCTGGAGATCAAAAAAGCGGGGAATGCTCTGGTGCGCCTGATCGGGGGTAGGGAGGTCCATCCGATCAATGTGCGCGTGGGCGGGTTTTATCGGCTGCCCAGCCTAGCGTCCCTGCATGGGCTTCGTCCCCAGTTGGCCGAAGCCCGCAAGCTGGCCGAGCAGATGGCCCGCTGGGCCGCTCGCCTGCCATTTCCTCACTGCGAACACGCCTACGAATATGTCGCCCTATCTACCCCCAACGAGTACCCAATGAATGAGGGGCGAATTATTTCTAACCGGGGATTAAATATTACAGCTCAGGATTATGAAAAACATTTTCGTGAGGAGCAGGTGCCGCACAGCACCGCTCTGCACAGTGTGTTGATTGAGCGCGGGGCCTATCTCGTGGGGCCCATGGCACGTTACAACCTGAATTTTCCTCAACTCTCGGAGCCGGTGCGCCGGATAGCCGGGGAACTGGGATTTAAGCCGCCCTGTAACAATCCGTTCAAAAGTATTGTGCTGCGCTGCTTCGAAGTACTTTATGCTTTCGAGGAAGCCCTGCGTTTAATCGATCAATACCAGGCCGGTGGAGAACCCTACTTGACCGCGGAACCGCGGGCATCCAGCGGCTGTGCTGTCACCGAAGCACCGCGCGGGCTGCTGTATCACCGCTATAGCATCGACCGGGATGGCAAAATTGCTTTTGCTAAAATTGTTGCGCCCACCTCACAAAACCAAAAAACCATTGAAAATGACCTGCGCTTGATGCTACCCAAATTTATGCACCTCTCCGAGGAACACCTACAGGGATTGTGTGAACGCGCCATCCGCAATTACGACCCCTGTATTTCCTGCTCAACCCATTTCCTGCAGCTACATTTGCAACATGAGCAACGAGGAAGTCCCTGAGCGCTGGTTGCTGATCAGCCTTGGCAACCGCTACCGGGGCGACGATGGCGTCGGGCCCTATTTACTGGATAGGCTCCGCAGTCGTCTCGCAGGTTTGGTGGATTTCCTGGAGAGTGGGGGCGATATGGCTCGCCTGGTGGGCGAATGGAAAGGCCGGCAGGTCTGCCTTGTGGACGCGTTTCTCTCGGATGAGTATGTCGCCGGCAATTTGGTTCGCGTCAATATCATTGGCGACAACGATCTGGCGGATTTTATCGCGCCCAGTTTATGCAGTACCTCCAGTCATGGCTTCAACCTCGGCGAGGCTATTGAACTGGGCAAAATACTGCAGTCACTGCCTCGTCGCCTGGACATTTTTGCTATTTGCGCCGAGGACCTTACTCGCAGTGATCGCCTTACCCCCAAGGTGAAAACCGGCGCCCAGCGCGCCGAACAGGCAATAATCGCATTCCTACACGCTGACAACGGAGGTCAGCCATGCACGAACAGTCCCTGATTAAGAATCTGGTTGAAAAGATACAGCAGCTCGCTGCCGATGAGGATGCCAAAGTAATTGGCGCCAAACTGCGCCTGGGCGCACTTGCCCATATTTCCGCCGATCACCTGCGGGAGCACTTTGAGCAGGCAATTCACGGCACTCCCCTCGAAGGGCTGCGTCTCGATATTGAAGTGCGGACAGATATCCACCACATCGAAGCCCAGGAAATTATCCTGGAAAACCTGCAGTTCGAGGCCCGTGATGGGTATTGAACGCCGCCGTATAGCCGTTAGGGGGCTGGTACAAGGGGTGGGATTTCGCCCATTCGTCTATCGCCTGGCACTGAATTGTTCTTTAAGTGGATGGGTCGCCAACCACAGTGGTGGTGTGCAGATAGAGATTGAAGGGAAGGTCGGTGATATCGACCAATTTCTGCAGCGCTTGCCACTGGAGAAGCCGCCCCACAGTTTGATTCTCAAACTTAAAACCGAGGTCCTTGCGCCACAGGCGAGCACCGGATTCGAAATCCATGAAAGTAAGGTCGCTGCGGAACAGTCCACGCTCATGTTGCCAGACCTGGCTCCGTGTGAGCACTGCCAAACGGAGCTGCAGGACCCACAGAATCGCCGCTACCGCTACCCCTTTATCAATTGTACCCATTGCGGACCGCGCTACAGCATTGTCGATAAACTGCCCTATGACCGCGCCAATACCGCCATGTCGTCGTTCCCTCTCTGTGCGCAATGTCAGGATGAGTACAGAAACCCCGAGGATCGACGTTTCCACGCAGAGCCCAACGCCTGCCCACAATGTGGCCCACAGCTTCAGTTCTGCGATGCGCACGGTAAAGTGCTCTGTATCCAGCAGGAAGCCCTGCACGAAACGCTCACCAGCCTCGCCAACGGGCAGATTGTGGCCATCAAAGGCGTGGGCGGATTCCAGCTACTGGTGGATGCTAACAACGTCGATGCACTGCGGGCGCTGCGCAAGCGCAAGCAGCGCCCGCACAAACCCTTTGCGCTGCTCTATGCCGCATTGACGGCGGTCCGCAGGGATTGTCAGGTCTCCGAACTTGAAGCGAGCCTGCTGACATCGAGTGAAAGACCCATCGTGCTGCTGGAGGCCAAGCCTGGCGTCAAAATAGACGACCAGGTGGCGCCGGGCTCGCCAGAACTGGGGGTGATGTTGCCCGCCTCGCCGCTACATTTACTTTTGGCAGAAAAATATCGCGCTCCGCTGGTGGCCACCAGCGGAAATCTCGCAGAGGAACCGATCTGCATCGACAACACCGAAGCCCTGGAGCGCCTGGGCAAAATCGCGGATCACTTTCTTCTGCACGACCGCCGTATTGTCCGGCCGCTGGATGACTCAGTGCTGCGTGTGGTTGAAAACCGCCCGCTGATGCTGCGTCGCGCCCGTGGCTATGCTCCCCTGCCCATTACCCAGGCAAAGCTGTCACAACAGGCTATGGCACAACCTTTCCTGGCCCTGGGCGCGGACTTGAAAAATACCGTGGCCCTGTCGCACTCCGGCTGGATCTACCCCAGCCAACATATTGGCGACCTGGGCAGCGCCAGTGCCTTTGAGCGCTTTGGCCGTACCATTGAAGACCTCACCGGCTTGCAGCAGCGCCAGCCACATACCCTGATTCACGACCAGCACCCTGGTTATAGTTCCCACCGCTGGGCCTTGAAACAACGGGCTCCGCGGCTGGAAGTGCAACACCATGTGGCCCATTTCTTCTCCTGTATGGCTGAACACGGTCACAGCGGTGCCGCACTTGGGGTCTGTTGGGACGGCACTGGCTACGACAGCAGTGGCATAGTACGGGGAGGGGAATTTCTTTACTGGGACGGTATTGCAAAGGTCGAGCATATTGCCAGCTTGCGTACTTTCCCCCTGCCAGGCGGGGAAAAAGCCATACGCGAACCCAGGCGTGCCGCAGCGGGGCTACTCTACGAGATCTCTGGCTATATCGCCCTGCAACACCGGTTGCTCAAGTGTTGCTTTACCCGTAGCGAGCGCCGAAACCTGATCACCATGCTCGAAGGGGAAGTTAACAGCCCCCTGTGCAGCAGTGTGGGCCGCTTATTTGATGCGGTAGCCGCACTACAGGGGCTTTGCAGCCAATCCAGCTATGAGGGGCAGGCGGCCATGGCGCTAGAGCATAGCGCCCGCGGCATTCAAAATGGTGACAGCTACCCGTTCGCCCTCAATGCACACGGGGACCAATGGGAATTAGACTGGGCGCCCTGCATCAACGCCTTGATTCACGATGAGGGCCGGTCTCTGCCGCAACGGGCAGCTGTTTTCCACAATACCCTGGCGCAGATGATTTTGTCCGTGGCTCGCGAAATGGGTCAGCCTCATATTTTTCTCTCCGGCGGTGTTTTTCAAAACCGACGGCTTACAGAAAGTACCTCCACCTTGCTTCGTGAGCACGGGTTCACCGTACACAGCCACAGCCAGGTACCTCCAAACGATGGCGGTATTGCTCTGGGACAGTTGCACTATGCCCACTGTATGGCCGCTGCCGGGCAAACTTCGGAGGGCTAACCCAGGATGTGTTTAGCCGTCCCAGGCCTTATCGAGGATATCCACGACAATTCCCCCTTGCAGCGCCTGGGAAAAGTACGTTTTGGCGGTATTGCGCGTGAGGTCAACTTAACACTGGTCCCCGATGCCGGCGTTGGCGACTATGTGATCGTACATGTGGGCATCGCTATCAGCCGGATACAGGAAGAAGAAGCGGGCCGGGTTTTCCGTGACCTGGAAGCACTGGACAGAGCAAGCAATCAGGGGGGATGCGGTGAAATTTGTGAGTGAATACCGCCAGAGCGATAGCATTCTGAAAGTTGCCGCACAAATCCGCAAAGCTACCACCCAACCCTGGACAATTATGGAAGTCTGCGGCGGCCAGACACACGCTATCGTTAAAAACCGACTCGATCAGTTGTTACCACCAGCAGTGGAATTGGTACACGGCCCAGGCTGCCCTGTGTGTGTCACACCTCTGGAGCAAATTGATCGAGCCATCGCCATTGCCGCCCTACCAGAGGTAATTTTCTGCTCATTCGGCGATATGTTGCGAGTACCAGGCTCGGAGAGCAGTCTGCTCGATATCAAAGCCGGTGGGGCCGATATTCGCATCGTGTACTCGCCCTTACAGGCGGTAAAGATCGCCGAGGAAAACCCCGCAAAGCAAGTGGTTTTTTTTGCTGTGGGCTTCGAAACCACCGCAACCGCCAACGCCCTGGCCGTCACTCAGGCCCACAGCCAATCGCTGCAAAACTTTTCCCTGCTTGTCTCCCAGTTTCTGGTGGCACCGGCGATTAGATCCATTTGTTCCGCCTCGGATACGCGAGTTCAGGGATTCCTTGCCGCTGGTCATGTGTGCTCGATAACCGGGTACGAAAGCTACCGGCCTCTGGCGGAACAGTATCGGGTGCCCATCGTCGTCACCGGGTTTGAGCCCCTGGATATTCTCGAAGGGCTGTTGATGTGCCTGCGCCAGTTGGAGCGAGAGGAATGTCGCGTGGAGAACCAGTACACAAGGGCGGTGGATCGAACGGGCAACCGAGAGGCACAGGCGCTGCTGAACCGGGTGTTTAGGGTTTCTTCCCAACACTGGCGGGGGCTGGGAGAAATGCCTGCCAGTGGTTTAAAGCTACATCAAGCGTTTATTGGCTTAGATGCCGCGCAAAGATTTGCTCTGCCCGATATCAATCCGGTGGAGCAAAACCACTGTATCAGCGGCGACATTATGCTCGGCCACAAAAAACCACACGATTGCCCACATTTCGGCCAGGAGTGCCGCCCCGAGCGCCCCCTGGGTGCCCCCATGGTTTCCTCCGAGGGAGCCTGCTCCGCGTATTACCGCCACAGCCAACAGGTGAAAGCCAGTGAACATCCAATGTCCACTCCCAACAATCCATAGGGAAACTATTCGACTCGGACACGGCAGCGGTGGGGAGATGACGCAGCAGCTGTTGAGCACATATATCCAACCCCTATTTAACAACGCCTGGATCGATCAGGCCCACGACAGCGCAACCTTACCTTGGGGCGCCGATCGCCTGGTATTTACCACAGATTCTTTTGTAATTACCCCACTGTTTTTCCCCGGTGGGGATATCGGCAAACTTGCCATATACGGCACCGTCAACGATCTGGCCATGGGCGCCGCCGAGGCAAAATTCTTGAGCTGCAGTCTGATATTGGAAGAAGGACTGCCACTGGAAACCCTCAAAAAAGTGCTGCAATCCATGGCAGTCGCGGCGGAGGAGACAGGGGTAAAGCTGGTGACCGGCGATACCAAAGTCGTAGAGAGAGGCAAGGGCGATGGTATTTATATCAATACCAGCGGTGTGGGCATACTAATGGACGGTCAACCGATCGCCCCCAGCCGCATCCGCTCCGGCGACCAAATTCTGTTATCTGGCGATATCGGCCGCCACGGTATTGCCGTTATGGCAAGCCGGGAGGGCCTGGATTTCGAAAGCGCACTGAACAGTGATTGCGCCCCACTCAATAGCGCTGTTTCAGCATTGATACGAGGGGGAGTGACTCTGCATTGCTTGCGGGATCTCACTCGCGGTGGCCTGGCCACGGCACTGGTTGAACTCGCCGAAACCAGTGGCAGGGCAATTGAAGTGGAGGAAAGCCAAATACCCGTCGGCGAATCGGTGCAAGGGGCCTGCGAAATGCTTGGGCTGGACCCTCTCTATGTTGCCAATGAAGGCCGTTTTGTCGCATTTGTGCCAGAGGAATCCGTAGATTTGGCCAGCTCGATTCTGCGTGAAACTCAGGTTGGATCCTCCTGTGCGAAGATTGGGCGGGTCACCGACAAGACCGATGCTCAGGTAACCCTGAGAAACAACCTGGGATGTGACCGGCTGTTACAGCGCTTGCCAGGGGAACAGTTGCCAAGAATTTGCTGAGTCCGGCTGAATTCTGCGCTGTTCTCGCCCTGCGCCTGATATACCTACTTGGGGTATCTACTACTGGGGTACCTACTGGCTGAAGCCCTGGGCGGGCACTCTTTGATCATTAAGCACCCTCATTATCTCGATATCGCGCCGCTGGCGGCGCTTTACTGCGTTACTGGGTGAAGATCTTTTCACAGCCGGGACCCATGTACTTTTCTGACCATTGCTATTCTCTGGCAAATACCAGGGAAGGTAATCGAGTAAAGGTGATCCGTGCCTCAGACGAAGCCCGAAAAGAATTGGCACGCACTACCAAAAAAGGCCGTGCTCTCCGCGCTGGGCACATCAATGCTCGGGCTCAGCGAGCCCGAGGCGACAGCGCGGCTAGAAACCCATGGCCCCAACTGCCTGCCGGCACCTCCTCGCAAAAGATTACTGCGACGCTTCTTCTCACACTTCAACAATATTCTGATCTATGTGCTGTTGGCTGCGGCACTAATCACCGGTGTACTGCAACACTGGGTAGACACCGCGGTAATCCTTGCCGTGGTTATCGTCAATGCAGCGATCGGTTTCGCCCAGGAGGGAAAAGCCGAGAAAGCAATGGATGCTATCCGCCATATGCTGGCACCGCGGGCCGCCGTGATACGGGATAAGCAAAGGCAAACCGTGCCCGGCCGAAACCTGGTCCCCGGCGATCTTGTGTTCATTGAAGCCGGGGACAAGGTACCTGCCGATTTGCGCCTACTAACCGCCCACGGTTTGCAGATTCAGGAAGCCATTCTGACCGGAGAATCCCTCGCCGTGGAAAAACGCACCGACCCGGTAAGCATCGACGCAGCACTGGGGGACCGCTCTTGTCTGGCCTATAGCGGTACCAATGTCACTACTGGCCAGGGCCTGGGAGTGGTGGTCGCCACTGGCGAAGAGACCGAGATCGGCCACATCAGCGGTATGCTCGCCAATGTCCAACGCCTAACCACTCCACTGATTGAACAGATGGGCAACTTTGCCAAGTGGCTTGCCATTTTTATTCTGGCCGTTGCCGCCTTGATCTTGGCCTTCGGATTGTTTGTTTTACAGCACGATTTTGCCGAGCTGTTTATGGCCATTGTGGGTCTTTCCGTAGCGGCTATCCCAGAAGGTCTGCCCGCGGTACTGACGATTACTTTGGCCGTAGGAGTGCAGGCTATGGCGCGACGCAACGCCATTGTTCGTCGCCTTCCTGCCATCGAAACTCTGGGATCAGTCTCGGTGATTTGCACCGACAAGACCGGCACCCTTACGCGCAACGAAATGAGTGTTGCATCAGTGATCACTGGCGATGGCCAGCACTACACGATTAGCGGGAATGGTTATGAACCGCTAGGAGAGATAAAGCCGGCAGATAATCCCCAGTCTACTCCCAACCGCCTGCCACTATCTGAACTCGCCCATATCGCAGTCCTGTGCAATGACGCAGAGCTCAGGAAAAAGGGAAATACCTGGACAGTCGAAGGCGATCCTATGGAGGGCGCGCTGTTAACTTTTGCCGCAAAGGCGGGAATGGATGCTGCGCAGACACGGAAGTATTGGGCCCGCACCGATATCATCCCCTTTGATTCGGGGCATAAATTTATGGCCACTCTGAATCACGATCATGAAAACCATGCTCTTATCGCCGTTAAGGGAGCACCCGAACAGATTCTGACAATGTGCGAAACCTGTCGCATAACGGTAGGGCGCGACTCAGAACTGAAAGAAAACGATTGGCGAAGGTTGGCGGAAGCGCTCGCTGCACAGGGCCAACGTGTACTTGCCCTCGCCATCAAGACAGTGACGCCGGAACACACGGTTCTGGAACACTCGGACGTGCAGGGAACATTGACGCTTTTGGGTCTCGTAGGTTTGATCGACCCACCTCGCCAGGAAGCCATTGCGGCGGTGGCAGAGTGTCGAAAAGCCGGCATCCGGGTAAAAATGATCACCGGCGATCATATTGCAACCGCCAAAGCCATCGGGCAGCAGATCGGCTTGCTCTGCCCCAACAGGGCGATGACCGGTGCAGACATCGATAACCTGGATGACAAAACCCTGGGCGAGGAAGTACTGAAGACAGATATTTTCGCTCGCACCCGACCCGAGCACAAACTGCGATTGGTGGCTGCGTTACAGGCACACAGCTTAACCGTGGCAATGACCGGCGATGGCGTTAACGATGCACCAGCACTTAAGCGTGCCGATGTCGGCATCGCAATGGGTCAAAAGGGCAGTGAAGCCGCCAAGGAAGCCTCCGAGCTGGTCCTGGCGGATGATGATTTCGCCTCTATCGGCGCCGCAGTGCGAGAGGGGCGCACGGTTTATGACAATATAAAGAAGGTCATCAGCTGGACCCTGCCGACGAACGCCGGTGAGGCCTCAACCATTATCGTGGCCTTAGTTTTTGGCATGGTGCTGCCAATAACTCCCATTCAGATATTATGGGTGAACCTGATTACCGCCGTTACGCTCGGTATCGCACTTGCTTTTGAGCCCACCGAAGAAAACACCATGCGCCGCCCACCCCGACTTCGCAGCGAACCACTGCTAACGAATGTACTGGTATGGCACATCGCATTGGTAAGCATTTTGTTTCTGTGCGGTGTATTTGGGGTCTACACCTACGCCACCGAGCGGCAGTATTCTTTGGATATGGCGCGAACCATGGCGATGAACACTTTAGTGGTGATGGAAATATTCCACCTGTTCTTTATTCGCAACATGTATGGCACGTCGCTGACCTGGAAGGCCGTACGTGGCACCCGTGTAGTATGGCTTGCCGTGCTAGTGGTGTGTGCGGGCCAATTTGCCATGACCTACCTCCCACCAATGCAGAAAATATTCGCCACAGAGGCGGTATCATTTGCGGATGGAATACTGATCGTGGGTATAGGGGTAGTGCTTTTTGCCATCGTCGAGACCGAGAAACAGATACGCTTACGCCTTTTCAAGCACGCAGCGTTCAGCGGTTCACGCCTGGAGCCCGATTAAATACTCGGGATAAACCTTAAGGGATGGGATTACGCCAGTGAACTTTCCCCGGGTTCTAGGAGGAACCTGTACCTATCTTTACCAGACCTCCTCACCTTGAAACGGTTTTCCCCACAGCTACGTATTATTCTCATCGGCATTTAAATACCAGGCTGTCGACCCCCCAGGACGTACACCCGCCAGTGATATCACCAGAATCATTTCGAAACTGGCGTCGCGAATCAGCGACAGCCTTCATTTTCAGTTATGTGGTACCCAGATTCTCAGGTTGACACTAGAAACAACACCGTGCCCGGCAAGTTGAAATACCCTTGACCTTAGCCAGACTGAGCTGCGATCGCGATGCAAAATTCGCTTAAAAACCGGGAAAAATCGCAAAGCTAAAACCATCTGTCGCCAATTTCTTTGAGATTCATCGAATATCCATTGCCGGCCCCCGGCTGGGAGTACTGACATGCCGTTTAAACACATTTTACTTCCTCTTGACGGCTCCTCCATTGCCGAGGAGGCCATCGCCCATGCGGTGATGCTCGCACGCAACAGCGGTGCGAAAATCCATCTCCTGCATGTACAAATGTCTGACGAACAGAGTATCGATCCAGTGGATTGGCGCCTGCGCCGGGTGGAATTACGTAGCTACCTGAACCGCCTTGCCGAGCGTATCTCCGAAAAGGAAATTGCCGTAACCCAATCTGTAGTGGAGGGCCGCCCAGCCGAACAGATTGTCGAGTACTGCGATGAAATGGATATCGACCTGATTGTTTTTACCGCTTATGGCAAGGGAGGGGTTAGCCGCTTCGACTTTGGAAGCACCGCCCAAAAGCTGTTCAGTGGTTCGGGGCGCTCGTTCATCATAGTGCGTCCTGGTTTGAGACCACCGAATCAGGAAAACATGTCCTATCGCCGTATTTTGGTATCGATGGACGGCTCTTCACATTCCGAGTGGGTAGCCTGCCAGGCAGCTTCCATGATGCGCGGACAAGAGATGGAAATGATCCTGCTGCAGGTCATTGCCGTGCCCGAAATGCCTCGGCGTATGCCCATCACGCGCGAGGAACACGCCACTCGAGAAAAGTTTGTCGAGTGTAATCGCCGCGCAGGAGAGGCCTATCTGGAGGAAATAGCCCGACAGTTGGAAAACGGCATCAAAGTACGCCCACTATTACTTGTTGCCCAAAATGTCGCGGAAACCATTTATACCACCGCGGCTGATGAGGGGGTCAATCTGATCGCCATGAGCGCGCACGATTGGCAGACTGGTGAGCAACAGGTAACAGGCACAATTTGCCACACCGTGATGTCACACAGTGATCTTCCGGTGCTCGTATTCCAGAACCTACAAGAATCCCAGTTGCAAGCCCTTCGCGCCGGCACTGACGCCAGCCAAATTCGCCATCCGACTCTCCCGGTTAGAAATGAAGCACATCGATGAAATTGCGGTTTTGGAAAAGGAAGGATTCCGGCCAGGGGGACAAATTCTTTGTGCACCCCAAATCTCAGAAAACCACGCCCAAAACGGAGGCTGCCGCACAGTTAGAGAGCGACAACCCAAGCAGGGATAACGAACAGCAGCGCCTTGAAGATATAGCCGCACTGGCCAAGCGTCATCGCCAGCCCGCTCGCGCGGGTGGAGGTTATCGTTTGAGAGCCCATTTGCGGCAGCTGGAAAAACACTTCGAGAAAATATACCAACACCTGGCCGAACGAGTCGAAGCGGGCGAAAAGAGTACCCGCAGCGAGGAGTGGCTGTTGGATAATCGCCACGTGGTTCAGGAGGCTCTGCAGCTGGTGTGCGAGTCGTTGCCGGGGAACTACATAAAGCAGCTCCCCAAGGTTACCGCGCGCAATAAAAGCTCGGATTTACGAATCCATGCCCTGGCCAATGCCCTGATTATCGACTTCTCACAGCCGCTGGATATCCAATCCATTCACCAGTTAGTCGACTACTACCAGGAAGACGCGGTTTTAACGACTGGTGAACTCTGGGCACTGCCCGCACTGCTGCGACTTTGTCTGCTGGAACACCTGGCACAACGCGCCGAGGATGCGCTGGCGGGAAACGAAGAATTGGAGGAAGGACTCAGTGTCAGCATCGCCAGTGGCATTATCAGTTTACGGGAGCTGCGCAGTTGTAACTGGCGGGATTTTGTCGAATCCCTGAGTCGCGTAGAGCGAATTCTGTGTACAGATCCATCAACCGCCTATAGCGGTATGGACTTTGAAACACGTGACCGTTACCGGGATGTAGTTGAGAAGCTGGCCCGTGGCAGTGACAAAACCGAGCTTCAGGTTGCACAGTGTCTAGTGGATCTGTGCGCTGAGCAAGCGCCCAGTATGCGCACACGGCATGTGGGTTACTACCTGATAGACGAAGGGCGGCCTGAACTGGAAGCCGCGCTGGGATACCAACCGGGTTTCCTCGCGCGCCTGCATTGGCAGTTATTACACCGGGCGCCCACGGTGTTTTTTTCCGGGCTGGCGCTTTTCTCCATTCCACCGCTTCTCGCTCTGGCTATTTACTTGCTTTTCGGTGGGACCTCTAGCGCTTTAATCCTGCTGGTTGTAGCTATTGCTGTCGTACCTGTGGTCGGTATGGCCCTGGCACTGGTCAATGGCCTGATCACCCACTGCCTGCCGCCACGCCTGCTCGCTAAAATGGATTTCGCAAAGGGGATACCGGGAGAGTGCCGCACAGTGGTCGTTATGCCGGTACTGTTTGCTGATGCGGAGGATATGCAGAGAATTCTTGAGTGCCTGGAGATTAATTACCTCAACAATGGCGATGAGAATCTTGTATATGCCGTCCTCAGCGACTTCGCAGATGCCCATGCACAAAATGCCCAAGGCGATGATGAGCTACTGCAAAACGCGAAAGCCTCCATTGAGGCTTTGAATCAGCGCCATACCAATAGCGAGGGGAGGGCGCCCTTTCTCATGTTGCACCGCGAGCGGCGCTGGAATTCAGTGGAAAAGTGCTGGATGGGTTGGGAGCGCAAGCGCGGCAAGCTTATCGAATTCAACCATCTGCTGTCAGGTCAGGAAGAGCACAGTTTCACCGTTTGCTTTGGCGACCGCGAACTGCTGCAGGGTACCCGCTATGTGATTACGCTGGACGCCGACAGCCAGATGCCGCCGGAGACTGCGCGGCGACTTGTCGGGGCCATGGCACATCCGCTCAATCGTGCCGTCATCGACGATAGCTGTCGGCGGGTAGTCGCTGGCTACGGATTTCTCCAACCGCGAGTGGAAACCGATCCGGCCAGTTCCGATGGGACCGTATTCAGCCAGATTTTCTCCGGTGATCGCACAGTGGATATTTATACCCATGCGGTATCCGATGCCTACCAGGACCTGTTCGGTGAGGCCATATTCACTGGTAAGGGTATCTACGACCCCAGGGTTTTTTCCCAGACTCTGGCCGGGCAACTGCCGGAAAACGCCATTCTCAGTCACGATCTCCTCGAGGGTGCCATCGGCAGTGTCGGGCTCCTTTCGGATGCCATTTTCTACGAGCAGTACCCGTCCAATATTTTCTCCATGCTGCGCCGCTCGCACCGCTGGATAAGAGGCGATTGGCAATTGCTGTCCTGGCTGCGCAAGCGTGTCTCTATCGATACGGGTGAAAACGTCAGTAACCCTCTACCGCCTATTCAGCGCTGGCAGATCGTCGACAATCTGCGCCGCAGCCTGGATGCGCCCTGCCTTCTCGCACTTTTCCTATTAGCCTGGAGCGGTTGGTTACCGGGCCACCCCTGGGCCTGGACCCTGGGGCTGTTGTTTTTGTCATCCGCGCCGGTGTGGCAGGAATTGCTCTCGATGATATGGCGCAGCATCGCCGACCCCAGCCGCGCCCACCTGCACCTGCGGGGAGGTCCGGCAGCCTTACAGCAGCGCTTTTTACACTGGTTACTATCCCTGGTCCTTTTACCAGTACTGGCAGTCAATGCACTGGACGCGATAGTTCGTACACTGTACCGACTGGGTGTCTCTCACCGTCACCTACTGCAGTGGACCTCGGCAGCGCATGTGAATCGCTCGGTCAGTAGATCCCTAAGCGCCAGCGGCAGCTGGCGGGAACTGTGGGTATCCCCGGCAATTGCGTTGCTGACAATCGCCGGTCTTCTTTTTGGCGCGCCCGCCAATTTATTACCAGCAGCGCCTTTGATACTGGCCTGGCTGTTCGCCCCGCAGCTGGTGCAGCATATTAATCAGCCGCGTCCATTGGAGACCTCCTTCCTTACAGAAGAGGACAAACGCGAACTGCGCTTGTTAAGCCGCCGCACCTGGTTTTTCTTCGAACATTTCATGGGCCCAGACGACCACTGGCTGCCGCCGGATAACTACCAGGAAGAGCCGCTCGCAGTGCTGGCCCGGCGGACCTCGCCCACCAATATTGGCCTCGGCTTACTCTCCATCCTCAGTGCCTACGATTTCGGTTACCTGGATCTCAGCCTGCTATTGGCAAGGCTGAATAACAGCTTTGACAGAATGCGCGGGCTGGAGCGCTATCGCGGACATTTTCTCAATTGGTACGAGACGCGCGAATTGCGCCCGCTCAATCCGCGTTATGTCTCCACCGTGGACAGTGGAAATCTGGCCGGCAGCTTAATGACCCTGGCCAGTGGTCTGCAGGCGCTGCAAACTGAGCCTTTAAGCGGCCGCCAGTTGGTGTTGGGTATCACCGATACTCTCGATGCAATGGCGGAAACCCTACAGCCCGTCGATCCGGATTCCGCTTCCGATGACGTCCACGAGATCAACGCGCAAATTGCGCAGTTCCGCAAACGCCTGCAAGCTGGAGCGGAACACAATCGTTGGTGGCAAACCATCGATGATATCTACGAACGGGATGTGCCCTGGCTGCAGGAGCAGATGCTGAAACTGATTGAAGGTGATGAAAAGAATTTCAGCGCTGAGGCCCTGGGGCGCCTGCGCCAATGGCTCGATGAGTTGCACCGCCACGCCGTCGCAGCACGCCGATATCAGGAAGAGCTTGAACCCTGGCTGCGGCTGATGCAGTCACCCCCGAAAGCCTGCCGGGACGGCGGTGAACGGGTGACCGAAAGCTTCAACACCCTTAAAACCCTATTGAGTAGGCCCGTCTCACTCGCGACAATGGCGGACGTCTGCGCAGAGGCGAGGGCCCAATTGCAGCAGCTCCAGGCGCTCCTCATCGGCGGCGCTGAGCAACGGCAGGATGAAGTCATTGCCTGGTGCGACAAGCTGCACCTCGCACTGGTTAGGGCGCGGGAAAACGCTGACAACTACCTCCTCGACATCTCGGATTTGGCCACGCGCGCGCGCGCGTGGGTTGAGGAAATGGACTTCGGCTTCCTGTATGACCGCGAACTACACCTTTTCCATATCGGCTACAACGTCACCGATGCCGCTTTGGACCCCAATCACTACGACCTGCTGGCCTCAGAGTCGCGCCTGACCGGCTTCCTGGCGATTGCCAAGGGCGATATCCCCGCGCGTCACTGGCGTCACCTGGAGCGTCCATTCCGGCATCTGCACCGGCGAGTGGTGCTGATGTCCTGGAGCGCAACCCTGTTCGAGTACTTGATGCCGCGGCTGTTGATGGAAACCCCAGACCACAGTTTGATGGGGCGGGCCTGTCGCAATGCAATTGAGATACACCGCAAATTCACCGCTAATTTTGCCTTGCCCTGGGGTATCGCCGAGTCCGGATATTACGAGCTGGACAGCCAACTGCATTACCAATACCGCGCGTTTGGGGTGCCGGGCATTGGTTTTCGCCGCGACCTCGGCGAGCGTCTCGTCATTACACCTTACGCCTCCATGATGGCGCTGCCCTTCGACGCCGCCGCAGTAATGGAAAACCTGCGCCATCTGCGTGCCGAGGGCGGCTATGGCCAGTTCGGCCTCTATGAAGCGATCGACTACGGCCGTACCGCCAAGCCAATACCGCGCCGTGCGCGCACTGTGCGTTCTTATATGAGCCACCATCAGGGAATGATCCTGCTGGCGATCAACAACTACCTGCACGACGACATCATGCAGGCGCGCTTCCACAGCGATGTGCGTATCGCCGGTCTGACACCGCTGTTGCACGAGCGCGTGCCCACCGCGCGGCCCGCATTGAGGCCCTGGCAACAGCCCGGACTGCAACGCAGTTTCCACGCCGAAGGGGCATTGCGAAGCTGGTCGGCTCTGCCTGGGCGGCCCTATCCACAGTACAACTTGCTGTCCAATGGGCACCACAGCCTGCTGTTAGGGGCGGACGGTGCGGGGGGAAGCTACTGGCACAACATCGCTCTGACACGCTGGCAGGCGGATCCGACTAAGCACCAGTGGGGCCACTGGAATTATGTCCGCGACCTCGACAGCGGCGAACTCTTCTCCGTGGGCCTAGCGCCCTGTGGTGGCGATCCCGGCCACTGCATGACCAACTTCTCCCCGCAGAGCGCAGAGTTCCAACGCCGGGAATCGGATCTCTTCTGCCGCCTGCATATCGCCCTCAGCTCTCAGCATGATGTCGAAGCCCGTCGACTGGTCATCAAAAACGAGAGCGATCGTGAGCGCCACCTGCTATTGGCAGATTACGCAGAAGTGGTACTCGCACCAGAGCGCGAAGATCAACGCCATCCCGCCTTTGCCAAACTGTTTGTAGAGAGCCAGTACCTGCCCGAGGAACAGGTGATGCTCTATCGTCGTCGACCTCGCAGCAGTGATGAAAAGCCCATCTACATGGCCCACTGCGCATTGGTTTCCAATGCGGTGCATCACCGCCTGGGGTGGGAGACCGACCGAATGCGCTTTTTGGGGCGCGGTGGCTCACCCGCTCGCCCTCTGGCACTGGAGCATGGGATGGCCGGTTTCACCGGCACCACCGGACCGGTGCTCGACCCGGTAATCGCTTCGGCTCAAGAGGTAACCATACCGCCACAATCTGAAATCGAAGTGATCTATCTGACCGGGGCGAGCAAATCCCGGCGAGAGCTTCTTTCGGTGCTTCGCTCCTATCGATCGCGCCCTAAAGCGCGCTGGGTGTTCGACCTTGCACGTATGCAGTCGGAACAGGAGCTGCACAACCTGCACATTTCTCCTGTCGACGTACACTGGATGATGGATTTACTGTCGGCGGTACTGGCCCCCTCGGGGGGGCTCCGCCCGCCCTCCCGGGTCTTGGCTCACAGCCATCATATTCAGCGCTGCCTTTGGAGCCGGGGTATTTCTGGGGATAATCCGATACTACTGGTCGAAGTCCGCAGTGAGCCGGGAATCGATTTTGCCGAGTTGGTATTGCAGGCGCACACCCTCTGGAGTGGCCGCGGCCTGGCGATTGACCTGGTGATAATCGACGAGGATTCCGCCGGCTATTCTCAGCAGACTCGCGACCGACTGCAGGAGATGATCGCCGATATCCGTGGGCGCACTCTGCGTAAACTGGATGGCTCGGTGGTAATGGTACCGGGACAGGAACTGCCTGAATCTGACCGCATGGGCCTGCTGGCCGCGGCCCGCGTACTGCTCGATTCCACTGCGGGTTCTGTCGCCGCACAGCTTGAGAACAGCGCCTCAGCACTGCAGGCACAGCTACAGCCGCTACCGCCTTTCGTTCCAGTGCAGCCTGCCGACTATACGTCACTACCCACCCCCGTACTGGAGCGACCAAAGGACCTCTTGTTCGACAATGGTCTCGGCGGCTTCACGGCCGATGGCCGCGAGTACGTCCTGCATCTACAGGCCGGCAAAGCCGGGGAACCGGGCCAGCGGCCTCCAGCCCCCTGGGTGAATGTTATCGCCAATCCCGATTTCGGCTGCCTGGTGTCCGAGGGTGGCTCCTGTTGCACTTGGAGCGGCAACAGCGGGGAGCATCGGCTGACGGCCTGGAATAACGATCCGGTGCGCGATCCCAGCGGCGAAGTTCTCTACCTGCGCGACGAAGAGAGCGCTGAGGTCTGGAGTCCCACCCCAGCACCGCGCCCCGCCAACGCCGATTACCAAGTGCGCCACGGCGCAGGCTACACCGAATACCGCCATAACAGCCACGGCCTGGAACAGTCCTGGCATATCACCGTCGATCGTGTTGCCCCAGTCAAAATTGGGCGTCTCACCCTGAAAAATTGCTGGAACAAACCTCGGCGCCTGACAGCTACTTACTATGTGGAGTGGGTGCAAGGATTGACCCGAAGCGGCAGCTGGGCGCACTTGGTCAACGAATTCGTCTCCGAAAGCAATGCGCTGTTGGCCCGCAACGCCTTCGTCCCAGACGCCAAGCCCGGCGTGGCCTTCCTCACCGCCAGCCTACCACCCCACGGCCTAACCACAGACCGCCACGAATTTATTGGCAGCGCCGGAAGTTCGCAGGCACCGGAGGCTCTGTTTCGCATCGGCCTCACCGGCCGAGTGCAGAGTGGTGGCGACCCTTGCGCCGCCTATCAGGTCCATATCGACTTAGCGGCCGGCGCGACACAACAGGTGTTTTTCGCGATGGGGGAGGGTGTGGATCGCGCTCAGGCGCTGGCCTTGGCCGATGAGTTTCAGGACCCGAACAGAGCCGCAGATTCGCAGCTTCAGTTCGAGCAATTTTGGGAAAACTATCTGAGTTCCGTGCAGGTACAAGTACCGGATAAGGCCACCGAACTGATGGTAAACCGCTGGCTACCGTATCAGACCCTGGCCTGCCGCCTGTGGGGACGCAGCGGCTTCTATCAGTCCAGCGGCGCCTTTGGTTTTCGCGATCAACTACAAGATGTCCAGGCGCTCATGTGGACAGAGCCGGAATGGACCCGCCAGCATATTTTGCGCACGGCCTCACGACAGTTCCAAGATGGCGATGTACTGCACTGGTGGCACGAAAATCCTTTACGTGGTGTGCGCACCCGATGCTCCGATGACCTACTGTGGTTGCCCTTTGTCACAGCGCAGTACATCCGCACCACCGGCGACTACGCCATTTTGAATGAGCCAGTCACCTACCTCTCTGGGGCACCACTTGGGAAGGACGAGCACGAGCGCTACGCGGAGTTCGATAACAGTGACGAATCGGGCTCCCTCTACGAACACTGCTGTCGCGCCATTGAGCGCGCCGGAGCAGTGGGCCCCCACGGCCTGCCAGTGATCGGCAACGGCGACTGGAACGACGGCTTCAGCCGCATTAGCACCACCGGCCGCGGCGAAAGCGTGTGGATGGGCTGGTTTCTTCTGCGGGTTTGCCGCGATATGGCGCCTCTGTGCGACTATATTGGGGACTCCGCCCTGGCGGAATACTATCGCCTGCTGGGTGAGAATTTTCGCCAGCAGGTGGAGGAAAGTGGCTGGGATGGGGCCTGGTACCGACGCGCCTATTACGACGACGGCACTCCGATTGGCGCCAAGGAAAGTGATGAATGCCGAATCGACCTGATCGCGCAGACCTGGTCCGTACTCTCCCAGCAGGAACCAACCGAACGCGCACGCACCGCAATGGAATCCGCCGACAGGCATTTGGTCAACGAGGTCGCGCGACAAATACTGCTCCTCAAACCAGCGTTTAACCGCACTAAGAAAGACCCCGGCTACATCAAAGGTTATCCTCCAGGTATCCGCGAAAATGGTGGCCAATATACACATGCGGCCACCTGGGCGGTCTGGGCCGCCGCCGGACTAGGCCAGAGTGAACGTGCCTGGCACTACTTTAATTTGTTAAATCCGATTACCCATACGAACACACCTGCAGCCGTAGAGCGCTACCGCACCGAACCCTATGTGCTGGCTGGTGATGTCTACGGTGTAGAGCCTCACGTTGGGCGCGGCGGCTGGACTTGGTATTCCGGTGCTTCTGGGTGGCTTTATCGGAGCGCACTGGAGGCTTTATTGGGGGTAAAAATCCTCGACGGCGATCACCTTGTCATCGAGCCCTGTCTGCCTGAGTCCTGGGATAACTACCACCTGTCTCTGCGTTTTGGCGGCAGCCGCTATGCCATTGAAGTACAGCACTGCGGCGGGTGTCCGCGGGACATTGCCAAACTGACACTGGATAACGAAGAAATTTCCACCAATAAGATCCCGCTAATCGACGATGGCCAAGAACACAAAGTGGTTATGACATTCAAACCAACATTGCGATAGACAAAGACAGTCAATTCGGAACGCAGGGTGAGAGTTGTAGCCAGAAGTCGGGCGCCGAGAGCTACGTCTGAGGCTCGTACCCGGACTTGTATAGCACCAAACCTAAACTTCCATTAATCCTTATCGCTGGGAATACCAACATCGAAACCATTTAGGAGTGCAGAAATCTGATGATATCCGGCAACCAGGAAAATGAGCTCTGCAGCACCGCCTTCACCAAAAGCTTCTACCGCCATTTGCCATGTGGCCTCAGGTAAACGTCCACCCGCAGCAAGGGATACCGCAACACAGTACGCAGTACTTTCTGCACAAGTCAGGTCAACCGGGCGCTCCCCAGCTGCAATAGTGGCAATCTTATCGGATGCTAAATGGATCTGTTCACCAATAGCGGAGTGAGCGTACAGTTCATAACCCGCTTTAAAATGTGCACCTGTAGCCAAGATCGCAACCTCACGTACAGATTTTGGCAACGAGGGATTATCCGAAATCGCTTTTACGTAATCCCACCAGGGTTTGCCAAATTTGGGATAGCGAAGTGCCGGGGCCCAGGGGCCGAGCAAAGCCCCATCTTTGCGCTTTTTGATGAAACCAGAGAAATAGCCTTTCATCTCAGTGGCCATATCTTCATAGAGTGGTTTTTGTTCCTCGTTAAGATCACCAGGCGGGGTGGCTGGTATGCGCATTACGTATCTCCGTGGGTCACAGGTAGTTTACCGGATTACATCTGCTGTCATAAAAATTGAAGATAGCCCACTGTGTTCGTACTTGAATGAAAATCGTTATACTGGGGTTAGGGCCGTGAGGCCCAAGCGAGGCCAAATAGTCTTCGACGAGTACCGTTTTCTTTACTTTAGTTGGCACACAGTTGTCGGAGTAGAAACCATCAGATAACAGTAGCCACAATCCTCAAGCTTTATTAAATTTACAACCGAATGTATTTAAAAGCTTCTACTATCATCCTTCCCCACAGTCATCAGTCTCTTCTCTCTATTCACTTGAAAATAAAAAGGCAAGGGAATTGAGTCCATGAGGGAAGAACTTTTCCCTCCCGTAAGAGTCATACCTGCTGCCTCACAGTCAGCATTTGGTTTTTATTAAAGGACATTGACCAACTCCATTGAGGAAATGGTCATCAATACCGATGGATCTGAGTAATAGAGTTGATTTGCAAAATAAAAGTAAAAAAGCAGAAACTTGGCGTCTAGTAATTTCTTTGACACTTTCTCTTGGTGCACATGCCGTACTGATCTACATTCCAATAGCATTAGCTCCACGAGCCCTAGAAACCAGGGAAGCCAGCAGGACCCCGATTGAAATTATACTGATTCGCAGGGATATAAAAAAAGTTCCACCAGTTGCAAATTCCAAGATTGATTATTTAACGGTAGAGCCTAACTCTACGCATTCAATAAGGCCTCAAAAACCGGAGAATAATACAAAAGAAAGATCCAGCGAAGTTGAGCCGAGAAGAAAATCTACAACTCGGGAAAATTACAAGGTGCAGGTGAAGACCAAGTTAAGACCAGAAAAACATCCAGTACCCACTGTAATCAACCCGCAGTTGAGCGTCCCTACAGATCCTCGAGCCGGAAGTCAATCCACTGTATTTGACCCAAAACTCGAAGAAAAGCTAATTCGTGACCGCAATAAAGTGCGTAAGTTTTTACCTAAAGATGCAAGATATAAGACCTCAACAAGTAGATTTGTTCAAATCGGGGATCGCTGCTGGGATGTTAAAGACGTGCCTGTTAGTAACAAAAACTCTGATCTCAATCCATGGTTCAGAGCGAAATGCCCAAATAATTCCCGAGCTCAATCAGATATTGACCGCTTGGCAGAAAAGTATGGAATCCCCTGAGCCTAAGTAGAGAGGGTAGGGGGCAAAGCCCGGCCCATTTGGCCGGGCTTTGCCAGTGGATTTGCTAAGCGTGGGCAGTCTTACGGATGAATAAACTGGAGTCGAACTTTCTGCAGCCTCAAAAGAGTGGTTGCTGTATCAAACCGTACACGAGCAAGATAGTAACAACCTTGCGTATTAATGGGGCGGCTTGGTATGTTAATCGCCGTTGATCCATTTGCCGCATCAGTGCTCGTGCTATTAGTGACCAGTGTGTATGTTATAGCGCCGGCGCCAAAGGCAGGTTGACAAACCTCAAAAAGAAACGTTGCCATCGCCGCATTCGGGTCATTATCAGACCACCACCACCTAAAAAATTCCAAAGTGCCACCGTTTGGTAGGTCCCAAAACTGAGCGTCTGCAAATTGCTCAGTACCTAGACGGCTCAGTTCAACACCATTTCCTGCAGAATATAACCATTGCGATCCAGTGGTATCCTGCCGACCAATAAATGCCTTCGGTGTAATGGGTGAATAATCTGTACTCCCTGATGGGAATATCCCCTCTTGAGTATCAAGGTCGCCAGAGGAATACAAGGAAGAATCAAAGGGCCTTTCCGGGTCAGCGCCTTCAACGACATATACGTTATCCGCCTCTTTTTCAAAGCCCATAGCTTCCAGCGTAGCCGGATTGGTAATAAGGGTGTCTTTATCCCCAGCCAGAGCTGCCTGAGATATAGCTGAAAAACTAACAATTGCGGCAAGCCCGCAACTAAGCCACCGATAAGGATTCTGCATGTGTATTCTCCAAATTTGATAGCGGAATTTTTATTGAAATTCCGACCAGTTCTAAAGGCCGAATGGAACGGGCAAAAACAGATTTGCCCTCCGCCTTAGACAAGGGCAAGATATTTAATTAGTCGAGAAATTTGTTTCTGCAAGAATTGCTAAATTAAAGGCGGGGAAATCTTGGCGAGACCGGGTTTCTCACATTGATTTGAGACTTCGGGGTAATGACCTATATAAATTTAATCGATATTGAAAATATCGGGATAGCCATATGGCCCCTGGGTTATTTGTTTAAAATCCAACAAGGACACGTCCAGTATGCCCATTATCTTCTAGTATTTTATAAAGCGCTCCGCCAACCATACACGTATTAAAGGTGCTTATTTTATAGTAATTATTAAAAATATGTTCCGGCATCAAAAGATATTCATTGTGGGCGAAAGCTATAATTACGTGAATTATTATTTATTCTGTGCAAACACAGATTTTTCCATTCAAACAAATGGGAAAGTGAGCGAGCAGGGTCCATATCAGTTTCATCCAATTCGATAATCAGTCATGGCACCTCTCCGATGAATAAAGAGACGACCTGAGTAGACTCGGCCTGTTGGGCTTTTAATATCTGGAGGCTAACATTATCCGCTTCTTCACCACCCGCAACCTATACAAGGACGACAACTTTGGCTTTTCACCTTGGTTTAATCCTATAAATAGGTAGGAAGAGCATTATCGCCCCAGACTATCGTTTGATAACATGAAACGTGAGGTCGATACCGGATCTTTAGGACTGTAATCGTTAATAAAAAAGCCGAGAAGAGTAAGGAGATCTTTGGGTCTCGATCATGAACCACTAAACGATGACTGATAGCTATTTAAGTTTACACGAAGAATCGCTATGCAAAAAGATTATGGCAAAGCCAACACCTATAAAAGTCAGATATTTCCTTATCAGTCTCTTCAGAGGCATTAGCCAAGTCATTCTTCAAAAAAATGCTTTGAGTGGCGTTTTATTCTTATTCGGAGTAGCAGTTAATTCCACTATCATGGCTCTTGGAATCACTCTTGGTGTTATCACGGCAACGGCTTGTGCATGTACTTTACATTACCCAGCGAAACAAATTGAAGAGGGACGATTTGGGTATAATGGCGCTTTGGTTGGTGTGGTCATATTCTCTCTCTATGCCCCATCTGCACTTACTGTTTTTTTAATTATTGGTGGAAGCGCTCTAACAGTCTTCATTATACGCTTTATGATGTGTCATATTTCACTTCCAGCTTATACCGCGCCATACATCCTGGTCATATGGGCGATATGGACATTGGCCCCAACACTAAATTTAGCGTCGGCCGAAACACTTACGAGTGAAAAAATTTCAACATGGGGTGTATTCGAAGGTATAGGCCAGATTATCTTTCAAAACAATCCCATTACAGGTATTTGTTTTTTGGTTGGAGTTTTCATTTCCAGCAAAGCACATGCTTTTTGGAGCATAATTGGCGGTGTGCTTGCTACATTACTGGCCATGTTCCTAGATTTATCACCAACACTTATCCTTGCTGGGGTCTTTGGTTATAATGCATCCCTGAGTGCTATTGCATTATCAAATGGAAGTAAACAGTGGTTAGCCCCACTTGCAGGAAGTGTGTTAACCGTTCCAATTGCAGTGACCCTTATGAGTGCTGATGTTATTATTTTAACTGCTCCATTTGTTCTTTCTAGCTGGATCATATGGTTCTTAAAAAGAAATTTTTCACTCACTCATTAATCCAGCTATTCAGAGGCACTTTTGCCATACCTATTTTTGACCTCATGATGAGGCGCCAACCTCTTCGATAACGACATGATCGGGGAAGAACGCGATACGTCCGTTGATTACTTTGGCAAGCTCAAAAGCGGCTTCATAGGCCCATGCAATGGTTTCGCCTTTATCATCGACAGCGAAATAGCTGGCATCGCCTTTAAGTGGACAATGGCTAGTCTTACCGTCAAGAGGAAAGAGAGGTATGAAAATATCTTCTTTGGGAAAATAAAAAACGGGATCAAGTATATCTTTTTCGAGCTCGGTAACTCTCAAAACGTTATTGCTTTCGGCAATCACTTTGCCACCATGACGTACACGCACAGTCCTTGGCACAATTTTGGCACGCATAAAGTGTCGGGGCTCCTTGGGGTTGTGGATTGTGTCGTCAGACATCGTAATTTCTGGGTGGGCCATTAATCTTTCCTTTTAACTTATTCTCCTGAGGGCAATAAGGAGTTCTTCGACTATCCAAATTATGGTAAGCGATAAGAGGTATAAACTATTCCACCTTGACGTAGCATAAGGGAATGGGCAGGGTCTATAACGCCGCCTTCAAATTCGATAGCCAGTCCTGGTACCATCTTCGATGCATAAATTGTGGACGATTGCGGTCGAATTACAAATTTCGCGTATTCCACTGAAACTATGCGACCAGTATGCCCACGACTGATTTCAGTAACATCGTCTGGCCCATGTTTATAACATCCGATACCTCTCAAAAGTACCTCCTCAGGTACAGTTTCGAAATCTGGGGTAGGGACGATGTTGGTAGATACCGCCTACTGGGAGTTTAAGAAATGATGCCCAATATCATCCAGCCCTTTGCAACTCGGAGTATCTACCAGGGCAACAATGCCGACTTTCCGTGCTGGGTTAAAGCCCATAAATGATCGATGCTGCCGTGAAGTCAATGGTAGATTTCTCCATGGATAGTCGTTTTGTGCCAGTTAAGGGCCATACGAGTAATGTCGCTGCCTCAGGGCCTATCAATCTACAACATTAAACGCGATGCACCACCAGATCCTTGTGACCACGATCACTGATAAACAGATCAGTGTAGAATGAGGAGATCATTCGCTGTCGATCGCAAATCACCAGTTGTTGCGAGCGTGCCATCGTTTGCTGGTAAACAGAAGAGGGTACCCAAACTCGGTAAGAGTATGTTCGGGTACCCAGCTAAGTACTTATTAATCGTCGCTTAGGGAATAAACAACAAATTTCTCCCAGGAACCCAGTGCTTTACGATTCGCATTAGCTCTACCATCGGATTCCGCAACGATATAGTTACCATGCTCGGTGTTATATAAGGAAATACTATCACCGCCTTGTAAACAGCCCGTATTGTCTGAATGGTTGATCAACTTAAATGTTTCCCAGCTGTAACGAGCGGTTCGATCAACATCTAAAGCACCACTTTGCTGGGCACTGTAGTAATAGCCATCGGTGCTTTGCAGCCATACTTCATCCCCATCTATTAAACAACCTTGTTGTACGCTATTTCCAGTAAGAACAATAGTCTCATGGCTACCAATTACTGAGGCATTGGCATTGGCTGTTTCTCCGTCACCTCCATTACCAGCGGCACCCAAATACTTCCCATGGGCTCCTTTAAGTGCCACTTTTAACGATTTAACTGCAGGTTTACCGACAGCCATATAACCTACAATTGCCTTAACGTTTTCCTCTTTATTACTGTTTGCTTCCTGTACCATCAAGCTCATTTCAAATGTACCAGTTTTCTTATTTCTGATACGCGTGCTTAAAGTTTCATCGCTATCACTACCTTGCACCTGATTGATGAGCAAGTAATCTTGTAAATCCACTCCGATAGTTTCAAAGTCTGGGGAGCCACTCAAGTTATCTTCCAGTACAACAGCACCGACATGCAACTTTAGGCCATTGGCTATTGAATAACTGCCGGCCTCCATGACTACATAATGCAGCGTCTCCGATGTGTGAATACCATCATTCCAAGCGAACTCTGCCACACGCACATCGAAACTGGTTGGTGTGATATTGCGAATCTCTGGTGTTATAGGATCAGTTCCTGCAATACCAATTACTGAGGCAAACACCACAGGATTCTCATAGCTGAAATCCAACTCTATAGTAGTCCATTCGTGATTTATATCGTAGGCCTTATCAGCCTCGCCACCGACAAAACGTCGGTTAGCAAAACGCACCACATCCACCATTTCACCGCTATGGATCAATTCCATATCTTTTGACTGATCTTCAACGTTAATTAGGTAGCATTCACCGTTATCCGCTTCAGCCATTCGTAAAATTGTTGGGTCAGCACCATTAAAGCTTACATTCTGATGTAACAGCACATCGTTTGAACTTTCACAGTTACTCAGGTCTGTATTCGTTTCTCTATCAGTTACATCGCTGACTTGAAATCCGCTCACTAAAGCCGTTTCGATAGTAGATGAGTTATTAGCACCCGCCAACTCCCACATTTCTCTATCAGTTAAATCATCTACGTTTGCTTCCCAGCTATAACTCAAAGTCTTTCCATCTACTTCTAATGTTGTCTCCCATACATGGCGAGTCTCGGCCCAGCTCCAGTACCATTTGCTTTTGATTTTGGCTTGCGAAACAGTGAAAATGAAATTACTAAAGCTTTCGTGGGTCTGCGTATTACCTACCACTGTCGCCCAGGTCTGTTCATCATCACTACAGCTGTGGACTTCTATGACCTCCTCACTCCGAACAAAGGATTTGGTGTCTAGGCAAGGACGGTAAACAGCCACATAGCCATCACCCTCACGTGCAAACAGCCAGTTTTGGAAACTGGTTGTTTCATCGAATTGTTCTATCGGCCAATGCAAATTTACAGGCGCAGTCAGAAAGTCATCTACTGGTAAAAAATTTGTTGCTCTGTTAACACCATCCATAAAACGTAGCTCCATCGCAGGTTTATACAAAACCAAGGCTACATTCTCATTTTGCTTAATATAGGGCAGGTGGGTATTCATTTGCTCTTGACCACCAGCCTTCCAGCCCCCGTATTCAGCCCCTGACCGAGTGTAAACCGGGACAGTACCGGTTGTTGCTATCCAGGGCAGCTGCTGCCAACCCGCATTTCCCGCGTGGAAGTCCTGGTATGAGGATAATTGCACATTACCATGGCGATATAGATCCAAGGTTTTTTCCGAAATGACCGAGCTTGTGGTGAACGGTGCACTTGTTTCCGTAAGTAGAACACCAGACATGTCGACAACGTCGTCAGCCAAGTTAGACTCCACGATCAAATCTTCCAAAAAGAAATTTAAACCAGCAAGTGGGTTCAGATAATACTCCAACATCTCATCAATGAGTTCTGGATGGGCATAGGCGCCGGCGGATTGAGAGAAAATCAACTTATCCTGGAGGTCCAAACCCGCCCATACTGAATCAACTTCAGAGATAGGGTGGCCGGAATAATAGCTTATGTTAATCTCACCACTAAGTTTCTCGAGGCGATTATATGCGACACTGCTTGCGTCAAGTGTAGTCATCGCAAAAATGTCCATATGGGTACTACTCGTAATATTCTGTGGACCATTGCCGGTAATTAAAGCGGTATATTGTGCTAATTTATTGTTCAAGAAGTTAAGGTCTTGGTAAACACTCTCATAGGTCCTTGAATCAACAGCTATAGCTGCACCAAGATCGTTGGTAACCATGGCGATATCATTAAGAAAAATAAGGGCGACCTGGCCGGCCAATGTTTTGATCTCTGTATCCTGAGCATAGTCGTATAAATTTAACAATGCTGTTATGGAGAAGGGACTATAAACATTTGAAGTGGATTCATACACTCCAAATTGTTTTTTAGCCTCCAAATAACGTAGAAGCCGTTCCCTTAGCTTTTCAGGGCCACCGCCTATATCCCAACCTTCCATCTCTGACAACAACCAGCTGGAAGATAGCCACATAAGTACGTGATTTTCAGAAGTGTAAACTCGCTTCCCTTCAGTATCTTCGTCTTGCCAATAAGGCAGCTTAATAATTTCACTTAGAATAAGATCATCATATTCATCACTTTCCGCCAATAACCTAATATATTCTATCAAACGCATGTCTGGGTTTTTGTAAGCGTGCTTCCCAGGTGTAAATAAATCAGCTAGCCCACGAGCCAGGGCCTCTTTATCAAGTGGTAAATCAAAATAAGTCCTGAGCACAAAATGATCGTTACTAGGCTCGGCATCGGCCGAATCCAGAAAACTTTCGATGTAATCCATCTGCCGATCGCGAAAGGCCTGCAAATAGGTGGGATGAGATGAGGTATCATAGTCTGACAGGCTCCACTGCTGCGCGCCATCCTCGGAATTAAGGCCCCCTGTCGAAAACCAATCCGATATATCAAGATCGAGGCCGAAGTAATTTAAAGCCGTGACTGTACCATCGGCAACGCCGTAAAAGAAATTCAGTGAACCTTCAACTACCGTGGTTAGTCCATCGTATATCCATTCACCCGTATCTACGAGGAAACCAATTGCTTCCGTTATACCTTCCTCTACCGTTGTAACTACATCCTCAATCACCTCCTCAACGCTCTCTTCAACAGTATCCCAAGTATCAACAACCCAGGATGTAAATTTGTCCCAAAACCCCGCATGGGCGTATGCTGGCAAGATAAGAACAAACATAAGTGTGATACACACACCTATTTTTTTAAGCTTCATGATCAAGTCCTATTTTATTATTTTTGACCAATTAGAGGTAACTCTCTGAGTGGAGTATTTTCTTGTCTGAAATTAATCATTTAATTTAAAGAATCCCCCCTGCAACAGTGCATATTAAGGTTTTGTTGCTTACTATTAATGACGCATGTGGGTTGTTCAAGTTTCCGACAGTCGCTCAGCAATGTAAGACGTTACTATTGGCTAGGTCAAACAGTGTTGGCATTAATTTGATACAGTGAGAAATTCATCGCATGACGCAGTAAAGTTTACTTTTATAGTTGAGATGAGTATGTCGCTTTAACTGTTTATTAACTTTAATAGATTAAAGTGTTGAGCGAGTAGGTCAGAGCAATGAGTCCACATGAATAAAAGTCAAAGGCAGAGCCTGTTGGCTGTAACCACGACTGAGGTTAGCCAAGTTAAATCGTCAAATGAAGCTCATCATCATTATTCTAGGTTCTAGGTACCTTCAGGATCATTCAGGGGCTCTTTTTTAAACTGCCCAGCCACCCCGATTTTTGAATAGCCTCAATTAAATTCATTGGATGAGTCTGTTGTAGCATTAATCACATTCCCACTTTATCCTGGCATCTCTGCTGCGTAGTATCTCCCTTAAGAGAGTGTGCGTCGTTCGTGGGTAGGATCACACACATTTCAGTTGTGTCTAGCATCCATTAATGCATTCCTTTATGTCAGGAGAAGCACTGAACCTCTCTCTGTTATTATCTAAATAAATCCATATTACATATCCCTTAAAACACATCAGTCTGGCTGCAACAAGGCTTTCTTCAATTATCCAATTCAGGGTAGACGCTTATAGACAAATGTTTTTCCATCTTGACGTAGCACGAGCGAGTGGACAGGGTCTATATCACCGCCTTCAAATTTAATAGTCAGCCCTGGTACCATTTTCGATGCATACAGTGTGGGCGATTGCGGTCGAATTGCGAACTCCCCATATTCCGCTGAAACTATGAGGCCCGTATACCCACGACTGATCTCGATCATATCGCCCTTTGCTTGCTCGTAGCGTCCAACACCTCTTAAAAGAACTTTTTCAGGTAAAGTGATGAAATCTGGGGGATGGTTATGTATTAATTGATACACTAGCTTTTTCTTGGCGAGATTGATCCGGTCGTGGACTATTGAAGCGGCATCAAAGAATATCCGCGCAAATGCGATTGACTCTGGACCGGTAGAAACAAGATTCTCAAAAAGAGTATGCAGCAACAGCCTGTACGGAATACGATGATGAAACTATCCCTGCTCAATCGTTATACATTTTTTGGCTGTTGTGTCCTCACGACACTCGTCAGCCTGCCTTTGCTTCACTCGTACTCATGGCTCTGGCTTGTGGCCACCATCAGCGGCCTACTAAGTCTCCTCGGAACTTACGATCTGATCCAGAGAAACCACGCGGTGCGCCGCAACTATCCCATATTGGGGAATATTCGCTATCTGATGGAACGTATTCGCCCAGAGCTGCGCCAGTACCTGCTTGAAGGGGAAGAAGACGAGCTGCCTTTTTCCCGGGCACAGCGCTCCCTGGTCTATGACCGGGCCAAGAATGAGAATGCATCCAAACCTTTTGGTACTCTGATTGACGTTTACGCACCGGGCTTTGAGTTTATCAATCACTCCATACGCCCCAAAGAAGTCAGAGAACATCAGGGCTTCAGGGTGCTCATAGGGGGGCCTCAGTGTAGCCAGCCCTATTCGGCTTCGATCTTTAATATCTCCGCTATGAGTTTCGGGTCCCTAAGCGCCAATGCCACCAGGGCCTTGAATAAAGGAGCCAAGCTGGGGGGCTTTGCCCACGATACAGGGGAGGGCAGTATCAGCACCTATCATCGCGAGCATGGCGGTGATCTAATTTGGGAAATAGGTTCGGGTTACTTTGGTTGTCGGACTCGGGACGGCAGCTTCGATCCAGACAGGTTCAAGACACAGGCCCACAATCCGCAGATCAAAATGATTGAGCTAAAACTTAGCCAGGGCGCCAAGCCTGGCCATGGCGGCATCCTACCCGGACACAAGGTTACTGCCGAGATAGCGACAACCCGCGGTGTGCCCGAAGGCGAGGACTGTGTCTCACCGTCCAGCCACAGCAGCTTTTCTACCCCCCTCGAGTTGCTAGCCTTTATCCAACAGCTTAGAGAACTTAGCGGCGGCAAACCGGTGGGTTTCAAACTGGCTCTCGGCCACCCCTGGGAGTTTATGGGCATCGCAAGGGCCATGCTCCAGAGCGGTATCTTACCCGACTTCATCGTGGTGGACGGCAAGGAAGGGGGCACAGGAGCTGCGCCACTGGAGTTCTCCAACCATATCGGCGTGCCTCTGCGCGAAGGCCTGCTGTTCATCCACAACACCCTGGTCGGCTTGAACCTGCGAGACAAGATTAAGATAGGAGCCAGCGGCAAGATAATCTCGGCTTTCGATATTGCCAGCGTGCTGGCGATAGGGGCCGACTGGGCCAACTCGGCACGCGGCTTCATGTTCGCGATCGGCTGCATCCAGTCCCAATCGTGCCACACCAACAATTGCCCCACAGGGGTGGCCACCCAAGACAAGCTGCGCCAGCGAGCCCTGGTGGTGCCGGAAAAAGCCGACAGGGTACATAATTTCCACCACAACACCCTGCAAACTCTGGCCGAGATGTTAGCCGCCGCGGGTTTGGAGCACCCGGATCAATTAGAGGGAAAACACCTGGTACGCCGCACCGGCGGCACAGAAGTGCAGCTGTTTTCGCAAATCCACGTCTTCCTCAAACCTGGCGAATTGCTTGGGGAACCCTCCGAGGGGGGCTTCTATGCCCGGGCCTGGCACATGGCACGTGCCGACAGCTTTGATCCCGCCGAGAACGACCCGACCAGCAACGATTTCGAAAGCGAGCCCGACACTGCTGAACTTACACCTAGTTGACCAATTGAATACCCGATACAGCTGCTTGAGAGGCTTTGTAGTCAATGTGCAGGGATAGTCATTGATCGACAATGGAGAGTTTGCATGAACTGCGCGGGCGCTGGTGTGTTAGTTGATAACCCAGCTATGTTTGATGTGCATCTCACGATTTTTGCCAATGAAGTTCAGCCGCTCCGCGACTTCCTTCAGAGCATTAATCGAGACCTGGTTAACCTTAAGACCAGGAACCCCAAACTGACGGAAAGCATTATGGGGGTATTAAATAAACCCAAGAGTTAGGAGGTTCAATCCCTGGCGGCGTTGCGCCTTCAAACATTGGTAGTCTCTAGAGTGTGCGATAACCTCTAGAGCCAACCCAATGTCATAAAGAACTCGGTCTGGACATCGATTTAACCGCTGCCATACTAGGCACCTGCCTCTGCTAAGAGTTCGAGCCCCTCGGCACCAACCTAAACTATGCTCCAACATCTCTGGTATTTGAGCTGAGTGATGGCACTGTCTTTAGCATGATGAGTTGTTTCGAATATTGTGTGTCTGAGTACCTTTCAGAAAAAGTCACTTATAGTAAGCTAGCGCTACTAAGTAGTTGAAAATTTGATCATTAGTGCACCATATACAAGTAAAATGGTGCACCGGTTTTTAACCGCTATTTCCTGATCTCCATCAATTGTGTCAGGCAAAATAGAGGCGCATAATGGCACTTGGACTGCACCAAGGACCAAGTGGTACAAAAACGGCACAGCGAAAGTGGGTATCCAACCAACTCTTTCACCCCGTGGAAGCGCCGGCGGCCACCTTTCCGATTCAGTCCGAGTACATCGAATGGCATCGCTTAGTGGCCAAGCGGCCCACGGTTCTGAACACAGTCGATGCCATTCCGGTGTGCGTGCTCAAGCCCGAAGTTCTGCACTTACTCGACGCTGAAAAACACCCGGCCTTTCGTTTGATCCTCGATCTGATATGGACTGCCGATGCGCGGGTGTCTGAGGTGCTGGCATTAATGCCCACGTTTTTTGTTGATGACGGTTATGGCTTCGGGATAATTTTGAGAACGCGGGAACAGCGTCCCGGCCGGGCCACCCAAGCGCTACATCCCCCATCAGTGCCCATACCTTTCGTCATTCATTTGTTGTTAAATAGCCGGCCGCTGAAATATGTAAGTCAGCTATTGGTGCATAAGTTAATCGACAGCACAGAAATCTACATCAATAATGTGCTCACTGTGGGTAGGACGCAATTTTTGGGAGGAGTGGATATTCATTGAGCACAGATAGTAGGACTGAAAGGTCTTGGCAAAAGAGGCCTCCATGCCGTTCGCGCTGTTCTGGCTCATTAAATAAACTGCCATTGCGACTAGTATTTGATCGAACCGCGGTTGCGGTATAGCAATAATTTTTTAGCAAGATATTCTGAAAGAAAAGTTCTGACATGAATTCTACGAATACGGATGAACCAATGGCATCTGAGCCCGCTGTTCAGTTAAAGATAGATCACTTATCCACCCTCTCATTGGCCGCACAGCAAAATGCGTATCCCATATTCAGGTCTATTAGCTTGTACGCGCCGACCGCACCCGAAGAGCCAGTGGAAAATGCACCAATTGCACCGTTAAAGAACTTGGTTGTCACGCTACGTTCGGATCCCGAAATCTTCGTGCCAGAAGAATGGTCTATCGATGAAATTCACCCAGGACAGGCGATCTCACTTCAAAAGCGTCCGCTCAACGTACCACATGACCTGTTGTTTAATTTAACAGAAGAGATGAAGGTTTCCGTTTCACTTTCAGTCAATTTACGAGACAACACTGATGAGGCCTTAACGACTTCTGGATTTACCATTGATGTCCTTCCGGCCAATTTTTGGGGCGGGGAGAGTAGACAGCCAGACCTGTTGGCTGCCTTCGTGAAACCCAACGGGCTGTATGTTGAATCTTTATTACGGCAAGTCGCGGAAATGCTGGAAAACGGTGGACACGGAAGAAGCATCGATGGCTACCAATCTAATACTCGCGAAAAGCCCTACATGATGGCCGCCGCATTGTGGAACGTTATATTCGCTCAACGAATTGCCTACGTTACACCACCGCAGGGCTTTGCCAGGCACGGACAACGTATACGGCTAGCCGCTGACATCAGCGCCTCAAAAATTGCGGCCTGCCTTGACACATCGCTGCTTTTTGCCAGCTGCCTAGAAGCGATGGGCCTAAATCCGGTGGTAGCGATAACGAAAAATCACGCATTCGTTGGTGTCTGGCTGATCGATGAGCATTTTCCTGTTTTAACCAATGATGATCCCATGGATCTACGTAAACGTATTGATGCACGCGATCTAGTACTTTTTGAAAGCACGCTTGTCACTAATGATTCGCCTGTGACCTTTGAGCAGTCTAAGGAGCACGCACGGAACCTAGTCAGCGAGGACAAAGAGGTCGACTTCGTCTATTTGATTGATATTAAACAGGCCCGTGCGAGAAAGATTAAGCCAATTTCCACCATTGAAGAACAGCCGGAGGAAAAGCCTTCCGACTCAGATACAGCACTAAGCTTACCGATTATTCCGCCGCTTCCTCCAGTCAGAGCGGATGAACAAGTTATCGATGAAACACCAGATACACGTATTGATACTTGGCAAAGGAAGCTGCTTGATCTAACAAAACGCAATTCATTGTTGTCATTAAAAGACCGCGCTGTGGCAATAAAGCTCTACTGCCCTGATATCGGTGCAATGGAGGATAGTCTCGCTGACGGCGCGTCGTTCAAATTCCTATCTTCAGAAGAAAGTCCTCTCAATGACAGGGAACGCAGTGGAGAGACCTTTCGTCTACAGGCTGGGTTCGATATTCATCGGGAATACGCTTTAGAGCAGCTCAACAAGCATATTCTCCTTGCCAACATGTCCAGGAAGAAACTCGAGCAAAATGCAGTCAATCTTCTTCGGAAGGCTAAGAATGATCTAGAGGAGGGCGGGTCTAACACGCTATATCTGGCGTTGGGCATGCTGCGCTGGAAGGAGAATCCGGAGGATGATCGTTCATACCGAGCCCCCTTAATTCTGATCCCGGCAGAACTTACACGTAGCAGTGCGAGAGCACCCGTCAAAGTTCGTCAGTTACCTGATGAAAGCCCGATCTTTAATATGACGCTCATTGAGTTTCTGAACACTGAGCACAATATAGACCTGAATCAGTTCAGAGAATCTATGCCTGAAGATGAGTCCGGTGTAGATGTGGCTCTTGTCTGGAACACAGTACGTACAGCGATTGCTGAACAACCTGGGTTTGAAGTTGTCGAAGAGCTGGTGCTTGCGTCGTTTTCCTTTGCGAAATATCTAATGTGGATGGATCTGAAAGATCGCCTCGACGACTTGAAAGATAACCCTTTTGTTAAACACCTCGTTGACCATCCCCAGGATGCCTATGTTCAGGACGCTAGCTTCGTTCTAAGGGATGAAGTTGATGAGAAGGTCGACCCCGAAAAGGTATTCACCCCCCTCAACTGCGACAGCTCCCAATTAGTTGCGGTAGAGGCCTCTGGTAGACCCCAAGATTTCGTGCTGGAAGGCCCTCCTGGCACAGGTAAATCGGAAACCATTGCAAATATCATTTGCCACAATCTTGCACTCGGTAGAAAGGTACTGTTTGTCGCCGAGAAAATGGCGGCCCTAAACGTTGTTTATCGGCGCATGGAAAAGGTTGGACTCGACCATTTATGCCTCGAGCTACACAGTAATAAAGCCAATAAAAAATCCGTGTTGGAACAGCTAAGGATGGCTACCGATAAACGCGACGAGTCGCAGAGCGCCGGATGGGTTGATTCCGTTCGAGCACTCAAAGAGAAACGAGATAAACTCAATGGTTTTGTAACGGTACTTCACAAAAAATCGATATATGGCATCTCCGCTCGTGATGCGATTGCTAGAGATGTGCGTTACAAAGACAAGCATTCACTAAACATTAATTGGCCCCTTGGATTCGACAGTGCGCCAGTTAACAGCCAAGAAAAGCTAGATGATATGCTGGCTGCAGTTAAAGAGTCTGCATTGGCGTATAACGATATATCCCGCTTGGATCCTACACCGTTTCGTATAATCCGCGCAAAAAGCTGGTCTAACGCGTGGCAAAACCAGGTTTTGGACTGTTTAAACCGTTATCAAACGTCGCTCAACGAAGTCTACCGTTCTGCGGCGATTCTTGTATCCAGCTTCAACCTTAAACTGCCGGAATACACACCGCATAATCTTGTTCGTACCAATCAGCTGGCAAACCTCGTTGAGTTAGCCGAATCAAACTCCCTCGGCTATATCGTTAAACGAGGCGTGAAGGAATCGTTAGACGACCTAGAAGAATTAAGCAGAGCTAAAGCCTCATTTGATAAAGCCCTTGAGACTATAGAGTATAAGGTTACAGCAGAAATGCTAGCTAAAAGCCCTGTATCCGAATGGGTGGAAATGTACGAGGAAGCCAAAGAGAGTTGGTTTAAGCGGGTCTTGGTCAAATTCAAGATAAACGGGGCAGTGAAGAAGCTAGGATACTCGAAATTCAGCGACCTTGACGTCCTTCCTGACCTGGGAAAAGCTGCTGTACTTCAGGAGGACATAAACTCCCTAAAAGACCAGTTCGAATCTGACAACATCTGGCATGGCTGGGAGACCAGCTCTGAAAGCCTTCAACAGTCAGCATCAATAGGAAAATCAGCGTATCACGCTCTGGTCGACGCAGTAGCGCTAAGCGACGATCCTGCCGTCTTGCTTACTGCGATTAAGTCAAGGCTAGTTGATGGACGTGATTTTCTCGAAAGCTCTAAAATTTCAAAACAGAAACATGATTTTAAACAGTACTGGTCAACCTACAAGGCAATAGCTGAAGAAGCTGAAAAACTAGAGCTTTCGTTTGATGAAAACGCCACTTTAGAAGAGGTAACACCAGCTATTGAGCAGCTGCTCACTGGAGCAGTCAAATTCAAGGCGTGGAGTGAATGGCTTTCAGCGAAAGAAGAACTGTCACGTTACAAGCTCGATAATCTCACCACAGATCTAGAAGCCAGAACTATTCTGTCGGACGATGCAGAAGATCAAGCTCTTACGGCATTCTGTCGCTGGTTGGCGCCACAGCTGATCGATCAGAGTGAAGAGTTGCGGCAGTTTAAGGCCTCTACACATGAGCAATTGATTGATGAATTCCGAAAGCTCGACGAAGAAGTTTCCATAACGACCAGTGACTATGTGGCAGCGATCACAGCAAAGGCGGTTCCGGATCCATTCGCCAAAAGTAGCCCTAAAGAATTTGGGCTATTGGCCAGGGAGCTGCAGAAAAAAACACGCCATAAGCCAGTACGCTCATTGTTCAATGAAATGGGCGGGCGATTACTAGACCTATGCCCCTGTATGATGATGTCACCATTGTCAGTTGCCCAATTTTTACCCTCAGATTTTAACGGTTTTGATTTGGTCGTTTTTGATGAAGCATCGCAGATGACTACGTGGGATTCAGTAGGGGCAATTGCCCGAGGGAAAAATGTGATTGTGGTCGGTGACCCTAAACAGATGCCGCCGACCAGCTTCTTTAGTGGGGCAGTGAATGTAGATGATCCAGATGAAGAAGACCTTGAATCTATTCTGGATCAGGCTCTAGCCGCACGACTGCCTCATTTGAGACTGAAGGGACACTATAGAAGCCGGCACGAAACACTTATTGCCTTCTCCAACAGTAAGTATTACGAGAACTCGCTCGTTACATATCCATCGTCCGACACCAAGCAGTCTGCAGTTACACTACATCGTGTAAATGGAGTTTATTCAAAAGGTAAAGGAAGGAACAATCCTATTGAAGCGGCAGCAGTCGTTGATGAAATCGTTCGACGTTTGACCAATCCTGCAAACACCTCCCAGACTATCGGCGTCGTAACTCTGAATACCGAGCAACAGCGAACAGTAGAGGATTTACTGGATGATGCCCGTAGAAAACATCCCCACATAGAACCATATTTTCAGTCTACTGATACTTATGATGGAGTTTTTGTTAAGAATCTGGAGTCCGTGCAGGGGGATGAACGTGACATTATTATCCTCAGCCTGGGCTACGGACCGACCGAAGCACATGGCCGAACGATGAGTATGAACTTTGGGCCATTGAATAAGTCCGGTGGCGAACGCCGTTTAAATGTAGCGATCACAAGGGCTACCAGTGAAGTACTGATATTCTCGAGTTTTGACTCTTCAATGATTGATCTTAGCCGTACGTCGGCATTGGCAGTTGAACATCTAAAACACTATTTAGAATTTGCTGAGAAGGGGCCTATTGCTCTAGCAGAGCAAGCGACCGCAGATTATGGGGTAGACCAATTCGATAGCGATTTTGAACAGTCTGTAGCCTGGGCACTACGAGATAGGGGGTGGAGGGTTCAAACTCAGATTGGAGTTAGTAAGTTCAGAATTGATTTGGGAATAATACATCCAGACCATCCTGGTGTATATTTGGCAGGTGTTGAATGTGATGGAGCAACGTATCACGGATCTCCTTCAGCAAGAGATCGCGATCGAGTGCGTCACGCTATTCTCGAAAACCTTGGGTGGCGATTAGTAAGACTGTGGTCTACAGACTATTTTCAAGATCCAGAAGAGGCGATCGATAAAATTGATCGCAGGTTAAATGAAATACTAGAAGAGGACAGAAGTTCAGCCCCAGGCGACGAGCAGATTAGCCCAGCTAACAATGAACCTGCGGAAGATATTTTGACAGAAGAGGCTGAGCGTCCAGAAGAGACGATATCATCCGACGAATATAGCCATTTGCGCTACTTCGACGATGACCACAAGGAAACACTTGTGGGTATAGCAAAATTAATTCTATCCCAGAAAAATGGTATTACACTTCATGAATTGGCACTTGATATTGCCAACCTGCATGGCCTATCAAGGACAAGTAAAAAACAACTCAAGCACATATTGGAATTGCTCACCCCCTGGGCAGGAATTAAAAGAGATAACATTCATAAGCCCGTAGTTTGGCTATCACCGAATGACATCGTAGATGAAATCCCATGGCGAGGGCTCGCACCTTGGGAAGAGGAGAGGGACTGGGCAGAAATACCTCATCCTGAAGCTTTGGGACTTGCTCGATTGGCCATTGAAAAATTGCCAAAAAATCCTGTCGAATACATTTGCAATGAATTCCGATTGAAACGCCGACACTCTAAGACACTACAGCAGTTTCAAGCATGGGTTGACGAAATTGCCGAAGAATCAACTGTGAAGTAGCTGAACGGATTCATGATTGATGAAGTCGGCATCGTTTGAGCATTAGGGTTGGGACGAGGTTGATGATGCGAACTTGCTTTCTCAATTGCGGCCCAATCATGCAACATCAAAGCCATGTGCTCTTGTAATGTAGAGTAGGGACCTTCTTTCTGCGTGATAAAAAAAAGGAGGGGGAGAGAGTTTGATTCTCAAGAGCTGATTGATGACCCGGACTGGTTTCAAACTGTTTTCCAGCCCGGCGCCTTGCTTGTTCTCGACGAGTGTTGGCGCTTCTGGCCGTCTGGCCTTAAACCCAATAGGGCACTTGAGCAGCATAGAGAGTTCTTTGCTATAGAAGTCTATCTTCTGACTCAAGACCTCTCGCAGATCGCCTCCTTTGTTCGGCTTCTGGTTGATAAGACTTTCCGAGCACAGAAACTTGATGCCGTGGGCATGGACAAACGCTACCGCGTAGATGTCTTTCAGGGTGCCGTTTCTGGCCCAAATCCGCCAATATCTAAGCGACTGCGCGAAATACACGGCAAATATGATTCCCAGGTTTATCGGCTCTATCGATCGCACACCATGTCCCAAACTGGTTCGGCCCTCGACGAGACTCGAACCGATCAGCGTTACAACATTCTCAAGGGCCCGCGCTTAAAGGTATACGCCGTCCTGATTGTTCTCTGTCCCATTCTTGCCATCTGGGGAGCTTCGCACCTTGTTGGCAAGTTCTTCGGCTCTGAACCTGAACAACTCAGATTACGGGGCTCGACTTCAAGGGCTTCGCTACTTGCTGCCAACCCGGCGACAACGACTCTTTTATCAATGTAAACGCTCTCACAGGCTCTTAGTGGTGGCGAGCAGAGCGACCCACCACTAAGAGCCTGTGAGGCTTTGTAGTCAATGTGCAGGGATAGCCATTGATCGACAATGGAGAGCCAGAAAAGTGGGTATCGGAAATAACAGGCAAGAAAAAACTTCAAACCTAGGCCCCATCAGGGTGCCCGCTATTTCCGATATTTGTGAATATCGGATATTTTATAATTCGATGATTTCGCCGTATAATCAGCCAAATTCCAACAACAATACCTAGCTTTCATATGTCTGCCATCAATCAGCCACCAACGCCATTTATCGACAACCTCAGTCACTTTGAGAATCCATTTCGTTGCACCAACTTTTCCGCCAACCACGACCTCAATACGCACGTTCTCGGTGCTGATACCGATCTGGAGTTCGCACTCAAGTTTCTTTACAGCTACAACGGCAGCCAAGCTACGTTTAATAGCTATCGCCGCGAGATTGAGAGATTGCTGCAATGGGCCTGGCGCATTGAGGAGGCCTCGATCTTATCGCTGAAGCGCGAACACATTGAGGCATTCGTGCAGTTCTGTATTGAGCCCCCAATCACCTGGATCGGCACCAAAAATGTCGCTAGGTTTAAAACCCATAATGGCCAACGCATCGCAAATGCCGACTGGCGGCCATTTGTGGTGAATGTCTCCAAAGTAGAATTTCGTGCTGGTAAAACACCATCATCCAAAGACTTCAGGCCATCCCAGGCCGCAATAAAATGCACCTTTACCGCGCTGTCGTCTTTCTTCGATTTTCTCTTTCAGGAAGGCCTTGTGCCCGCCAACCCTGTGGCCCTGATCCGCCAGAAAAGCAAGTTTGTACGGCGCGATCAGCAAAGCCAAGTCGTGCGTCGAATCAGCAACCTACAGTGGGACTATGTGCTAGAAACCGCAGAAATTCTGGCAGAAATGTCACCAGCTGAACACGAACGTACTCTGTTCATCATGAACGCCTTATTCGCCATGTATCTGCGTATTTCCGAGTTGGTTGCGGATGAACGTTCGGCGCCAGTGATGGGTGATTTCAAGAAAGATCGTGACGGAAACTGGTGGTTTCACGTCACCGGTAAAGGTAATAAGGGTCGTGCTATCACCGTTTGCAACCAGATGCTAAATGCCCTCAAACGATATAGAAAACATTTGCAGCTCCCTGCTCTGCCCAGTATCAATGAGCAGACGCCACTGGTACAGAAATCTCGAGGCAAAGGCCCTATTACTAGCACGCGACAGGTGAGGCTAATCGTACAGAACTGTTTCGATGCCGCTTACCAACGAATGGTTGAAGAAGGCCTTGGTGAAGATGCGGAAGACTTGAAAGCTGCCACGGTGCACTGGCTAAGACACACAGGAATCTCCGAAGATGTGAAATATCGTCCCCGCGAACATGTTCGTGATGATGCGGGCCATGCCAGTATGGCCACAACCGATCGCTATATTGATTCCGATATGCGGGAACGACATGAAAGCGGGCGAAGCAAGCGGGTTAAGGAGGCGCGGTAAAACGACCGCCCTACTCTACTGCCAAGTAAGCACTATCCAAAATTAAAGTGATTAAAGCTCGCTAATGATCTTTAAACTACAAGATATGAAATGACGGCAATAGGATTAGGCCTAGATATTTATTTTGATCAACCTAAAATTTACATTAGGCGGGTATATTGTTAAAACACTAGAAACCTCGTCCGCCAAGATATACTTCCTAATTGATAGTGACTTTGACCAAGCAATGGAAGTTTGAGCTGAATTTTAAGCTCAGCTAAGCTGAAATATCAAGAGTAAGCTGACGCGGGATATCACCAGGTGAGGAATTTATGGCGCCGTGAATTTATCTACGCGCCATATGAATAAACTGTAGTTGCCATTTAAACTCAAGCAATATGAAAGCCAAGTCAATTTCAGCCAAAGTATTAACCGTTATCTCAATATGCATAGTTATCCCAGCCTGCTCTCAAAGAATCGCTAGCTCAATAGAAAAAGCTGAAAACTTTTCATTTGTTGACAGAATAACTACCGAGCGCATTGAGAAGTTAGATTTCAAGAAAACAGAATATTGCCCATCAGAAAAAAAGATATGTATTAGCTATTATTACGGTTCACCTTTAGTCGAAAATAATCTTAACTACTCTGTAACATTAAGTCGGGGTGACAGAGAAAATATCGTTAAGATTAACTTAAGGAAGCTCTGAAAAATAGCTTTCTAGCTCTAAATTAGGTATCACACAATAAAAAAATGACTGT
>NZ_JBGMEL010000021.1:23228-69796 GCF_041447225.1 Microbulbifer echini | reverse complement strand
GTCCCGTCCGGTCCGCCACATACAAAAAAGCCCTGCTCGCAAGAGCGGGGCTTTTTTGTATGTGCACTCACCCCACTTCGCGCTCCCCAAAAAAACAAACTGTAAATCCCCACGATCACTTAAGCGGTATATTCGTAACCCCGCCCAATTGAGCTGCCCTTGAGTGGTAATGCAGCCGCAACTCCACCAACAAAAATGTATTTGACCTCAAAAAATAGTGGACCCTAACTCGCAATATATTTTTTGCGGTCAATTTGTCGCCGCGTACTAAAAAAATAAAAAACTATTTTTTTTGTGTCGAAAAAAATTCAGCCAGGCATGCCTCAAAATTATTACAGGGACTTGATTAATTTTTATTCAAAAATTATTTTTAAGAATTTTTTTTGTGAAAGCAGTTGACCGTAAAAAAAATATCATTAAGATACGCAGCTCCTGACACGGGGTGGTTAGCTCAGTTGGGAGAGCGACGGCCTTACAAGCCGTAGGTCACAGGTTCGACCCCTGTACCACCCACCACTTCTCTTACTCTTGCCCGGCAAGATATTTAAAGAGAAGCAGGAATGCGGACCGGTAGTTCAGTTGGTTAGAATGCCGGCCTGTCACGCCGGAGGTCGCGGGTTCGAGTCCCGTCCGGTCCGCCACATACAAAAAAGCCCTGCTCGCAAGAGCGGGGCTTTTTTGTATGTACTTAAAGCGTATTTAAAGGTAAGCATTAAAAATTTTTACAAAACCCCCACCTCAAGTTTCCACCAATTCTCCCTCCACCTTTTCAACATCTTCATGTAGAAGCCGGCTCAACTCTTCTATTTCTGGCATTTCCGCAAAGTGCTCCCCCTGCCCGCCTATTTCATCCCAGCAGGCCTTGGAATTAACATGCAGGTGGACCGCCACTTTTCCGGAGAACTCCCCATCAAGCAGACCCGCGGGGACCCAGAAGTGCGTAGTGTTACTCATCAGGTGGGGGACCGTACTGCCACAGCTGCCACAAAAGTCCGCCCTAAAGCCCGTAGTTTTGCGATAGGAGGAAATTTTATCCAGCCCGCGCACCCAGCGAAACTGATCCCGACCAATAAACATGGCCGTATCTGAGGCAGAGCCACTCAGCTTGCGACAAAGCGAGCAGTGACACTGATAGAGGTCCGGCAAGGGCCCATCCAATTGAAACTCAACAGCACCACAAAGGCACTTTCCATTCATACCTCCCTCCTTCCCTTCAGTTTGTTATTCAAAATCCTGCGCGAAATCGTATTAGGTTAGCAATATTATCCACTCCTCACACAAGACTCCTACAAGCGACAAAGGAAGTAAATGCCAATAATCGGGCAGCCTAAATTAAGAGCCAAGATAAATACCTCAAAATGATTGATCAGGAGCGACTCCTGATAGACAAGGATTTACCTGCCCCTCACTTAGCTAGCTCTTGGGCGTTAGCGGCGGCGCCTCATCAACAGGGTTACTCAAAAACTGTCTGCCCAATGCACCGCCAATTTCATAACCCGTTTCCAATAATTCAATTTCCTGGGTAAAGCGCTTTACCGGGAAATCCGCGGGGGGTGCAATCACCGACACTCGACAGTCCTTCGGTGGCGCCTTAATAAAATCCAGGGCACGATTATAGCGCTCCCCCCTATCCAGTACCGCCTCAAACAAACGGGCATGGTCGTGGAAAAACTGCTTGATGAATTTCGGGGCCGAGCCGACAGGCTTTCTATAGCCCAAAGGGCGCGACAGGATCACAGTGATATCGCGGGCACCCTGTTCGTAGGCTCGAATAACCGGGATCGAATCCGCAAGGCCGCCATCGGTCATGGGCTCTCCAGCAACTGACGGAAAGTCCCGGTAGGCCATGGGAATCGCGCATGATGCAGGAAAAACTTCGTGCATATTCTCAGGCGTCACACACACATAGTGAGGCTGCCCACTGGTGATACTGGTAGTTACCGCATAAAGGGGAACACCATTTTCCGTATAGCGCGTAATACTTAGAGGAACATCCTTATAGGACGCGTGCCACAACCAGTTGATATCACAAAAGTGCCCTCCTCTCAGATAGCGCCGCCAATCAATGAAGTCTGCTCGCGTGGCGTGATCGAGTAAAATCTGGCGGCTGCGTCCGTGATCCCCCGCCAAGTAGCCAATCAGGTTGGTTGAACCTGCGGAAACACCGATAGCGAAGTCAAAGGGGTAAAAATCCACCTCAATAAAAGCATCCAACACACCTGCGGCAAAAATACCGCGCATAGCCCCACCCTCTACGACCAGGGCCGACTGTCGCTCCCGCTCTTTAATCCCACTTGCCATCATTCATCCATCGTTGAAAAATTACTACTACTCAAAACTCATGCCACACGCCGATGACATACCCCTCCACGGGACTTTGAATCCTTTCAGCAAACCAAAGAACAGTACTTTTCACTGCGGCTTTGCCAAGCGGATTCCATCAGCACTATGATTGAGGCATTCAAACCGCCCATTGTTTATTGAGTTATCTATGCACCCTGTTGTTTTTCAAGCCCCCTGGAGCCGCCAGCTGAAAATAATCAGCCTGTTGAGCGCTGCGCTGCTTTTAGCAATCCCAGTTATCCTGCTGGCCAAGTCCCCGCAAACACCCTCACTCCTGTTTAGCCTGGCCATTGCACTACCTCCGGTGATTTTACTTCTGGGTGCTGGTTTCTCCATTCGTGGCTACAGCCTGGACCACAATCGCCTGCAAATTCTGAGACCCGGCTGGAAGACCTCGATTTCCCTGGAGGGGCTACACGAGGCTAAAGCCGACCCTGCAGCTATGCAAGGATCGGTCCGTATTTTTGGTAATTCAGGCCTCTTTGGCTATATCGGCCTGTTCCAGAATAAACCGCTAGGCCGCTTTCGCGCCTTTGCCACAGACCAGCAGAAGGCTGTCGTTTTGCGCTTCCCCGGTAAAACCCTAGTAATCACTCCAGATAATCCCGCACGCATGGTCGAAATGCTGCGCCAGAAAATCGAGTGACCCGGTAGCCGGCTCGGTGAAACTCAACCAACCCAAGCCGGTATCTTGGATTTTTTTTGATGTCGCCGCATACTGCCGACGGTAAGGCCGCCATTAACAGGACATCAATGAAAAAGCTGCTTTTAACCCTCACGCTACTTATGGGCTCAATACTCCTGGGCTCTCTCTCAGCGAACGCCCACTCCGCCTGCGTGATACTGCTGCACGGCCTGGCTAAATCAGACAGTTCCATGGCCAAGTTAGAACGCGCGATCGGTGACGCCGGTTACAAGACTGTCAATGTGGATTATCCCTCCACTCGCTTCCCTATCGAACAACTGGCCGGCAGCGCCATCGCCCCCGCACTCGATGCTTGTGTTGGCCATAGTGAAATCAACTTTGTCACCCATTCAATGGGCGGCATATTGGTGCGCCAATATCTCAGCCAAGTGAAAATTGAAAACCTCAATCGCGTCGTGATGCTGGGCCCGCCCAACAAAGGTAGCGAAGTGGTAGATAAACTCGGCGATTTTCCTGGCTTCGAATTTGCCTTTGGGGATGCGGGCTTACAGCTTGGCACTGGTGAGCTGAGTGTTCCCAATCAATTGGGGAGGGCTGATTTTGATGTGGGCATCATCGCAGGCACACGCAGCATCAATCTGATACTTTCACGGCTGATTCCCGAGACCGATGATGGCAAAGTCTCCGTTACAAGCACCAAGCTAGAGGGTATGAAAGACCACCTGGAAATGCCTGTAACCCATGTCTTTATGATGAAGGACAAAAAAGTGATTGCCCAGGTACTCCACTACCTGGAGCACGGCACCTTTGCAAGAAGCCCCCCAAAATCCCAAGCTCACTAAGCTCACTAAGCTACAACCTACCGCCATCGGGTCGAGGGAAAGTCCATCGACCCGCTTCGCACTGGCTTTTTTTCCCCACCAAGCCAGTTTAATATCTGGATAAGCAAACTTTAGAAATTCCAGCTCCCCAAATATAGAGGCATACAAAGTGCAGTGGCAGTGGTGTAGCTTTCATCAACTCTCTATTGATCAACTCTACGAAATTCTGCGGATGCGGCAGGAGGTCTTTACCGTGGAGCAGGATTGCCCCTATCAGGATGCCGACGGTAAAGACCAGTCTGCATGGCACCTGATCTGCTGGGATAAAGACAACGAACCCCCTCGGCTGATGGCGTACCTGCGCGTAGTATTTCCCGGAAAAAAATACCCGGAGCCTTCCATAGGCCGGGTGCTTACTACAGAGCCCAGCCGTGGTACAGGCCTGGGTAAAGAGCTCATTCGCCGTGCCGTTGAACAAACTCAGGCGACCTACCCCGGCATGAGCATTCGTATTTCTGCGCAAGAACACCTAGACAGGTTTTATGGGGCGTTTGGCTTTGAGCGGGTATCCGCCCCTTACGATGAAGACGGTATACCCCATATAGAAATGCTGCGCCCGGCATCAGAATAATACCGGGCATCTTCGTTTTCAGCGGCTTCCGACAGCACTGCCTACCGATGAAGCAAAGGCGCCATCCCGGCGCCGCACCCAGGTATAAAGGCACGAGGCGGCAATCCCCGCGGCAATCAGTAACCACACGGCATTGGCAACCAGAGATGCGTGTACAAAGGAGTCTGCACCAAAAATCGAAGTGTGGACGATCACTGCCAGCACGCAGGCGGCGATGGTCGCCCCGCGGAGCAACATTGACCAACCGGCAACCGTTCCCGCAAAGGCAGCGACCACACTCAACACCACGGTGGTCCCCCAGAACACCTGAGCTGCAGGCACTGCGAAGGCCAGATAGGTTACGGCGCTTAAAGCGATCGCAAAAGGGATCCCCCAAACCTGAGCCATCCAGACGCGCTCCAGTCGCTTGGCAGGCTGGCCGCGCTGGCGCTTACGCACTAACCAGATATTGATGCCGGACACAACCAGCACACACATACCAATGCCTAGCAGGAAATAGGCAATCTTTACCGGGAAACCAGAAAAGTGGCCAAAGTGCAGTCGGAAGGTGGATAGATATACCTGCTTGGCCGCATCCCCTTCAGACCACCCCTCTTTTTCAATCAGACTGCCATCCGGGTTAAAGTGGTAGCGCTCGCCCCAAACCAGCTTCTCGGGGACACGAGTCCAGATTTCCACAACCTGCCCCTCGCGGCCAGGGAAAGCTACTTCCAGCTTCGTGCGCTCCTCATTCGGAGCAATTCGCTCCATTTGCGCAAGAATTTCTGCAAAATCCGGAAGCGGCATCTCCGGGGCATTCTCCTCCATGATCGGGTGTTCGCGATAGAGAATATGCTCAACTCTCTCCGTATCGCCATCAAAGAAAAGGCCCGCGATCGCAAAGGCCGCGACCTGGGAGAGACCAATAAATGCACCAGTAATGGCGATCGCCAAGTGGAAGGGTGACGCCCAGACTCCCAACCTGTTGTGCAAGTCCACTTGCTGCAAGCGCTTTGAACCTGCCAGCCGGAAAGAGAAAGCATCCTTAATGATTTTAGGGTGCGCCAGCAACCCAGAGAGGATCAGCGCTGCCATCAGAACGCCAATTAGACCAACTAGCGGCACACCCAGGCCCAAGGGAAGATTGAGGGCAAAGTGCAAATAGGCGAGAAAGTGCGTCCACTCGTGCTCAACTTTCCCCAGTAGAGAACCATCGGCAGCAACGTAGCGCTCAATATCCCCCACCTCAACCGTTAGCCTGGGCATATCGGTATTGGGGATTGTGAATTTTATCGAGTCGAACTCTTCTTTTTCTTCTTTCGCCAGCGCTACTGCCTGTTCTGTAGCAAGCTGATAGACAGAGGGACTCACTTCGAGATTTTCCAGCTCTGAAGCCTGCTCCCAGCGTTCAAACTCGTTGTAAAAAACCGCGAGGGTACCGCTGACACAGACAATATATAGCAGTGTCGATACGGCCAGACCTAGAACTGAGTGTCCATCGGTCATATCGCGCACAAAAGCAGGCGTTGGCTTTAGGGAAAATTTCACGTTGAGTTCCTACTAGGGATCCATGGGTTCTAAGGGCGTCGGATACTTATGCCGCGGTAGGCATTAAGACCAAACCACTGGCTAGTGAAAATATCAGGAGGCCGGCACTGGGGCGCAGGAGCTTCCGATCTGCGCTGCACCAGACCATAGCCAGCGTCCAAACAATCACCGAAACGAAGGCGCCACCCACTAGGCGAGCACTTTCACCAGAACTGGCAAACCCGAAATAAAGAAGTCCAGCCAGCAAGCCACTTGCTGTCGGCAATAAAGCGATAGCCAGGAAACGCAAAGTGCCTCGCAACCACAATTGGAGCAAGGCTTCAGAGGGAGCAGGACTTCCTGTTCGCTTTTTTTCCTGCCTGGGAGGGCCACTCGGCCAGTCACCTTTTATAGCAAGCAGAGAGAGAGCACCGATCATCACCAGGAGTGTGGCGATACTCACTCCATATTCCACCCCCACCACCGCACTCCAGCCGAAAGCCGATAGCAACAACAAACCCCAACCGAGCCAGCTGCGCAGTGGTTGAGGTCCGCTACGAAGCCAGGCTGAATACAGGCTGGCGATACCCGCAAAGGTAAAAATACTGGCCAATCCGGAAACGATGTAGAAGGAACTCGGCATAAATATCACACTGGGAGATTTTGGCTCCCACCTGATGGTGAAACGCAAAAAAGGGAGTTTGCCCACAGACTCCCCCTGCGGACAAACTCCCAGTCTACTCTAACTTAGAAAGTGTAACGTGCCTCTGCAGTCACGTAGCGACGCTCGCCGTAGAAACAATCACCACGACTCAAGCAAGAGGTGGTGTGAACTTCGTCGGTCAGGTTCTTCACATTGAACTGGAACTTCCAGCTCTCTAGGGCATAGCCGATGGTTGCGTCATACAAGGTATAGGATGGATTTTCTGTAGGGAAATCCGCGAAAACATAATCGTAATAAGCAGCCTGCTCAGCATCAGCAGCCACGTACAGTGCATGCACTTTATCAATACCGGTATAACTTTCACCAACATGGCGAGCGCCTACTCCAACGCTTAAACCAGAAACCCACTCACTAAAGTCATAGCTCCCCCAAAGAGAGAATTGCTCCTCAGGCACAGTTTCAATTTCAGTGCCAACCTCAAATGGATTGCTACTCTCTAGTATTTCAGTATCCATCTGGCTGTAATTAGCCACCAGCGTCAGGTTACCCCACTGCCCACTGGCCTCAAGTTCAAATCCATCAATCTGCGCCTCACCGATTTGACGGAAAGATCCGTCGGGACCGTAAGTTAAGCGATTTTTCTGCTTAATCTCAAAGGCAGAGGCAGTCATCAGGATATTAGTGCCCTCTGGCTGGTATTTGATGCCAGCTTCAACTTGCCCTCCTTTAACGGGCTCGTAGACACTGCCCTGAGCATTCGGATCAGCTAAAACAGCCTCAAAAGATTCTGAATAGCTAACATAAGGCGATACCCCGCTATCGAAGGCATACATTAAGCCAAATCTATTAGTGACTTCCGTCTCTCTCTGCTTGCCACTTAACTTTTCAGAATTATTACTTTGTGTTCTCGATGACAATCTATCTTCACGCAAGCCCAGATTAAAAATAAAGTTGCCAAGGCTAATCTGGTCTTGGAAATAAACACCTACTTGTTCAGCATTAACATCGGTATTTTCTCTCCCCATTCCGTCCAGCCCCTCTGGCACATAGCCATAAACCGGATCAAAAATATCAATAACACCACCGAGGCCGCGCATTCTCAAAATACTGTTATCAATTTCTGCATTCTGGCTATCAATACCAACTGTGATCTGATGCTCGAGAGCCCCTGTAGTCAGCTCACCAGACAAGCGCAGGTCAAAAATCAAAAGATCGCTTTTCGCGTCTTTCATATAGACAGTCCGCGATACTTCACGGAGGTCTTTTTGTAAGCGCAGTCCAGGAGTGTAGTCAGCATACATCGAGTTGTAGTCGACATCCCCTTTTGAATAACGAAGGCCCGCATTGATACCCCAGCTATCATTTAAGCGGTGATCAACCCACAAGCTATAAGAAGTTTGCTCAGTATTGTACTTATCCCAACCTGGCTCACTAATAAAGGTATCGGTCGGGATTTCACCGTTTACGTTATCAACAACAGTGCCGCCCCAGGGTAGGAAGGCAGCAGTGGTACCGGTCTTTTCTTCTTGATGGTTCACCAAGAAAGTAATCTCGGTATCCGCACTGGGGCGCCAGGAAATGGAAGGCATAAACAAAGTGCTGTCGTCATCGACATGATCAACCTGGGCATCGGCATCGCGGGCATAACCCACTACGCGATAGAGCCACTCTCCATCACTGTCCAAGGCCCCGGTAACATCGCCAGCAATTACCTTGCGATCATAGTCACCGCCCTGCACCATCAGCTCACCACCAAACTCCTCTTTGGGGCGCTTGGAAACCAGATTGACGATACCACCTGTAGAACCCTGTCCATAAAGTACTGAGGAAGGTCCCTTAAGGATTTCCACACGCTCGAAGGCAAAGAGGTTTGCACGTGAACCGGTATAGCTACCGAAAGTTGTTTTGAGTCCATCGACAAACATAATTGGCTCAACGGCACGGACGGTAGACCAGTCACCGCGGGCATCAACGCCAAACAAGCCACCATTCACACCAGCAGAATATTGCAGGATATCTTGTACAGTCTTAGAGCCAGTAACATCAAAAAAGTCTTTATCACGCAGAGAGATAGAGAAGGGAGTCTCATCAACCGGAATATCCAGCTTGCCAATCGAAGTCTGGCGGGACAGGTTCAGCTCGCCTGTTACGTTAACCTCTTCTAGAGTCTCACTAGTTTCGTTCGCCGCGTAAGAGGCAGAACTGCCTGCAGCAATAGCCAGCGCCAATAGTGAGCGGCTAAGTCCGGAGAAAACTGGAGAGGCGTTTTGGCGTAAACCTTGGAAGCGAGCGGTGCCCATTGAGATCCCTCAACATTCATTGGAATTATGGTGTCGCAGCGACAGCTGACGACATAATCTGACACGGATCTTAATAGGAATCGTTATCACTTGCAATATTATTGGAACATTTTTTTACTAACACTGTCCGCCCTGCAGGCTTAACCCAGAGGAATGTGTGGGCCAGCACCGGCAATACCTGGCACATTTCGCGTTATACGAGAGGGAAATTAAACAAAAAGACTCTTGGACCTAGGCGCCGCACCGACCCAACAAGGGAGCGCGTTTGATCGATATTTTTCTGTTAATGGAGCGTTGCAGAAAGCAGCGCTCACTCTCCAAGTGGTTTTTAACTCGGCAGGAAATTCTAGAGAGAGAAGGCGCTTCCGCTGTCGGAAGCACCCCTGGACAGAGCCTATGAAAAAAGTACCCCGGAACAAAATATTTCACACCGGGGCAGTACTTAAGGCGTTGGGTAGGTGTAGCTCGCTTGAAGCCCAAGAGGCATACCAAGACTCCAGTAGATCACCAGGAACAGAGACCAGCAGATCAGGAACACCACCGAATAAGGCAGCATGATAGATACCAGGGTGCCGATACCCGTGCCTTTCACGTAACGCTGACAGTAGACCACCACCAGCGGGAAGTAAGGCATTAGTGGGGTAATGATATTCGTGGAGGAGTCACCAACCCGATAGGCCGCCTGAGTCAGGTCCGGAGAGAAGCCGATCTGCATCAACATGGGCACAAAAATTGGTGAGAGCAGCGCCCATTTTGCCGAAGCAGACCCAACAAACAGGTTGATAAATGCCACCAGCAGAATGATCCCCATCAGGGTGATGGGCCCCGGCATATCCATGGCCGCTAACAGACTACCCCCCTCTACCGATAGCAAGGTGCCCAGCCCAGAGCGGGCAAATTCAGAAATAAACAGCGCACAGAAAAAGGCCATCACGATGTAATACGCCATGGAACCCATGGTCTTGGACATCGCATCAATCACGTCCTTACTCTGCCGGAAGGTGCCCGCGGCAAAGCCAAACACGACCCCGGGAATAATAAACAGCAGGAAGATTAACGGCACAATGGACTTCATGACCGGCGCACCGAAGGAGGCTAACTGACCCTCGGCATCACGTAAGGCAGAAGTCTCCGGTAGCATCCAGGCGATGAGACCAACAATCCCAGCAATCATGACAGTGGCCGCTAGATACATGGCTTTCTTTTCGCGGGCGCCCAACTCCTGCATCACCGGAATATCGTCTTTATCGCCATCGATAGCCACACTTTTCAAGCGGGGCTCGATCACCTTGTCGGTGAGCCACCAGCCCAGCATAGTCACCACCAAGCAGGACGCCGAGGTGAAGAACCAGTTGTTCAACGGGTTTACCTGCATCTCTGGATCGACAATCTGCGCAGCGGTCTGAGTAAAGCCCTGCAGCAAAGGATCGATTGCAGAGGGCACAAAGTTCGCGGAGAAACCGCCGGAGACACCGGCGAAAGCCGCCGCAATACCCGCCAAGGGGTGACGCCCAGCCGCATAGAAGATCACTCCGCCCAGAGGGATCACCAAGACATAGCCCGCATCTACGGCGGTGTGGCTGACAATCGCCACCAGAATCAGCATTGGAGTGAGCAACATCTGCGGAGTCACTGCCAGCAGCTTTTTCAAAACCGCATTGATAAAGCCACTCTGCTCCGCCACCCCCACACCCAGCATAGCCACAAGCACTACCCCAAGAGGCGCAAAGCTGGTAAAGGTCGTGACCATACTGGATAAAAATCGAGCGAGTTCGCTACTGGAGAGAAGGTTGGTTACTTGGATAGCCTCACCCGTCGCAGGGTGCAATGTCTCAAAACTCACTCCAGACAAAATCCAGGAAAGCACCCAGATAGCCACCATCAAAACAAGAAAGAGTACCGCTGGATCGGGAAGTTTATTCCCCACCACTTCAATAAAATTAAGCGCCCGGTTGATCCAACCATTCTTATTGGTATCAATGCCTGCGGCAGGGTCTGTTTGAACATTTTCCATAATGAAGCCCTGTATTTTGGTTATTTTTATATGTGTTATTTTCTGATCAATACTCTTATAGATAGGGGACGGCTACGGAAGCCATAGCCCCCCAATTTTTTTTAAAAAAACTATTGCCCGATCTTGCGGATACCTACCGCACGTCGCAACTTTTCGATAAATGGAGCAGAGTAAGCCCGCGCTTTGGCCGCTCCTTTCTCCAGTTCCTCTTCAATCTGTGCTGGGTTTTCAAGCAGCTTGTTATAACGCTCCCGCGCCTCACCAATCTGTTCGTTTACCAACTCAAATAGCTGCTTCTTGGCCTCCCCCCAGGCAATGCCCTCTTCGAACGCCTTGCGCATCTCCGCAGTTTGCTCTTGCGTCGCAAAGGCCTGCCAAATTTGGAAAACCGTTGAGGTATCCGGGTCTTTGGGCTCACCCGGCTCCAACAGATTGGTCTTAATCTTGTTGATATGCTTTTTCAGCTTTTTCTCTGGCAGAAATAGAGGAATGGTATTGCCATAGCTCTTACTCATCTTGCGGCCATCGAGCCCCTGCAGCACAGCCACATGGTCATCGACCACCGCCTCAGGCAGAGCGAAGTGCTCGCTATAGTGATGGTTAAATCGCTGAGCGATATCGCGGGCCATCTCAATATGCTGAACCTGATCCTTACCCACCGGCACCTTGTTGGCATTGAACATGAGAATGTCTGCAGCCATTAGGATGGGGTAGCTGTAGAGCCCCATGGTGACGCCAAAATCGGAGTCCTCACCATCGGCGCGGTTAGCATCTACGGCCGCCTTGTAGGCATGGGCACGATTCATCAAGCCTTTGCCGGTCATACAGGTAAGGAGCCAGGTCAGCTCGGGAATTTCATGAATGTCGGATTGACGGTAGAACACCACATTGTCGGTATTGAGGCCCAAAGCCAACCAGGTAGCGGCAATCTCCAGAGTGGATTGATGCACTTGTTCCGGGTCCTGGCACTTAATCAACGCGTGATAATCCGCCAGGAAATAAAAGGACTGGTTGTTCTCGTCCTGGCTTGCAGAAATGGCCGGGCGGATCGCACCAACATAGTTACCCAGGTGGGGAGTACCGGTGGTCGTGATACCGGTCAATACGCGCTGTTTGCTCATAAATCCTTCGTTTTCCGTACTGAGTTCAGGCAATAAAGGAGGAATCATAACCTGTTCATGGCCGGGGTTGTATCAACCGAAGGTATCGACCTTTCTTCACCCTCACGCCCTTTCCTCGACCGCCATATTTGTATTACCCGTCAAGTAATGCCCGGCCTCCTGGAAAATTGGCGCCGATACTGACTGGGAGAAACCCCAAATACCTTGCGGAAATGGTGGCGCATAGTGGTACTGCTCGCAAAGCCCGCCAGTTGCGCCGCCCGATCTAAAGAGGCCTCACCTGACTCCAACGCCTTCTGCACCACACGCAATCGCTGCTGGATTAACCACGTCTTCGGTGAAACTCCTAGAGACCGGCGAAACTTACGATCAAAACTGCGACGGGAGTGATGTGCCTGTGCAGCCCAGTCATCCACTGAAATCGAACCCTGTAAGTTAGCCAGAGCCCAATCTAAGGCACTGGCAAAAAAGTCGGGACGTTTTGACACCGGAGTCTCTACAAATTGGGCCTGCCCACCCTGCCTCTGGGGCGCCATCACCAAGCGCCGGGCCACTGAACTGGCTAACTCAACGCCGTAGGTCTGCCGCAGAAATTCAATCCCCAAATCAATCGCCGCAGAACTTCCCGCGGCACAGGCCAATAGGTTGTGCCAGACATAGAGAACATCTCCCACATACTCAACCAGGGGAAAACGCCTCCGAAAGGACTCCGCATAGCGCCAGTGGGTAGTGGCCTTTCTACCATCCAACAGGCCGAGCTCCGCAGGCAGGAAAGCTCCCGAGCAAAAGGTCAAAATTTTTCGGCCACAGGTCGCAAACTCAGTAACTGCCCGATGCACACGCGCTCTATAGACATCCATTGGCTGCGGTACTGTTGGCCAATTCGGAATCACCAACAAGTCATACTCCATCAGACCCTCTACTTGCCGACACTGTAGCGACAGGCCACCTGCCGTTGTGGGCGGTCTCTCCGCAAAGGTCACTACTTCACCGTAATACAAGCCTTCAGTCTCTGCGCGCCGCTGACAAAACAGCTCCGTGGCACAACCCAACTCAAATAGCGCAACCTCGCTGTGGGCTAATATGGCAACACGCATGACAATCTCCTCTTACTAGTCAGCCGCCCCGCGACTCCTCTCCATTCCCTTTGGAAAAGAGCAACTGGCGCAAAGTTAACGATTATTGGCCTTCAAGCCAATCGCTGCCGAAGTAAATTGCGAGGAGACTATGGATCAGACGATGAAATTGACGGGAACTCGCCGATTCAACTATCGACAGCTGATTTTCCAAGGCTTCAGCTTCAGAACACCCACAGATAGGACACTTATGTATCAATTATTTATTGGAAACAAAAATTATTCTTCCTGGTCACTTAGACCCTGGTTGTTAATGCACCACCTGGAAATCCCCTTTGTTGAAAAGCTGGTAACTTTCGAGGAAGGTGGCAGCTGGGAGAAATTTCATACTTTCTCCCCAACCGGACAAGTACCCTGCTTGAAAACAGATACCACTACGGTTTGGGATTCCCTGGCAATCACCGAATATCTCGCGGAGGATTTCCCACAAGTCTGGGCAACGGATCGACAGGCCCGCGCATGGTCTCGTTGTGCTTCGGCAGAAATGCACTCCGGCTTTTCCAGCCTTAGGAATATGTGCCCAATGAATTGCAGTTTGAAGGTAACGCTGAATGAGATCTCAAATTCGCTGCAAAGAGATTTAAAACGGGTTGATGAACTGTGGATCGAGGGGATTCAACAATTTGGGGGCCCATTTCTCGCCGGCCAGGAATTTACCGCTGTCGATGCCTTCTTTGCCCCGGTTACCATCAGGGTAAAAAACTATAATTTACCCCTTGGCAAAACCGCCAAGGAGTATATAGCGCTGATCCACAACCTACCCTCAATGAAAAAATGGTTAACGGATGCAATTCAAGAGCCGTGGAGGGAGACGATCCACGAAGAGGAAGCCGCTACCTTTGGCACAATCACAGCCGACCTGCGAAACGTATAAAGAATCAAAGTAACCCGCTAGATTTTTAGCCTTGGTAGACAAGCCTCAGAGTTCGGCGCAACCGATTTTAGATGCGCCGAACACAATCCCTAAAACCCTAATACAGGCCACCTGTGGCAGCTTGGAATATTGTTGGAGACAACCTCTTATACCTTGGGATGAATCTCCTGAGGAAAGTTTTGATTCACTTTCAGAAACTCTGTACTTTGCCCAAGCCAAGCTGATTGATCACCGTTCTGTGTAACCACCCACTCACACTAATAAGAGTAAGCAGCCTACAGGGTAACCGCATCATGATGGAACCTCTCGAACAACCACCTATCCAACAACCGCTAATGGAAAGTGGGCATGGATTTATTACCTTTTTAGAAACGGGTTCCTCAATCGATTTTTTTGGGGTTTTCTTACAATGTCGCTTTGATCTAGCGCTTTACCAAGATTCCCTATTCGACACATTAAGTGTTCATCTACCAGAGGAAATCCGACGTGCCTGTAAAAAGCGCAAAGCCGAATTCCTGGCGGGAAGATACTGTGCAGCCCAGGCGCTGAAGCAGCTAGGCTTTGCAAATGTTCAGGTCCCCATTGGCCCCAACCGCAGCCCTCTATGGCCCACGGATATCAGCGGCTCTATTTCCCATGGCGGAGATATCGCTATCTGCGCACTTACCAGAGGACCCCTTGCCCTTGGTGTCGATTTTGAATTACCGATTCCCACTGAAACGGCCGCTGAGATTAAAAATACTATTGTCTGCACGGCGGAAGAAATACGATTTTCCCAAGCCGGCATCGCACCAGAGCACTGGTTAACTATCGCCTTCTCGATCAAGGAGAGCCTATTTAAAGCTCTCTACGCCAAAGTTCAGCAATATTTTGACTTTCTCGATGCCGAAATCTTGTATATAGACCCTTTAGCGCAAAAGCTGACACTGACCCTAACTCGCGATCTCTGCCCTGATGTCAGGGCCGGTGACTTATATCATGGTATTTTCCAATTCCAACATAACGGCGTTCTTACTCTGATCGCGCCGCCACATTAGCGGTGTTTAAATACGAAATCTAACGGTGAGCAACAGCTGCGGCTTCAAGTAATAAAATACCTGAGAATCAATGTCCTCGGCCCCAAAACTGCAGAAAGTGCTTTATTGCTCTTGAAACTCAAAACCCTCTGCCTGAAGCACCTTCACCAGGGGAACCCACTGATCCTGGGGCAAAGCAATCGACACGGTAACTTTATTGGCATATTCCGCCTGTCCACAACACCCCAGGTGACGCCTCACAAGAAAGCGCAGTCGGGATTCCTGGGCGAAATTACAGCCTACGGAAACATGTTGCAGCGGCACAAAAGTCTCCAGGTTCACCGCCTGTAAGGCGGCCCCCACCGAGCCGCGGTAAGCGCGCATCAGGCCGCCAACCCCTAGTTTGGTTCCGCCAAAATAGCGAGTGACAACGGCACCCACATTACCCACCCCCTGCTTTAGGAGTAACTCCAACATTGGACGCCCGGCACTACCACCTGGCTCGCCATCATCATCGGCCTGCATTACCTCAGGATTTGCGGGGTTGCCGATTACCAGGGCGGTACAGTGGTGGCTGGCGTCCGGATAACGCGCTCGAATTTGATTAAGCTGATGCAGAAAAGCCGCTTTATCCGCTACTGGACCCAGCCAACAGATAAAACGGCTTTTCTTCTCTTCAGTCTCACTGACAACGGGAGACGAGGGAATCTGATAGGTCACCGGCAAATGCGTCCCAGTGCTGGCTTTTTAATTTTTCATACAGAGGCTGCAACTTGGTCTGCCAAACCTTCGCATCCACTACACCTACGTGTTTACAGCGGATAGTGCCTTCGGCGTCCACCAGGAAGGTTTCCGGCGCGCCGAACACCCCCAGATCCAGCGCCAAGCGTCCATCCCTATCCGCAACACTAAACAGATAGGGGTTGTGGAATTTATCCAGCCACTTTATCGCCGCGGAATCATCATCTTTGAGGTTCACACCAATAATCGGCACGCCCTCCTCAGCCAGGGCATTCAGGTAGGGATGCTCAACCCGGCAAGCTACACACCAAGTCGCCCAGACGTTGAGCAGATGTGGGCCCTTCGGCAGATCACCTTTTTGCATAACCTGGTTATTATCGGCAACCTTCTCCAAGGAGAACTCCGGCACCGGCTTATTCAGCAGTGCCGAAGGCATTTCCTGAGGGTTTAAAAATAAACCACGCCAGAACAATAGCGCCAGAGCCACAAAAATAATCAGGGGAAAAAATAATTTTAATCTCGACATTTCGTCCTTCCCAAAACTTAAGCGGTCGCCAAATTGCCACTAAGCGATGCTTGGCGCGCCGCTTTGGCCTTGCGGTAGCGCTTATCTGCCACAGAGATACCACCGCCAATGGCCATTAAAAGTGCGCCCAACCAGATCCATACCACGAAAGCTTTGTACTGAAGCCGCACCGCCCAATCCCCGCTGGGGTTACTGCGATCTAACGGTTCGCCCAGGGCCACATAAATATCGCGGAACAAACCGGTATCGATAGCCGCCTCGGTCATGGTGTTACCGCCGGAGAAATAGTTGCGCTTCTGCGGATATAACTCGGCAACTGGCTCGCCATTCTTACTCACGTGCAAGACCCCTTCGAAAGCGCGGTAGTTTGGCCCCTGGGCGAGGCGCACCCCCCCAAAGTCAAAGTCATAGCCCGCCACCTGGTAGCTGTCCCCTGCGCCCATACGCAGATCTTTTTCCACGCTATACACCGTAGTCAGCACCACACCGAGTACTGCCACCGCGAGTCCAATATGCGCAAAGTGCATGCCGTAGTAACTGGCCCGCTGGCGCTTGAGGCCGGCAAAAAAGGAACTGGCATTGCGGGTCTTGGCCACGATATCCGCAAGGCATGCACAAAATACCCAGGCGCCAACAAAGATGCCGAGTACTGCGCCCCAGTGGTAGTGATCAAACGCCAGAGGCCAGACCAACGCCACCACCAGTGCTGCCAGAAATGGCAGACGCCAGGCACTGAAGAGTTTGTCCCAGCGGCTGTCTTTCCAGTTAGCGTGTACCCCCATACCCAGTAACAGGCAGAGCAACACCATCAGGGGCACAAAGAACAGGTTAAAGAAGGGGGCACCTACGCTGATTTTGCCCAAGTTTAGCGCGTCCGCCACCAGCGGATACAAGGTACCCGTCAATACCATCGCCATAATCAGGATCAGCAGAATATTGTTGCCGAGCAGGAACGTCTCCAATGAACGGAAGGAGAACACACTGCGCGCACTGACTGAGGGGGCTCGCAGTGCGAACAGCAATAGGGAAAGCCCTACAACTACGGCCAGGAATGCCAAAATAAAGCTGCCGCGCAACGGATCAGTCGCAAAGGCATGCACTGAGGTAATCACCCCCGAGCGCACCAGGAAGGTACCCAGCAGGCTCAAGCTAAAGGCGAAAATCGCCAATAAAATGGTCCAGCTCTTAAACAGGCCGCGCTTTTCTGTCACGGCCAGAGAGTGCATCAGTGCGGTACCCACCAACCAGGGCATCAGTGAAGCGTTTTCTACCGGGTCCCAGAACCACCAGCCACCCCAGCCCAGTTCGTAATAAGCCCACCAACTACCAAGCGCGATGCCAAGGGTAAGAAATGCCCAGGCAACCGCCGTCCAAGGTCGGGCCCAACGTGCCCACACCGCATCCAATTGACCGCCTAAAAGCGCCGCAATGGCAAAGGCAAAGGCCACCGAAAATCCCACATAGCCCATATAAAGCAGGGGCGGATGGAAAATCATACCCGGATCCTGCAACAGCGGGTTCAAGTCGGAACCCTCCATCGGCGGAAATGGCAAAGTGCGATCAAAGGGGTTGGAAGTGAGCAGGATAAACAGGAAGAAACCGATCAGCACCATGCCCAATACAGAGAGTACCCGAGCCAATAGCTCTGGTGGCAACTGGCGTCCAAACAGGGCAACCGCCGCGGCCCAGCCCGCCTGAATTAGTAACCACAGGAGAATTGACCCCTCGTGGCCACCCCACACGGCGGTAACTTTGTAGTACACCGGAAGAATACTATTGGAGTTCTGCGCGACGTAATTGACCGTAAAATCACTCTGCACAAAGGCGATTGTCAGGCAGGCAAAGGCAATCGACACAAAGGTAAAAACGCCTAGGGCCAGGGGCCTACCGGCCTCCATCCACAGGGGACGCGCACTATAGCTGCCTGCAATCGGCAGTACAGATAAAGCAAAAGAAAGCAGTAAGCCAATAATCAGAGCAAAATGCCCCAGTTCAGGGATCATATTTTCGCTCCATCGGTGCAGCCTTTCTGGGAGACCATACTTTCCGCGACTTCCGGCGGAGTATAATTTTCATCGTGCTTGGCTAGCACCTGGTCTGCGCGCATGATCCCACTTTGCATCAACTGACCGCTAATTACTGCAGCTTCACCCTCTGCAAATAGATCCGGTAGGATTTTGTCAAACACTACGGCCAGCTCTGCCTCACCATCGGTAATAACAAACTGCACATCCAGACTGTTTCCCGCGCGCTGTACGCTGCCCGGTACGACACAGCCACCAGCGCGAATGCGCTTTTCAAAAGGCACCTCGCCAGCGGCAAAAGCGCTGGGCGCATAGAAATAATCCATATTCTCACGCATCGCATAGGTGACAAAACCGACTGCGGCGCTGGACAGGGCGACCAAGACAAGTATCAAGATCAAGCGTTGCTTGCGTACCGGATGCATTTTTGAGTGAACTCCATAAGTTTTTGATCTTATCCGCCCGGCCGCAAGTAGCCGCCGGGCTAAAATCCGTATCGATTGCAGCTAGGCGTGCGCCTAAGCATTCTCCTGCACAACCGTCCGCTGCGCTTTTACCTTACGGCGGCGCTGCTCTATGCGCTGCTGATTGAGTAATTCCCGCTGTAGGTGGCGTCGTGCCAAGCGCGGGTAAAGGGCCATAGCGGCGAGGGCGATAAAAGTTACAGCAAAGGAAATCCAAACATAAATGCCGTGCCCATCCATCGCCAGAAAATCTGCGAAACTAGAAAACTGAAACTGCACTTTAATTCTCCCCGGCGAGTTCCTGTTGCGCCCATTGAGTTCGGATCTCGCGGCGCAGTAACAGCGTGCGAGTATGCGTGAGTAGGGTCCAGGCATACAGGCAATAGAAACCGATGATCATTATCAACAGCGGATAAAACATACTGGGATCGATACTGCTGGATTCAGTCAGACGAATAGTCGCCGGCTGGTGCAGGGTGAACCACCAATCCACCGACTTATAGATGATCGGGATATTCACAGTGCCAACCAGAGCCAACAGCGCGCTGGCCTTATCCGCTACCTGCTCGCGACTGACCGCCTGGGACAGGGCCATCACCCCGATATACAAAAAGAGCAGGATCAGCATCGAAGTGATCCTGGCATCCCAAACCCAATAGGTTCCCCAGGTAGGTTTGCCCCAGACAGCGCCGGTAAAGAGAGAAATAAAGGTGAGCACCGCACCAATTGGGGCTGCAGCGCGCATAACGGCGAAGGAGAGTTTCATCTTCCAGATAAGGCCTATAGCGCCGCTGATCGCCATAATGTAGTAGCCCGCCAGGGCCAGAAAAGCCGCCGGCACGTGGATAAAGATAATGCGGTAGCTATTGCCCTGCTTGGCATCCTCGGGTGCAAACCCCAGCCCCCAAACCGTACCCGCTGCCAGCAAAACAATACTGACCAGTGCCAACCAGGGTAACCACCCGCTGGTTTTTTGATAGAACCAACGGGGTGAACCCAAGCGGTGAAACCATTGCCAAGCCAAGAAGACCTCCGAATCAATTATCCAGGCTGATACGTATTGCCCCCGCTGCAGCCAGTGGAGCCAGAGCTGCGGCGGCAGCCAGCAGAGCGGCCAGAATCGCCAGCTGCGCGCTGTAGGCATAGCCATCTATTGCCGCCTGCACCGCACCGGTGCCGAAGATTAGCACGGGCACATACAGCGGCATAACAATTAGCGCCAACAGCAGTCCGGGGCGACGCAAAGCTACCGTGAGAGCGGCACCTATAGCGCCGATCAAACTGAGACTCGCAGTCCCGAGAAACAGTGACACAAACAAGCAAAAGTACCCCTCGGTAGGCAGATTTAGCATCAACGCCAAGAGCGGAGATAAGAGCGCCAAGGGGAGGCCCGTTGCAATCCAATGCACCAGCGACTTCGCCAATACGGCGAAATACAGGGGCTGGGGCAACAGCGCCAACTGCTCCAGGGTGCCATCCTCAAAGTCACCGCGAAACAGACTCTCCTGGGAGAGCATGGTGGCGAGTAGCGCCATAACCCAAATCATGCCTGGCGCCATTTTAGCCAACAGATCGGGCTCAGGTCCCACGCCTAATGGCAAAAGGGCCAGCACCGTTACAAAAAATAATAGTGGATTGGCAATATCCGCTCTCTTGCGTAGGGCAAGGAGCATTTCAATCCTAAAAAGCGCCCGAAAACCTGGGGTCGCGCGCGTTTCGCTCACCGGAGATTGGACATCAGTTAAAGACATGCTCTCCCCCGGTATCGCTAAAAGATTCCTCGACCAGGCAGTCCGAGAGATCGACAAAATTCAGCCCCATTATGTTGAGGGGTTGGTGGGAGGTCAGGAGAAGGGAGCCACCGCCGCCCAGGTGAGTGGTCATTTGCTTTTCCAGTGCCGCAACGCCAGCCACATCCAGTGCTGTCAGAGGTTCATCGAGAATCCACAGGCAGGGCGCCTGCGGCAGGAACATCCGCGCAAGCGCCACCCGACGATTCTGGCCGGCCGATAGACTGTTGCACAGGGAGTCTTCAAAGCCGAAAAGATCCACTCTTTCCAGAGCCTCCAGGGCTGATGTCTTTGTAGCCCCATACCAAGTGAGATTCTCTAATGGCGTGAGGCCTCCCCGGACACCACCGCGATGACCGATATACAGCAGGGCTTCACGCATAGCGCGAAGCCCCTGCGGAAATACCTGGCCGCGCCAGAGGATCTCTCCACTGTAGTCACTGGTACTGCCAATCAAGGTGCGCAGCAATGTGGTCTTACCCGCGCCGTTACCGCCTTTCACCTGAATTGCGGCGCCGGCGCCGAGTGTAAAGTCAAGGCCCTCAAACAAGCGCCTGCCGTCCCTTTCACAGGCCAGGTCGCGCACTTGCAATACAGCTGGGGACTTGTTAGTCACAGACATTGCTTGGATAAAACCGCTCTGACGAAAATCTGAACGGCATTATACCGGCACTTGGGCTAATTGCATGATATTCAACACTACCGATCTTTCATGGCTTGATTTCAAACAAGTCTCTGCGGGAAATCATTGCGTTTTTGTACGCTAGTATTGGCCCCGCGGCCAAGCTCTGATATTTTCGCTGGGTCGTGAGTTGGCCCCTGCGCCACAACCTCTATGTGGACCTAGGGGAACTCTGTAGTCGACATCAACAGAAACTTTTGATGTGACCCGGTGATTAATAAAAGCACCGAACCCGCCTGTAAGGATGCACAATAATGACTAGCCCTGCTGTGGACACCAGCCGCTGGCTCGATACCCGCGCCATAAACAACGACGATATCCTGATCAATCGCCAACCCTTCCCGTTTTTTGTTGCCCGTAATGTTTTAAACAAAGAGATGATGCCCTCCTTTCTGGAGGATTTCCCACATCTAAAAGGTGCCGGTTATCTCCCCCACGAAAAAGATGCGTGCGGAGATTCTATCAACACCCTGATCGAACAATTTATCACTCCGGAGTTTGCCGATACGATTGGGGATAACCTGGGCATTGAAAAACTCTCCCAATATCCAACCTACGTCTCTATTAGCCGCACTTTAAAAAAACGCCACGGCAGAATTCACACCGACGGCAAATCAAAGATTGCCACCGCCCTGCTCTACCTCAATCCAGAGTGGACCCTTGATGGCAAAGGCTGTCTGCGCTTTCTGAAGCGCATCGATGACTTTGGGGATACTGTCGCCCCCGAAGTCCCCCCCTCCTACGGCACACTCGCCGCCTTCAAACGCGCGGAAAATTCCTTCCACGGCCATCTCCCCTTTGAAGGCCAACGGCTGGTTATTCAAGTTGCCTGGCTGGTGAGCGCCGCCGACAAGGAGCGCAAGGCCAAGCGGGGCAAGCTCTCACACAAGCTAAAGCAATTGATGGGCTGGCTTGGCGGCAATCAAAAAGAAGAAAAGAAAGATCCTGCTACCCGAATGTAAATCTAGCTCGGCAATAAAATAGGAGAGCCCCACCTATTTTATTGCCCGTGAAATGTAGCCCCAGAACGCATAATTCATGGTATTTCGCAGCCGCATGCCGGCTCATAGTCGGCATGCGTGCCCTTTCCGTGCGTCATTCCATCAGCACGCCGGTAATTATTCAGAGAATACAGAGAGCATTTTGGGTGAAGGAATCGAGAAGTGGCTGCTGTTGCGAAAGAGCTTCAGACTATAAGGAATGGTAAGAAAGGAGGTGATTGATTTGACTGTGCGGAACATCCTGCTGACGTTTTGAAACTACTACGCAAGCCTGGTATGTACCGCACGATCCCAAGACTTAATGACTTATTTTTTACTAAGCATCAAAATCGTATTCCATTAATTCACGACTTAAACGCCTCTCCTCCAATTTATCCTCTATCATACGACGTGCATCGCGCGGTGGTTGAGATGTAGCTTGCCTTAGTACTTCAGTTGCAACTTGTGGAATGTCCACACTATCAAAAACCATGTGCTTTTCGTTAACGTTCATACGAAACTCCATAATCTTGATCCGTGAAAGCAGAAATATCCTTATCGCACTTTACGGTGCAGTAGCAGATTAGCGATGCCAAACAATCCTGGTCAAGCAGAATTTTACAGGGGAACTATGACAGGCTTATTGCAGACACTGTGAAGATCTGATCAAGCAAAATTATCCGCCGGCAGGGGCTCAGTGCATTATGAATTTAACGGGATTTAACGAAAGGAATATGAAGATTTGCCGAATTCAAAAGAAAGGAGAGACGACGGGAAATGCGGTAACTCAGCCGCCACCATGTTACCCCAGGTGACAAGCATTTGTTCTCTGGTGAGAAGGAGGGAGATGAACCCAGGGGTAGGCGAGATTCAAACACGACATGACATTTACCGCCGCAACAGATAGAATAGCCGCCCTTCATAGTCAGCTGCTCTCCGCCCCCGTCGGTTAACAGGATAAACCACGGACCTCCTAAGTCCGGACTGGTGGTTCGAGTCCACCCGGGGGCGCCATTTACTGCCACTCTTTTTCAATAGCTCAATTGGCCTATATCCCAAGCGCCTTCGCCGAGTGCATAAAAAGCGCCAGAAAAAGGCCTGCCAAAAGCACACCGCCCCAAAACATTCTAGCCGAGCGGTTAATACTTCTGCCCCGTTTCACCTCATCCCTTGCCGTCTTCCCCACAGCCCAACTCCATTTGATCCGTGCTATCGGGCAACAATAGCAGCTTTAATTGCCAGCAGCATAAAAATTCGACAGCAGACCGCAGTCATTACCGCACTGGCTGCCCCATTACAGAATAAAGAAAACCCGACCTGAGCCGGGTTTCCCTCTATACCGCCAGAGCGATTTATGCTGAGCAACTCACAGCAGCTACTGCTTCTGTTTTTGCTTCTGCATGTTATTGCTACCGCTGTTGTCGCTACTGTCACTTGGGGCATTGCCAGAATTGTTGCTACCGCTACCACCCTGCATATTCATCATCGGCTTCGACTTATCCTTACCACTCTTATCGTGACGCCCCATCTTATGCCATTCATCCTTGAACTTGGCCCAGAAGGACTCCTTCGGCGCTTTAGTACAAGCGGTAATAATCATCGGTGTCACCTTTTCAGTGCCATCGATATCCAACATATCACCCTCTTCCTTGCCACGCTTTGAGTAAGCCGCCGCCCAGTAAACCGCTTTCGGCTTGAATTCATCATCAATGGCCAGAAAATCTGCACAGGTCCAGTCCTTCGCCGGCTTCTTTGGATGTTTATCCGCCAAGGCAGCAGAAGCAGCAAGACTGGCAATTACCAAGGGAAGGATGTAATACGTGCTTTTCACAATAAAATCTCCAAGTTTCCAGGGTATAACCCTGTGAATCAACTGCAGGTAATGTGCAATCCGCTCGCTTCCCTGGAGCTGGTGAGTGAGCACCAATCGGTCACTTCAGTAAGCGCAATGAACAGCTCGCCAACACTAAAGTCCAACCTGCACACCAGCTCTATGACAGCGGAAACGCTAACCAGGGCGTCCTTTTAAAGACTGCCTGGCCCACTGAAAGGATAGACGCATTTTTCATTTTTGGCGCACTATCCAAGAAAAGTCTTTTCGTGCCTGGCTACCCGCCCCCACAAACCTCCACTGTGAAACTTATACCTTAGCGACCTTCGCCAGCTGCCAATCCTTGCTTTCGCTTTCACGCCCAAGCAGGGATACACCAATCCAGATGAACCAGCCTATCTGCGTGATACCAAATATTTCCGTGAAAATTTCATCAGGATAGGTGGTAGCAATACCTGCCATACCCACAAACAGGCCCAGTATATTCAAGTACCGAGAAAACACTCCTACCCGCAGAGCCGCAATACTGATTAGCAACACCCATAACCCGCCCACTAACTCATTGCCTCCCCCGAGGCTTTCGACCATGAGATAAATAATCCCCCAAGCATCAAAGGCCTTTTCCAGGCTGACCTCCATAAGGCTGACGGCATAAGCCAATCCAATATTCGCGATCATACCGCTAGCGATAACTAGCCCCACCCAAATGGCCCCAAACAGAGACCCTATAGATGTTATCGCTGGACTTTTACCCTTAAACCTCTCATACAGCCCCACAACCATACAGCAGAGAAAAATAGCAAACACCAAGTACATCAAGGTATAAATAACATTGAATGAAAATTGATTTTCAACAAGGAAATTCATTTTCTCAGCAGGACTACCACCCGAAGGGAACGACCACACAAAACCAAAAAAAATAAACGCAATAATGTAAAGCAACGCCATACATATGGCCGAAATCCCAGCGACTCTATTTAGAGCTTTCACTTGCACCCCCCATTAACATAATTGAAGTTTACTTCCATGAAACCTAACCTGCAGAAGCTTCTGGTTAAGTACATAGTAGAGAATACAATTATGCACCTCAGCCAACGTTACAAGGCAACACTTCGCCCTAATAAGCAGTCTGACTAACGCAGAGTTTTAAATACATAAAAACCAAAATTCACTCATTTCCTCCCTTTCCATACAAGGAGGGTTAACTAGGCAGAAGACATATTAACAAGACAGGATACTCATCAAATCCATTACAGGCAGGCATAATCTATTCTCTTGACACCAAAACAATTAACAACTCAACTGCTCTACAATCAATCAATCAATACAAATTATTAAAAATAAAAACCCACTGAAACCCTCCTCCAAAATAGTGCGCGACACCGCTACTACTAGACCAGACCATTAATTCACTTACCTTCTTGGCAAGCAACCGACAGAACCGTAGCAACCCACCAGAGGCACACGTCAAAAACACAGATTAAGAAAGAAACTACATTGTCGCTGGTTACGCAGTAGCTTCAGCGCAATACTGCAGCCCCTAGCAATATTTTGGCTTAGGGCGCCTCTACATCACCATCCTTAAAAGGTTTGATCCGGGACGAGTATTGATACGGATGGATTCGTGGACTGAATACAAAAAAGCCCGACACAAGCCGGGCTTTTGGATGTTAGATCGCCTGCCAAAATGACTTCCAGCCCCACAACACCCAGTAATAACCAGGGGTGTACATTTTATTTCATCCAAAACCATCCAAGCTTCTCCTATCAAATCCACGATCAAGTGGAAAACCCAATGAGAGGCCAGAAACCAGTAGAGAATACATCGGTAAGGTGACACTGAAGAGCGATTGCACAAAACAAGGCAAAAGCCGTCAGCTTTAGAGATATGGCCGAAAACTACATAGTGACCCATCGAGAAGCCCGGAAGAATGCCAAGCATACTCAGAAATGCCAAAACACCCTAAGCAATCTGCGTATCCCTTTTTAGGTGACAAGTACTCTTCTAAGATCATCATTGACGCTGTACTAAAGATCCTGAAACCGACCTGCTTGGAAAGCTCCGCTCGCTGGCGTGGTGATCTGACTACCTGAGGGTTCCAGTCAGGTTACCGCGATTGGGCAAGAGGAGTCACCCCACACCCGCGAGATGTTTGAGAACAAGCACTGGCACACTGCATTGGTGGTTGTACAGAAGCGTTGCCGTAGCCTTGCAGCAGCCTCCCCCCACCTCTAGCCTGTATGATTGATCGCTTTCCTGGGAATTGCCGCATATAAATTAGCGGTTTACACGCGAAATTTAAACATTTTTTGCACCTTAAAATGCTGCTAGATGTTTAGAAAACACTATAATCGCACATCCAAAGTAATGAAATGCTATCGGCTCATTTGTGACCAGACTAACCGAGAGTTTTCTCTCACCCTGACTTTTGAGACTCTAATAATTTTGACAAACACCTTAATAATCAACAAGTTACAATATCATGAAAAAAATGGATAGTGGTTTTAATGACCACTATCACAACTGATTCTGCCGTACTAAATAACTGCAATCTATTGATTTTGTATGGAAAAATGGTCAGTTGGCGTATATTTGCAAATTAAATAGTGATCAAGATACATAGTGGTCATGACAATCACTATCTAAATGTTAGGCAAAAGTAGGAATCGTAAACTTGGATCATTCGAGAAAAAATCATAATCTGGAGTTATTCGCTAGAATGGGCGGGCCATTTTAGCGATTTTTCTTTGAAGTAAGTATATTTGGTGATGACTTAATACCTGAAGAAGTAACTGAGTTGTTAGGCGTTGAACCAAGCCAAAGTTACAAAATGGGAGATGAGCGTCCAAGAGGTTCTCAATACTACAAGACCGGTGGCTGGCTCATAAAGTCAGGGGAGGTCCCGATTGGCGAGTCTAGAGAAGGGGAGGAAAAGTTTGAAGAGTGGCTTTCCGAGCTTCCTGATGACAAATTTGCTTGGAGTAGCCTGATAGAGAAATTTGAAATCAAAGCTCGCCTTGTCGGGTACACCGATCAATGGAACGCAGATTACACTATTTCACCAGGCGCGCTTAATGAGTCAACGAAACGTGGATTACCGCTAATGATCGATCCATTTTTATCTCTAGATGAGCCAGATGTCTAACAAGGTGATAAATTCAGTTCCGCCCTTGCAGGGCTCCACCGGACTGTCGCCGCTACGCGTCGCCAGCCGATTATCGCGGTGTTAAGCTTAAGAAATGAGTAGATTTGTTCGTAATCTATGTTTGATTTTGGTGGTTGTTGAGGCTCTTATTTTGATGATCCCAACTACATTGATGTATTTGACGGGTATAGCAATTTCGATTTTAGGTTTCTTTCAAGGAAATAAAGGTATTCTAACACCTGCATTCCTATATATAGCCGGCCTTCTGTTGCTTCCGGGGTATGCTTTATATTCATTGTGGCGGCTGGTTTTTTCGTATCGTAGCTTATCGCTAAGCACAATCCCAATTCACATCTGGTTTGGTTTACTAATCGGTGTAGCTATATCTGTTCTAGTTTCTTCTCCTTATGGACTCTCACCACCCACAGGATCTATAGGTTACTCTGAATATCTTAGAACTAAATTGATATTCGGGTTAGGGCCACTCATAGTCGCAATAACGATGTTGTTAATTATTTTTTCTCAAGGGCGCTCTAACAATAAAATCCATCCGACGCCAAACTGAGGCGCGGCTGATTAAAGACGTTATATTTTAAAGTGATGAATTTGAATACCTTGATTAATATTGATGAACTAAGAGATTATATTCAAAGTGATATTGCACTTAAGTGGGTGAAGTCTCTAATTTCACGGTATTCAGAAACGTCTGAAAGCTTAGACTTCATCACGCTTAAAAAAGGAATAACAAAGGAAGTCTTGGATGAACTACTTCCTTTAAGTAAATATGCCCAATCTTATTACAACGACCCCAAAGTATTCTTGAAATTCTATCCGGGGTCTACAACATCATACGATGCTGATTTCATTGATTCAGAAGGAAAGTTGCTAGAAAGAATAGAAGTAACCGTAGCAATTGATGGGCAACAATCAACGATTCAGGCAGAGTCCATTGTTGAATTCGGTCACTCCCCTATTTATCACACACCTGAGTATTGTGGCAATGTGAAAAATAGAACAATTAATGAGACGGATGGTGATATTGTTGGAACAGATTCAATAATTGATTTGCAGTCTGAGCGCATACAAAGGGCTTACCGGAAGAAACATGAAAATTTACATAAGTACCCCAATACAACATTATTGATTGGTGCTGATATTCCTCTTTTTATGGAATGGGAGTATCAAGCGATAATCGACAAGTTTGAAGTTTTAGAAGATACTTTTAATAGCATTAAATGTGTGAACATTTCTAGCAATCACTGCTGGATTTTAAAATAAATATAACAAAGCCTGCCAGCAGGGACGCATTCTGTGCCCCTACTGGCAGGCATTATGCAACCTACACACCATAAACGGAATAGTTTCAGATAAAGTGGTACCGCAACTAATTCGAAACCGAACCATTGAAGTACTTGGCCTATTTGCTGATGAAGGTTGCCACCTCAAAGCCTTATCAAATATAGAGTTCGGGGGGGATTGGGTGTCTCCCGAATTAATCGAATCATTTACTCTGCCAGTGTTCACTAGAAATAAGGGTTCCGAGATAAGGCGTGTTAATCTTGCTTGGGATCAAGTATCCATAGATTCCAGGCAGGTGTGGAAGAGTCTTTCTAAATCAGCTAGGCAGGTACTCAATGTTTTTATGCTTGTGGGCTACTTCCAGAGGACACAAAAATTGCATAACAAAGCTGCAAACCCACCTCAAATTACTACGCGGTTTTATGCAATACGCTACGCGCACTTTTGCACAAAATTGCTCCGTAATTTGGGCAGGTTACAGCTGCTTTATACATAAAGCCCAAATGAATATTATCTACTCAAAATTGACAGAGCTGATTGGCTTAAATGAAGGAATAGTGTGGGACAAAAGCTCGCATCATGACTCTCACTTTTGTTTACAATTTTATATGCATAACCCTAAAACCAAATTACTGGCTCAGTATGTAGCGAAAGCTTCAAATACCCTATTAAATGTTTATGCTAAAAAGCTACTAGGAGTAGCTTGATGGCGAGAATAACTTTGATAGTGACCTTATCCATGAGTACAAGTCTGATTCGGGTGATGACACTCTGGATAAAGCGTGTTGACTAGATGCACATTTTACCTAGGCTATGTATAAAGCTGGTATTATCAGATCAAAAATGGAGTAAGAGTTTTATGGTGTGTTTGGTGCGGCAAGTAGAAATGCACAACAAGCGCATGTTGTTCGCCGCTATCGCGGCTGGAGGGCTTACTCTATGCTCCAGCCGCCGCAAATGCGAACGTTAAATGACTTTTATGTTGAAGTCTGTTTTCAAAGTAAGTTTTACTGCTGTTTTCTTCGCCTCGCTAGGATTGAATGTTGCATTCGTTGTAGATGGAACTCTCGCAAAGTCTCTATATGAACGGCCTGTGTGGAGCAAAGAGGAACAGATGGTGTTAAAGAGCCTATACGGATAGCTTTCTCAAGTTGGTGAGCCCCCAGTTTGGTCTTTTCCATGAAAAATTGAGACCCGGGAAAGTGGCTATACCATACACTTTAAGGATAACGATCATGTTTCGTCCAAGGCAATCAACTTCGCTCCGGCCGGTTATTGCGGGCGTTATAGGGAAAGGATGATCGGTTAACAGTCCCAAATGGATATTAAAAACCCAAATTAAAATGGGCTTAAAACGTTATATCAGGAAATTACGCATCAACGGTGATAACTTCACCCGTAATAAACCCGTCAACAGAGCGCGCAAAAGCCTTGCCCACCATAAGTCCTGGAACGGGATGAAAACCTGACATCATCTCACCATATACATCCCACGCTTCTTCAATTACAGTTGGATTAATCGAATTTATGCGGATTCCTCTTGGGAGTTCATAGGCCACACATTTAACAAAGGTATCAATTGCTCCGCTTGTAGTTGCATCAGCAATGGCCATAGGAATTGCTTTTGAGCTAAGGATGCCAGTAATCAGAGAAAATGAGCCACCATCGTTGATATACTTCTGGCCAATACGAACCAAATTTATCTGCCCCATCATTTTGCTGAGTATGGTTGTCATCCATTGATTCTCGCTCATATCGACAAAATCAGCATATTCACATAAGCCTACGGTGTTGGCAACGGCGTCAAACGAGCCAACACTCTCGAAGAGCTGCTTGATGGAAGCCTCGCTACCAATGTCTACTTGATAATCGCACCCCCTGCCTGAATAGCTGGCTGTGACCACTTCATGATGCTCCAATCCGCTTAATGCGGCTTGGCCAATTTTTCCCGATGCTCCAATTAAAATAATTTTTTTCATACCGACCTCTTCAGTAGAAGTTGTTTTGTTACTTGAGTAGCTATGGTAGTTAACTAGTAATACAATGAGAAACAGTTGCACCCTGTAAGAGATACAATTATGAAAGATATTGATCGGCTGGAGATTAAACAGCTAAAAATATTTCAAGCTCTACTTAGGGAGAGAAATGTCTCTCGCGTTGCTCAACAAGTTGGGTTAACACAGCAAGCTGTCAGCGGTCAACTCAGTAAGCTAAGAGAGATCTTTGATGACCGATTATTCGTTAGGAAGAGTAACGGCTTAGTATCTACGCCTTATGCCGAAAATTTAGGTGAGAAGGTCGATCAGCTTCTGCAAGGGTTTGATCAATTGTTAAAGCCAGATTCATTTGTACCTGAGCTTGTAGAGGGCACTTATGTTATTGCTTCTACTGACTATGCGCAGCAAGTGGTATTACCTGAAGTTATCGCTAAAATTCGACAGCAAGCTCCAAACCTAAAAATTATTATTCAAGATTTAGATGTTGACAACTTAAGTAGTTCACTTACAGCGGGTAAAATAAATTTGGTGATAGCATTTCCAGATTTTGTCCCTGATAACTACCCTTATAAGACCCTGTTTTCTGAATATCATATTTGTGTTGCTGCTAAGGGCTCCCCGCTAGCCAAGAAGAAGCTACGTATCCACGATATAGCTGATTATCCTCAGATAATCGCCTCACCTTCTAGGCCTAATTTTCGGGGATCTATAGATACCTGGTTTGAAGAGCATGGTTTAAGGAGAAATACTGTAATTTCTGCCCCCTGTTTCTCTATAGTTCCCCTTTATCTGGAAACAACGGAAACAATTGCTTTTCTGCCATCCAGATTACTTAAAGGCACTAATTTAATTAGCCTTGATGTATCAGATAGCCCTTTGAGTTTTGATGTGATTGCAGCTTGGCATTCCCGTTCAAGTAAAGATGCACTGCATAACTGGATTGTTAATTTTTTATAAACCTTGACTTCAATTAATATATGCAATACTTTCATGCTGCAAGAAGATTATCTTACAGCCCCATAAATCGCTTATTCGGTGACCTTCCACCCCAGCTCGCTCTTGGTCTACTTTTAGGAAATCCATTACAAATTGAATCTACTCGTCTGTTATTTTATTGAATCCTGTATCCTTTTAGAAATACTGGCTAATGAGGCCGTTAGTATTTTCATTGATCCCTCTATCCCAAGATGAATATGGGTGAGAAAAATAAATATCAACTTCCAAGCCTTCCGTAATCGTTTCATGACCAGCGAATTCAAGACCATTATCGAATGGTAATTGTTTTGATTTTATCTTTGAAACTCACCACATGGCTAATTGCCGCTTCAGCCAGTAAGTCTGATCGTTTGCCAGTCAATCTAACAATAAAAGCAAATAACGTTTTGCGCTCGACCATAGTCAGAAAAGCTCCGCCACGCCCCCTGCCTATAACGTTATCACCTTCTCAGTCGCCAATCCGATTCATTCGGTCTACAACAACTGGTCGATTATCTATGTACTCTCTGTTTTTGATCTTTCCGCGTCGATCATACTTACCGTATCGCTTGCGATAGAGTTTTGGTGCAACCCTAGAGAGCCTGTATAAGCCTTATACCATTTGCCTGATCTAAATAAATTAGTTGCTAGATCGTCTGATGATGTAACGATATACCTGTATGTCTCTTTAAATAGCTTACAGTTTGCTGGGGGCTTAATTCTTTCCGAATTAGGGTTTTTATTTGTTGCCACACGCCATTAGTCACTTTCTGTGCCTTATACGCTTACTGGCGTCTTAGTTCTGATAGCTTATTTGCTTGCCCTGGACGATATCCTCGCAAGCCAATATTGCGTCTTAGCTTTCGGATGATCGCCGAGGGATGTCTCTCTAACAACTTTGCTATTACTTTCTAAGGGTGCCCGGCTTTTCTTAGGCTGAAAATCTGGTATCGTTCGATCTCGCTCAGTTGGTAGTAGCTCATCAGTGCCTTTCTCTTGGTCGGGAGAGGTGCCGAGTCTACCAGCTAAGCCCTCCTTTACCAATTGCACTTATTATCCGAAGCCAAAAATTTTATTATTTTTAGCGCAATAATTTGGTGGTTTGGCATCCACCCATTTTGCTTGGATTTTAAATTAGCGAACTTATAAAAAGCTATCGCCAAACGAAAAAAATAACTGGAAAGTAAACGCACCTGAATTCAAAAACACCTCTCCATTTAGATTTTTCCACAAGATCCTAAGGCATTAAACTTCACCCTATAATTCGAAACATTTTCTCTCCAACTCTTATTCTGATAATATTCTTTGCAATAAAGCGGTGGATAGATATCGCAAACAAAGCGGTTGTCACCAATAGGCTCGCGGATATTAAGAGCGCAGAGTTATGTAGTTCTTCCGGCGGTGAATTTCTTTAAGTTTGTATAAATGGCTTAGAAATGCTCATTGTGCAATTCAAAGATACTGTTCAACCATATATTAGTGGAGCGCAATGTGCGGGTGAGCGCCGAGTCCCAGACACTGAATGGGGCAGTAAATTCTCAATCGGCAGTTTCTCCACCTCTAATGATCCTTGCGGATACTGAATAAACCTAGAATTTGGATTGGTACTGTATGGAATCCGCAGCGAATCGACATTTAACAAGCGGCTGTTGTCGCGTCTTCGGCGCTCCACGGCCGCCCCAAAGCTGGGCGCATAGGAGGTAATACTTGACCGATAGAATTTCAGCAATATCAGATTTCATACTCCAATTAGACGCATTGAAATCCGTGAATCGTCGCACCTACATCAATGGTGGCGAGAGAGTGGAAAACTCCGCAGAACATTCATGGCATTTGGCTATGGCATGCTGGGCTTTCGCAGAGCTACTGGAGGATGATTATGATATACCAAAACTCATCAAACTTTCCTTACTCCACGATCTCGGAGAAATCGGTGCTGGAGATACTTTTCTTTATAGTAACAATAGAGGCAACGCCCACATTGAGGAACGTGAAAGTGTAAAAAAAATCGCGTCACACCCAGGCAACTCAATTCGAAGCATCCTTCCTCTTTGGGAAGAGCAAGAGATCGGTGAAAGCAAAGAATCAAAATTACTAAAAGTCATTGACCGCTTGTTGCCATTTCTTCATAACATTACCAGCGAAGGTCGCGCTTGGCGTGACAACGGAATACATAAGAATCAAGTATTAAAAATGCATCAATTTATTGAAAATGAAAGCCCAGAACTCTATGGCTGGTTTATTTCAAAACTTGAACATGCAGTTGAGCAAGGTTGGCTAGATAACTCCTGACAGGGCAGCGGGGTGAGAATGGCTTCACTCTGTTTCGGCAGCCTGACATTGCAGCGTTATGCCATATAAGGACTTGCACAAGAAGCAGCTGTAATAATTCTGTTCCTAGCTGTTAGAGTTTCTTCCAAACCGAAGCTGGCTTACCAGCCAAACTTCATCGTCTCCGGTATGATTTCCGATAGAGAGATTGCGCCCGCCCACGGTAGCCGAGGCGCTAATAATAATAACCGGATGTTCTAAGGAGGGCTATTCCCCTAACGGGATCAAATAGGTTCTGACGCTATCGACTGGGATGCCGGGGAGTGGAGGCTTGGATGGAGGATAAGCTTGATGGTGCCACTTAAAACAAGCGGGGACCGGCCGGCTGACAAACGGATCTCCCGGAAGGCCAGCGAAGTCAGCTGTGCAGATTGCTAAGAAAATAATAGAGAGGCAAGTGGGTAACTGCATAAGCAGAAAACAAAAAAGCCCGGCATAGGCCGGGCTTTTAGAAGATGGCGGTGAGGGAGGGATTCGAACCCTCGATACCTTGCGATATACACACTTTCCAGGCGTGCTCCTTCGGCCACTCGGACACCTCACCAAATTGTCACTCTTTCGGGCAACCCACCTCTCGGTGACACCTCTTAAGGACTAAATCTTCAAGTAAATCAGGAAGATAGCTTCTGTCCCGTCAAGAGAGCGCGCACTTTACCCAAATGTTTCTTCATGTGCAAGTACTAATGTGCACCCCAATACGAAAAAAATTCATCAACGGCTAAATCCGGCGCCTGCCGAGGCGCCTTGTCTGGAGTTCCGCAATAAATAAAGCCAGCGATCCGCTCGTTATTTGCAAGACCTAAGCCCTCCGCGACCAATGGGTTTCCGGCCAAAGGTCCGGTGCGCCAATAGGCGCCTATTCCCTCAGCATAGGCAGCGGTGAGCATAGCCTGTACCGCACCGGCAGTGGACATATGCTGCTCCAAGTGAGGGACCTTTGGGTGCTCCTGTAGCCGGGTGATCGCCACTATAATCAGCGGGGCGCGCAGGGGCATGGCCTTGGTCCGCTGGCGCTGAGCCTCGGTCAGGGCTGCCCCTTCGGCCTGTTCAGCGGCCTTTAGAAAAATTCCACCCAGACGTTCACGCCCCTCGCCTTCTACCAAAAGAAAGCGCCAAGGGCGCAGACAGGCATGATCCGCAGCGCGCAGGGCGGCAAGAAAGATGTTTTTCCGCTGCTGCTCAGTGGGTGCAGGCTCGGTAAGCTTACCCGTTGAAACTCTGTTGTGCAGGGCGGTAAGGGCATCCATGGTTCTCTCCAGTCATTTGTCTAAGCGCTGAGTGTACCCTAACCATCCTACAGAGCGCATACGTACTCCCAGCATAAAAACCACACAAAACTATCGGTTTTTTAGCAATCTGGCTTTTGTAGGAGTACACTTCGCCGAGTAAATCACTGCGCGGCCACAGGGGCTGGAACATACCAGAACCGACCCAAGGCCTGCCCGCAGTTTGTTGATTACTGCTTAACGGACAAAAAGATAACCACAAATGCAGGACCAGTTTGAGGGGAACGCAGAGCAAGGTATTAGCCCCCACTACTCTACTTATTTTCGCACCCTAATTCTTTTTGCGGCTGCAGGTACCCTGGCAACTGCAATCGAGTGGTCATCTCCCTGGCATCTGGACAAACTGCTGACCGCGGGCACATCCGTTTTCTTACTCTTATACTGTGCCTTCGCCCAATTCCTGCTTTATAAGTCCCGCAACAAGAAAGCCTATAAGACTCGCCGCACCTTGTCGTTTATCGATACCGTGCTGGTAGGCATCACCATCGCATTGGCTAATTTTGGCATGCTGCCGTCTCTTTTGTTTATCACCATGGTGCAGCTCAATGCCCTTACTCAAGGCGGTGGCCGTAAGTGGTTTGAACAAAATACCGGTCTTTTAGTTGGCGTGGTCCTGGGCTACCTAATGCACCGGCCCGCCCTACTGATTAACGCCGACCTCAGTATCAGTACGCTGAGCCTGATTGGTATCCTCGCTTACCTGTGTGCTTATGCCTTTTTTACCCACCGCCAAATCGGCAAACTCAAAGAAGCCAACCAATTGCTGTCCACAGAGCAGCGCGTCAATAAAATGCGCTCTTACAAACTCTCCAAGTACTTGCCACAGCGTCTGTGGCGCTCCGTAACTACCGGCGATGAAGAAGCACTAGCAACCCAGCGCAAATTACTCACGGTTTTCTTTTCCGACATCAAAGATTTCAGTCAGCTCACCGAAGAATTGGAAGCCGAAACTTTTACGTTGCTGCTCAACAATTATCTCTCCGAAATGGCCCGAATTGCCGGCCAGTACGGCGGCACTATCGATAAATTTATTGGCGATGCGGTAATGGTAGTCTTTGGAGACGATGCGAGCAAAGGACCCAAGTCCGATGCTCTGCGCTGTGTAGCCATGGCCCTGGCCATGCGCAAGCGGGTGCGGGAGATGAAGCAGGAATGGTACAACAAAGGCATCTCACGCCCTTTACAGGTACGTATGGGAGTCAACACCGGCTACTGCACCGTTGGTATTTTTGGCACGGCCAACTACCAGTCCTATACCGTAATGGGCACCCATGTAAACCTCGCTTCCCGCCTCGAAGGCGCGGCGCAGCCCGGGGAAATACTGATCAGCCACGAGACCTGGGCCATGATCAAACATACCGTCATGTGCCGCGACAAGGGGCATATCACCGTGAAGGGAATCAGCACACCGGTCAAGGTTTACCAAGTGACCGACCTGCGCAAGAATCTTGGTGGTCAACAGAGTTATCTGGAGGAGCACGCTCCGGGCTTTTCCATGCACTTGGACCTGGATAAAATTCGAAATTACGATAAGGTCAAAGTGCTGCAATCCCTGGAAAAAGCCACATCAAGCCTTAAGAGCAAAGTGATAATCTAAGCCCGCCCGATTCCGCCGCTACATCGTAGTGTGCATGCGCATCGCCAGGTTGCCCATAATCCAGGCCGTGCCGAGCACGATAATCAGCAGGATCAGCGTGGAGAAGAGAATTAAGGCCAGATTGTCTCGCCCCTCCTTTTGCGTTGTGACATTTAAGAAGCACTTAAGCTGCACAGTCAGCTGGGCCACCCCAAGCAACCCTACCAGTAAGAGCACACTCTTATTTTCCCTGCCCACCGCAAGCACCGCCCAGAAGGCAGCTAATGTGAGCACTACCGACAGGACATAACCTGTCAGATAGGTGCGCAGGTGGGCGCTAAAACCCGATTTTTCAGCCATAGACCCAGCCACCAAAGTAAACTACCGAGAAAATGCCGATCCAGATCAAATCCAGGAAGTGCCAGAATAAAGCCAGGCGTAGAAAGCGCAGTTTGACAAGATCCGTCATGCCTACCATCAGTACCTGCACGATCATTACCAGCATCCACAGGCAGCCAAAAGTCACGTGCAGACCATGTAATGGCACCAGGCCGAAAAAGGCTGAAAGATACCCACTGCGCTGAGGTACCCCACCTTTCGCCGCCATTTCGGAAAAGTCGTACAACTCCAACGTCAGGAAGCCGAGCCCCAGCAGCAATGTGATCACCACCCAAAACAAAAAGCTCCCCTGGCTGCGCTGGTGCTTCATGGTGATTGTGGCGATTCCCACGGTCAGGCTGCTGGTGAGTAGCAACATGGTCTGCGCAAAGAGGCTGCCAAAATCGAACAACTCTCTAGGCCCAGGCCCACCGGCCGTAGCCCCAATCATGGTGATATAGATGGCAAAAACGACCCCGAAAAAAATCAGGTCGCTCATCATGAAAACCCAGAATCCGAAGATCACCATATCCGGGTCTTTATGAATGGCCCCTGGGTCCACACTCGGGGGCTTACTAATAGAGGATGAGTTCCCGCTCATTGGTTAACTAATGCTCCAACTTAGCGTAGCCATTGTTTTGTGGCGTATTTTCCAAATCTCTACCCACAGGCTCGGTATTTTTTACCAATTCCAACCATCTCTCTGTGTCCTGCTGCACCTGGCTCGCGGGAATTATTTGTTCACTATCCCAGCGGAAAGTGGAGGCAATCACCACAACAATGATGGCCAACGCAGTAATCAGGGCCAACCACCAGATATACCAGACAAGCGCAAACATCAGGATACCGCTCAACACACAGAGGATAAATCCCAAGGGATTATTCCTCGGCATCTCAATATCCCGATATACCTTTGGGGGTTGGTAAGCGCGACCCTGTTCCTTGGTTTCAGTAAATTCATCCCTATCCGTTACTCTGGGTAATTCGGCAAAATTATAAGAAGGAGCCGGTGCCGAAATAGACCACTCTAAAGACCGGCCATCCCAGGGGTCTCCCACGGGGACACGGTTTTTCTTCCGGTCTCGCAGACTCACAAGCAGTTGCAATATCAGAGTGACTAGCGCGCAGAGCACCACCATAGCGCCAATAAACGCCACTAACATATAGGGCTTGAAAGTCAGATCCATATAGCTGAATGAACGCCTGGGCATGCCTAATAAACCCGCGCCATAGAGTGGGAAAAAGGTCAGCATAAAACCCACAATCCACAAATAGGCCGACCATTTCCCCAGGCGCTCATCAAGACGAAAACCAAACGCCTTGGGAAACCAGTAGTTATATCCAGCCAGCAAACCAAAAAGCACGCCCGGAATCAGCACATTGTGAAAATGCGCCACTAGGAACAGCGTGTTATGCACCTGGAAATCAACTGTTGGATTAGCCAGGATCACCCCGGACAGGCCACCAATAACAAATAGAATCAAGAAGCCAATGGAATAAATCATTGGCGTGGTAAAACGAATCCGCCCCCGGTACATGGTTGCCATCCAATCGTACACCTTCACCCCCGTAGGGACCGCAATCAACATGGTGGCTATACCAAACACAATATTAATTGTAGGACTCTGCCCCATGGTAAAGAAGTGATGAAGCCATACCGTAAAGCTCAAAACGGCAATACTCATGGTGGCAAAAACCAATGACTTATAGCCGTACAACCGCTTTGCGGAATAGGTGGAGAACACCTCAGAAAAGATGCCATAGGCAGGCAAGACCAACAGGTAAACTTCGGGGTGACCGAACAGCCAAAACAAATTGGCGTAGTTCATCATATTCCCACCAAGGTCATTGGTGAAAAAGTGGAAATCTAGGTACCGGTCAAAACCGAGCATCAGCGCCGCCACACTGAGCGGCGGCATAGCAAAAATCATTAATATCGAGGAGCAGAGCACCGTCCAGCAGAACATGGGCATACGAAAAAAACCCATGCCAACAGCGCGGCATTTAAGAATAGTAACGGTGAAATTTATTCCCGTCAGAGTGGTCCCCGCCCCGGAAAAAACAATGGCCCATATCCAATAGTCTGGCCCTACACCGGGATTAAAATCTGTCCCTGTATACGGGGGATAAGCCGACCAACCGCCAGTGGAAAACTCACCCACCACCAAGGAGACCATCAATAGAATCCCAGATGAGGCCGTAATCGCCAGACTAATTTGGTTAAGCACCGGGAAGGCCACATCGCGGGCACCAATCTGAAGGGGCATCACATAGTTGACCAGCCCCACCACAAATGGCACGGCGACAAAGAAAATCATGATAGTGCCATGGGTACTGAACAGCTGGGCGAAGTGATCCGCATAGAGAAAGCCGTCTGGTGCGGCGGCCTGTTGCGCTCGCATCACCATGCCTTCCAACAATCCGCGGGTCATCATCACCAACGCGAATACGATGTACATGATGCCGATTCTTTTGTGGTCTGTACTGGTCAGCCACACAGACCAGAGGGTGCCCCACACCCGAAACCAAGTCAGTAAAAAAAGAATCGCCACCGTCGCAAAAATAACGATGGAACCAGCAGTACTGGCTACGACTTCACTCACAGAAAAATTGGTGAATAATTTACTGAAAACAATAGAATCCCAGCTCAGTTTCCCCAGCCAACCATAATCCATAATGTTCATGGCTGCGCTCCCTCTGCCGCATCCTCTCCCTGACCAAACTTTTCTGTGCCAGGCTGCTGCTCCATATTGAGCGGCTTACCCGAGTGATACCGCATAACAACACTTTGGAAGAGCTGTGGATCAGTAAGCGTAAAATAGAGCGCATGTTCTGGCATTTGCGCGGTACCCAACTCTTTTTGAACCTCCACACGGGTCGTTCTCATTGCCAGGCGATTATACGTTTCACTGTCAAGCGCAATACCCCTGGCGCGAACCTGGGCCACCCAGGCCTGAAAAGCCTCTTCATTTTTTATCAGTACGTCAAATTTCTGTCCGGTAAATCCCTTGCCGGTATATTGGGTATTTTCCCCTTGAGTTTTTCCATTTTGGGTAGCGATGAAGTTGAGCTTGGTGGTCATGCCAGGCATTACATAGATCTGCCCCGCCAACGCCGCAATCCAAAAAGATTGCATCACCGTATCACTAGTCAGGATCATGGAAACCGGGGTGTGCACAGGAACCACCAGTTCGCCCACTGTGGCAATTTTTAACTCCGGATAGATAAATAACCACTTCCAATCTAACCCCACAACCTGCACAGAAATAGGCGGCACTACGCCCTCAATTTCTTCATAGGGATCCAGGCTGATAGTGGCGCGCCATAGCATAAATGAAAGGACAAAAATCACGAGAAATGGAACGCCCCACATAATGACTTCCAGCGGACCGTAGGACTCCCACTTGGGCGCATAAATACCTTTTCCTTTTTTACGTCGATATTTAACAAGAATGACTGGCACTAGTATGAACACTGGTAATATTGCCACCATGGTCAGCGCTGTGGCCCAGAAGAAGTGGGTTTTCTGCTCATGAGCGACCGGCCCCAAGGGCATCAGGAAACTTTCTGTAGCTGAGCTGGACTGAGGGAATAAAAAAATGAGAAGTACTATAAGAGGAAAAATTGCCAACCCATAAGAGCGGCGATTTATCTCCCCCCACACTTGCATCCACTTTTGGAACAGCCCAATAGGGGCCTTAGCAGTCCAATCCATTGCAAAGCCTACCGACCTTAGGATTACGCAGGCACCCTCACTAGGCTACCCGCAATTCCAAATTCACCGTACACGTGCTCCGCGCAATAATACGCGTCTGGTGCTGACCAGGAGCCGTTGTACGGCTCGTCTCACCAGAATAGCTGAATTAAACTCCGTCAATTCAATAGTGATAAATGGCTGATGGCGGTAAATGATATTTACTGGGGACAAAGGCGCCCTACTTCGGGGGATTTTAAAATCTCAACTTGGCACGCCTCAGAGACAGAACCAATTTCTGTATGGGGTGACTAGAAAACATTTCCCTTCATCATTTCCTGAATAATGGTTTCCACGTACTCCAAGGCGTCCCTCTCCCTGGGCCGACGTATTTCCCCCCCGACATAGTTCACCAGGAAGCTTTCAGACTGTAATGACCAGTACACCTCTTCACCCGGAGCCATATATAAGCGGGTTTCCAAAATGCTCACCTGCGAATTTGAAATATTTCTATTCAGGGGTTTAAAACTAATTAATTGAGTGACCAACAAGGTATCAAATTGATACTTCGCGAGAATATCGGCCACTTCCCCCATAGAGGGCACACTTTCGCTAGCGGCAAAATAACTCCATGACAAGGCATTCACACCGTAACGCCCCAACTGCTCGACCCACACATCCTCCAAGTGGAAGCCGACGACTGGACGGGGAATTAGTGTATATGCCAATACCAGGGTTTTTCCCAGAGGGCGCTCGGCAATCAGGGGCGAGCGCCAAGTATCCACCACAACGGTTCTCGGCGAGCTGCAGGAGAGCATGAATAGGCAAAGCAGAGTACAGAGTGCCCCCCGCCCCCCTTCCCCACACCTTCGATTAAAACGAGATGCGGCTGGTGAACTGGGTACGCCAGACTGAACCGTAGGATCCATCCTTATCCTCGCGGGTACCATAAAGGGCCTCCACTCCAAATAACCAGTGTGGTGTTGGGGTCCAGGCCAAATTAATACTGCTGTATTGCGTCTGCCGAAATGAGAACCCTGGCTGGAAGTCAAAATTGTCCTGCTGCACCAACCCATAACTGGCAACGGTATACAGGCATGGAGTCCACCAGTGCTGATAGGCGATATACCAGGCGAGCGTTGGCATCGCCTCGAGACGATTATTGGCAAAGTCATAGGTTGCGTCAGGGGGCTCATCATCTAAAAGCCCCCCATAACCGGCGCCATAGCTCACCGAGTAAGAGGCAAAATCTGGCGCAAGCCTACTGGGCATGTCAATGACGCCGCTGACGTTAAGCCCCCAACCCGTATCCGAAACCGCCGATTGTGGCTCTCCACTGCCACGCAAATCCCTGAGGATAAAGCTTCCTTGCACATTCACCCTATCGGTCTGAGAAATCACCGCCACTACGACATCGGGCCAACGTGATACCTCCTCAGCTCTCTGAAAAACCCGATCAGTTGGCGCATCCAAAGCAACTTGCAGGGTCAGTGTTGGGTGATACTTACGACTCCAACGTACTACCGGGCGCATCAAAGCCAACAGTGAGTTGGGCCCTTCGTAGTCCAAGGTATTAGGCGAGGCGGTTAAATTACTGAACGTGGACCAGTCGAGGCCCAGCCGTAAGTCTCCGCCCAGCAAAATATCACTGACCTGGCCGTATGCCTTGCGCAGACGCAGCAACGGCTCACTGACAGTCGGGTCCTGCAGGAAATCCATAGAAAATTCATTTTCGATCAGACGACCACCCCAGGGTGTTCTTGTTTTGAGTACCAACCTCGATACCTGAACGGAAACATTGGTCTGACCATCCTCCCCCTCTGCTGCGGTTCTATCACTGGTGACAATGGCACTGGTTGTAAACTCCGCCGGGCTCACAATGGCGCCAGTATCATAATTTGCATCCAGTTCGGCAAAACCACTGATTTTCAGTCGCATAGTGCTGCCAAGCACAGGGATAGACCCCGGCCAGTCTGTTGGCGCACTGGAAATAATCTCTTCAATCTCTGTTTGCCCAGCGAGTTTCGGATCGCCCTTAGCCTGGTGAGGAAGTAAAGATCCAGGCGGAATAAGCTTGCGTCCTCTTTTAATTCGATGATCCAAGTCCTGGAAGCCTACCCGACTGGACGGTTCATCAGCCTCTCGTGGCGCAGGGGGGGGTGGCTTGGGTATTGGTGTCGGTGCTGGTGCTGGTGCTGGTGCTGGTGCTGGTGCTGGTAACTGAGGCTGTGTCGGTGCAACGAGCACCGGAGAAGTTTCAGGCGGAGCCGGTGCTCGTGGCATTGACTTGCGCAACTCTTCAACTTGTTGTCGCAGAGCTTCAAGATCCGCTTTTTGGCGTTGAATCTGGGCCTCCTGCGCCTCCAGTTGTCGCTGCTGAGCCTCGATCACCTGCACCAGCTGATCCGCTTCAACATAGACCTGGGCATTGGCGGACTGGGAGGAAATAAGCTGGATAAAAAAAACAATTACCGCTGGAGGCGCCGGAGACTGTGCCTGGATTTCCATGTCTACGTCTCGACTCTGCCTCCTGCGATGCCAACCTGTTATTAACCTGGCAGTGGGGTATGCAAACCCTGATCGGCTTCAGGGTTTTACGTCGATCTGCGCCCCATTCACTTTCTGGCCCAGTTAATAAAAGCGAATAGGTTATACAAACAGCGTGGCCGTTTTTCTGCGAACCTATTCAGGCAAGCTTAGTTCAAGAGGAGGCGCCGCCACCACTTGTGAAAAGCTGTGCGGCTAACAAGTAACTACTGCACTAGCCGGCGGCTATCGCCCCAGCGATATTGGCCAGGCACCCTACTGGATCGCAATGCAACCAATACCGATGAACAAAGAGCGGGCTTATTGGCGGGCAAAACGCGGAGGTAGTGCCTTTTCAACACGAGTGGAACGCTGAGGGTTAATATCCAGCCCACCCCGGCGGGTGTAGCGGGCACAGACCGTCAACTCAGAAAAATCGGCAATGGTCTGCAGGTCACAGAAAATTCGCTCAACACAATGCTCGTGAAAATCCTGGTGCTCACGGAAAGCAATAAAGTAGGCGAGCAACGCTTCGCGCTCCAGTTTTGGCCCCTTGTATTCCACCAGTACAGTGGCCCAATCCGGCTGACCGGTAACCGGGCAATTACTGCGCAACAGGTGACTATAGAGTGTCTCACTCACCATCTCACCACTTTCGTCCAGCGCAAGAAGTGCGGATTCCGGCTGGTACTGTTCCACCGCAATATCCAGCTGGTCAAGGCAGTACCCCATCGGTTTCTGCACATCCAGGGATACATCCTCCACCTCTAGAAGGGTGACACGCACGGCGGTGCCCACGGCAGTACTCAGATCACGCACCAGGGTATCCCGCACCAGACGCCAGGACTCAAAGCGGCTTTGATTAAACGAGTTGAGGTATAACTTGAAAGACTTGGACTCCACCATGTAAGGGCTTTCCGCCGGAAAGCTGAAGCGCGCCACCGCCACCTGGGGCTTACCCTTGGTATTGAGCCAGGAGAGCTCGAAACCCCACCACTCATCCTCACCGAAAAATGGCAGGGCGCCGACAGAGAGCCCCAGCTGAGCGCGGGAGATGCAACGCTGTATAGGGTGCAGCAACTCCGGGTTGTAACTCGATTCGTAAACAGTCTCCCGGCCCAGCGGGAGATTTTCCCAGTCTTCTCTGTTCATATTCAACCTCAGTGCCTCAATCGCTTGCCGTGACTCATCAGGTAGAGCCCCCAGCTGGCGAGAAGTCCAATAAATATCAAAACCCCAACAAAAGCCCAGGCCACATTGATATCGGAAACGCCCAGGATGCCATAGCGAAAAGAATTCACCATATAGAGAATCGGGTTCAGTTTCGACAGCCCCTGCCAAAAGGGCGAGAGCAGATCAATGGAGTAGAAAACACCACCCAGGTAAGTCAACGGAGTCAAAATAAAAGTCGGGATAATCGAAATCGCATCAAAACTATTGGCATAGATAGCATTGATAAAGCCCGCCAGGGAGAACAGCGTCGACGTGAGAAATACGATAGCGACCGTAACGCCCAGATTCTCGACACTAAGCGAGGTAAAAAACATCGCCACCACTGTGACGATCAGGCCGACAATCAAGCCCCGCGCCACCCCCCCCAGCACGTAACCAGCCATCACCGCCCAGTTTGGCGTGGGCGACACCAGCAACTCCTCAACGCTGCGCTGAAACTTGGCGCTGTAAAAAGAGGATACGACATTGCCATAGGAGTTGGTGATCACCGACATCATGATCAACCCAGGCACCACAAACTCCATATAAGGGTAGCCGCCCATATCCCCAATACGACTACCGATAAGGGAGCCGAAAATCACGAAGTACAGGCTCATGGTGATCACCGGCGGCACCAGCGTCTGCGGCCAGATGCGCATAAAACGGCGTACCTCCCGACGGAAAATAGTGCTGAATGATATCCAGGTTAACTGACCGCTCACTAATCCAGCCCCTCTTCCTTTTCCTCGGACAACAGAGAAAGAAACAACTCCTCCAGGCGGTTGGCACGATTGCGCATACTGGTCACCGTAACCCCCTGGGCTTTGAGTTCCACAAACACCTCGGTCAGGGACTGCCCCTTCTCCACGGTGATTTCCAGGGCGTGACCATCCAACAGTCGACACTCAAACCCCGAGAGCACCGGCGCCTTACTGAGGAACTCACTGCTGTCGAGAATAAAGGTCTCCCGATTGAGGGTTTTTAACAGGGATTTGATGGAAGTGTTTTCAACAATAGTGCCTTTATCAATAATGGCAATATTGCGACACAGACTTTCGGCCTCTTCCAGGTAGTGAGTGGTGAGAATAATCGTGGTACCGCGGGCATTAATCTCCTCGAGAAAAGCCCACATGGAACGGCGCAGCTCAATATCGACCCCAGCGGTGGGCTCATCGAGGATCAACAATTTGGGTTCGTGAATCAGCGCCCGCGCAATCATCAGACGGCGCTTCATCCCCCCAGACAGCATGCGCGCCTGGGTATGCCGCTTATCCCACAGTCCTAACTGCTTCAGGTATTGCTCTGTGCGCGCCTCCGCCAACTTACGCGGCATTCCATAGAAGCCGCCCTGAGTAGCCACAATATCGAAGACTTTTTCAAACTGGCTGAAATTGAACTCCTGCGGCACCACGCCTAACAGGCGCTTGGCGGCGGGAAAATCACTATCGATGTCGACACCGAAAATCGACACGCTGCCAGCCGTCTTGCGTATCAATGAACAGATAATACCGATTGTGGTGGACTTACCCGCGCCATTAGGGCCAAGCAGGGCAAAGAAATCCCCTGGCTGCACTTGGAAGCTGATCCCCTTCAGGGCCTGGAAACCACCTTCGTAGGTTTTTTGCAGATTCTGGATAGATAGCGCGGCGGTCATCTCGAACTCCTGTCGCTAGAGGCGCTTTCAACGTGTTTGTCCGAATAATTTCAACCAGAGAGGATATGCAGCGGCAGATCCCCCATGCCGCGGAGGGCGATATTTCAGGCGCGCACTTGCTGTCCAGCAATGCCAGTGCAAGTTATAAACTTAGAAGCAATTTACCGGAAAATAAAAAAGCCGCTCGATTGAGCGGCTTTTTTATTTGGAGCGGGAAACCGGGTTCGAACCGGCGACCTCAACCTTGGCAAGGTTGCGCTCTACCAACTGAGCTATTCCCGCAATTTTGGTTGGCCCGACAACATAGCCGCCGGGCCGTATTGGCATCCCCAAGGGGAGTCGAACCCCTGTTACCGCCGTGAAAGGGCGGTGTCCTAGGCCTCT
>NZ_JBGMEL010000021.1:0-23173 GCF_041447225.1 Microbulbifer echini | reverse complement strand
GTCCATGGCAATACCACTGATTTCTCGGTGGCAATGCTTTCCGAGTTGACTAGAGATCATCTCAAAAAGCAAAAATTTGGAGCGGGAAACCGGGTTCGAACCGGCGACCTCAACCTTGGCAAGGTTGCGCTCTACCAACTGAGCTATTCCCGCGTGGCATCCCCAAGGGGAGTCGAACCCCTGTTACCGCCGTGAAAGGGCGGTGTCCTAGGCCTCTAGACGATGGGGACCCAGAATCACCTCTGTCGTTTCGCTCCGCCTTAAAGTGTAGCTCTGCGTCAGAAGTGGGGCGCATTCTATGTACCGTTCGGGATACTGTCAACACCCGAACTGCATTTTTTTTCTTTTATTGTCAGGCACTTACCTAACCTGATGGAATTCGGGTGGGAGAATTTGGGCGACTGGTGGCCCCACCGCCCTGAATTCTGGCATCTTCATGCAGCACCTCAAGAAATTCACGTATGCGCTTGGCGTTGGCGCCCAAATCACTCACTCCCTCACGGGAACTGGATCGCACATCTACCCTCGAACCGCCATCCTCATCCGCTCGCACCCGCACCACGATATCATCGGTGAAACCCAGCAGCAGTGTGCGGTCGGTTGCTTCAATATGGCCCTTCTCAGGCTCGTAGGACACAATCCTCCAACCCAGCTCCCTGGCCACCTGAGCGGCCAACTGAGTGGCTCGCTCAATCGGCAGGTGCACATGCAAGGGGTTGATATCGGCATAGACATCAGCTCCACGCTGTAATCGCGCCACCGATTCCCCACCATACTCGGCGCTGTTATCTCCGGGCTTGCGCAAAGCCAACACCGCCTGGTAGCGCGGAGGGTTACGGGTATCGGTAGTGATATCGTGGATTCTCGGCACACTGAAATTGTCCTTACCCACGGTAATCAGGGGCACAGCCAGCGGCAGCAGACCCAGCAGTGTCGCCCAGAGGGCATTGCTACGCGTCTGCGCACTGTGCTTTCGCATACCCCAGACAAACACAAATAGACTTACCAGCGCGATGGCGAGTGCCGCCATCCCCGCATAGGTAAACACCTTGAACACCACACTGAAACGCAGCAACTCAAGCCTCAGCGCCAGGCCGGCGAACACAATGAGCGCAAGCAACCCCCACTGCATCCTCAACAGCCAGCGACTCCAGTGTATTTTGCTCACTCACCCTCCCCTTCTGCAGAATCTTCATAGTCCAGCGTCACGGATAGGGAATTCACGCAATAGCGCAGGCCCGTCTCAGTGGGCCCATCCTCAAATACATGCCCCAAATGGCTATCACACTGGCTACAGCGAATTTCAACCCGCTGCATACCAAAACTGCTATCCGCCTGTTCCCGCACTATCCCCCTAGCAAACTCCGCATCGAAGCTGGGCCAGCCACAATGACTCTGAAATTTAGCACCGGAATCAAACAAAACCTCACCGCAGCAACGGCAGCGATACACTCCATCGTCAAAAACATCCCAATATTCGCCACTAAACGGCGGCTCTGTCCCTCCCTTGCGACAGACCTCAAACTCCTCATCTGTTAGCTGTTCGCGCCAGTAGTTATCGTCTTTCGGTTTTGACATACTCTCTCGTTCCGTTTTTATCGTTCCTGCAGGAGCGGCAGTCGCCGCCAGTAAACGCCCCGCCTATCGCGCAGCTCGCTCGCGGCCCAGGCCGCTCCTGCCCATTTACAGGGCTGCCGCACCACCATGAAGGACATCCAAAAATCTGAAAAACTGCACGGCGTCTGCTACGAGATTCGCGGTCCGGTCATGGAACAGGCCCAACGCATGGAGGAGGAAGGCCACCGCATTCTCAAGCTGAACATCGGCAACCCCGCCCCCTTCGGCTTTAACGCCCCGGACGAGATTATCCAGGACGTCATCCACAACCTCTCCCAGGCACAAGGTTATGTGGAGTCCAAGGGCCTCTTCGCCGCACGCAAAGCCATTATGCAAGAGTGCCAGACCCTGGGTATCCAGGGGGTTGAAATTGACGACATCTACCTTGGCAACGGCGTCTCCGAATTGATTTCGATGGCCACCCAGGCGCTGCTCAATAATGGCGATGAGCTGCTGCTGCCCATGCCCAACTACCCCCTGTGGATGGCAGCCACCAACCTCGCCGGCGCCAACCCAGTGCTGTACCGCTGCGACGAGGAGTCTGACTGGCTGCCGGATATCGAGGATATCAAAGCAAAGATCACCTCCCGCACCCGCGGTATCGTGGTAATCAACCCGAACAACCCCACCGGGGCTATTTACCCAAAGGCCCTACTGGAAGACATTGTAGAGGTGGCGCGCAGCCACAACCTGGTGATTTTTGCCGACGAAATCTATAGCAAAATTCTCTACGACGACGCAGAGTTCACCCCCATGGCCAAACTGGCCCCGGACGTACTCTGCCTGAGCTTTAACGGACTATCGAAATCTTACCGCCTGGCCGGCTTTCGCTCGGGTTGGATGATCGTGAGTGGCACCAAGGAGCGCGCACAGGGCTTTATTGAGGGTATGGATATGCTCTCCTCGATGCGCCTGTGTGGCAATGTGCCGGCGATGTTTGCCGTACAGACCGCGCTGGGCGGCTACCAGAGCATCAACGACCTGGTGCTGCCCGGTGGACGTCTGCGCCAACAGAGAGACCTTGCCCACCGCATGCTCAACGATATTCCCGGCGTCAGTTGCGTCAAACCCAGCGGCGCCATCTACCTGTTCCCCAAATTGCACCTGAACCATCACAAAATCGAAAGCGACGAACGGCTGGTACTGGAATTCCTGCGCCAGGAAAAAATTCTGTTGGTGCAGGGCAGCGCTTTCCACTGGGATGCGCCCGACCACCTGCGCATTGTTTTTCTACCCCGCGTCGATGACCTCTCCCACGCCATTGAACGGCTCGGCTACTTTTTGGAGCAGTATTCCCGCTGATGTTGGACGATCTACATATTCACGATTTCTACCGCGACACCGGCAGAATTCTCTTGGTGTTGTTTGGGCAGTTTCCTATGCCCTCCACCATTTACGTAGAGGATATCTCCGGGCCCGATACACCGGACGAATTTGGCCTGCACGCGCCGCGGCATTTGGCCTGCCTGGGCGCCATAAGCTGGTTAAAACAGAGCGGCTATATCCACTTTTCCCAGCTGGTGCGGCAAGAGGCTGCGGAGGAAGCCGTGCTCAGTCACCGGGGGTTTCTTCTGATGATTCATTCCGAGGAGGAATCCGGGCAGAGTAACGCTCAGCTACTCAATAGTGCGGTGCGCGGCGGTTCTTCGGCAAAATTACAGGCGCTGGTGGAGCGCCTGATGCGCGAATTTGCCAATCTTTGAAACGTGGCAAGCCGTGGACGTTCGGCGGTGGCCGCTATTTCTGGCGGCGGTATTGAACGTGCAACATTTTTAATGCGGCATCCGGGTCCCGATCGGGGAAATCCGGGTTTTGCGCCAATCGTGCCACCACTTCATAGCCACTATCGGCGCCGAGTATCAACTCGCGAAAATGTGCCTCATTGTGTCGCGGCGAATTGATCACCATCAGCAGGTCCGCTTCATCGGCAAGACAGGCGGGCAACTGTTGCAATAACTTTTCATAGTTATGACTCACATCGAAACGGCCCTTCTGGCGCGTGGGCGGATCCACCACGGCGAGCTCAAAAGGTCCTCTGCGATCAAAGCGCTTGAACTGACGCAGCGCATCAAACTGCAGGAATTGAATACCCCGCAGAGATAATCCGTTCACCTCGTGATTTTCACGGCCGCGATTTAATACACCCCGATTCACATCCACATTGACGATCTCGATATCGCCGGCGGCGCGGGCCACAGTGGAAAAAGCGCAGGTGAAGGCGAACAGGTTCAGCATTTTCACCGACGGCCGCCCTGCACGGCTGCGCACCTGTTCTTCAATCCAGGCGCGGCCGGGCTCGATATCCAAGAAAAAACCCACATTCTGCCGATCAAAGGTCAGTGGGAATTTCAATGTATCTCGTAACGCCACCGGCGCTGTTACGGGCTCACCACACTGCCATTGCAACGGTGCACCGGGCTGATAGCGACGTTGTGCGGCCACGCCCTGATAACCGTGAGACTCCGCCATTTGCCAAAGTTGCTCACACAGTTCCCCCTCACCGGCGTACTCCTCAAAAAAAGTCACCAGCAGTGCGGGGAAAAAGCTGTCGATACAAACCTGCTCCAGTCCCTCAAAACAACGGCCGCGACCGTGGAACAGACGGCGGCTGTCACCGCCACCCGATACTAATTTGGACTCAACCTGCTCCAGGAGCCGCTGCCAATCGGTAGACACTCAGATTTCTCCATTACTCAAGGGGTAGAGGATTGCATCCCGGTAGCCTGTAACCACCCGGATAAAACCACTCCACTGTCGATCTAGCTCGGGGTCACCGCTATCCACCAACAGGGGGCGCCCTCCGAGTTCGCTTATCTTGGTTTTGGTGGCAACAACCAGCAGATTTTCGCGGCCCACCTCCCGCAAAACTCGGGGTGAAAACTGCTGGTTGCCACGGCCGATTAAATGGCCCTGACCGCCGATGGCGGTGAGAATAATTTTTACCACACCTGTTTTCAGTCCGCTGTTGTGTGCAGCAATCGCCGCCTCAATCTGCGGGGCACTCACATCGGTCTGAATTAGGATGCCATCACACAGCAGGTCCACTCCCAGCAAAGTGCCCTCACAACCCAACTCATTTAAAATCGCCAGAGTGGTAGAACCGGGACCAACGATATACAAGATGCCCGGCTCCAACGCCTCAACAATATCGGCGGCAATATCCGCTACCGCTAGCGCCTCGACCTCGCGCCCGGCATTTTTTACCGCCTGAAGGAAATGCCCCTCCTGGGGCACAAGCAGCTCACCATAATGACAGGTACTCACCCGCCCCTGGCGAAAACTACTCTCGTCGATATCCCGCACCTCGCGCTCGCACACATCTACCAGCTCACCCGCGAGCAATTTACGCAACACTTCTCCACCCGCTTTGGGGGAAATAGCAAAACAGGCAGAGTGCATTTTGACGCCAGCGGGAATGCCCAGCACAGGGAAGTTATCCCCCAATACATTGGTAATATTGCGCGCAGTGCCATCACCACCGATAAACACGATCAGGTCGGCACCAGCATCGCGAATCGCCGCTGCGGCTCTCTCGGTATCTGCGGATTTTGATGGGGTGGTTTCAGCAGCTCCCACCTCATACACGGCAAACCCCAGCTCGCGAGCAATATCCGCACCCATGTCGCCAGCAAAACACAGAAGTTCCACCTGCTGTCGAAATGGGCCGAGGGCTTCCAGGGCCGTGGCGGCACGCTGCTGGGATTGCGGTTGTATACCCGCGGCCAGGGCCCGCGCCACTGTCTCAGCCCCATCGCTGCCTTTCAGCCCCGCCGGGCCGCCAACACCAGCCCAGGGATTAATAATCAACCCGAGCTTTTTAACTGGCTGCTCTAATCGCACATCAACCCCAGTACTGCCAATTGTTCTCTATTGTGGTCATCCAGGTTTTGGGCAGAGCCAACATAATGGGAAAATTCCAATCGCTCGGGATATTCTCGGCGCAGGCGATCGAAGGCTTTGGCCATGGGCTCAGCCCCCTCCACCACGGCACGCAGACGATAATCATCACTGCGGGGGTCGTACATCTGCAGCAGCAGATCAGCCACAGGCTCGACTCCCCCGTCAACCTGCGCCCCCACTGTCCCCGCGACAATCCGGGTTTTGGCCGACTCGTCATAAGGTGCACTGGCACTCTCTGGCTGTGCCAAGTCGAGGGCGCTAGACAGTGCCTCGCGGATCATGCGGGTGCCCGCGAGCTTGCCATCCAGGCTGTAGCCGGCGATATGCGGAGTGCCCAAATCGACACGCTGTAGCAACTCAAGATTGATATCCGGTTCGCCCTCCCAGACATCCAATACCGTTTTGAAGCGCCGCCCCTGTCGCAGTTGCTGTAGCAGTACGCGATTGTCTACCACCGCCCCCCGCCCAGCACTGATTAAAACGGCATTATCGCGAATCTGCGCCAACTGGTCGGCACCGATCATATGTAAGCTGGGAAAGCGCCCACCCTTAACCAGCGGCGCGTGCAGGCACACAATATCCTGGCCCAGCACGTGTTCCAGCGGCGAAAAATCGGGGTTTTCCGGCAACCAGGGATCATAGACAGCGCAGGAGGCACCCAATGTGTGTAGGCGCTTCTGTAATAACCCCCCCACATTGCCGCAACCGACGATACCAAAACTACGTCCACGCCAGTCCACTCCCAGGGCGGCCAATGCACAAAACACATACTCCACGACCGAATTGGCATTGCAACCGGGAGCAGCGCTCCAGTAGATGCCATTGCGCTCCATCCAGTCGGTATCAAGGTGATCGGTACCGATGGTACAACTGCCCACAAAGCGTACCGACGTCCCCTCCAGTAAACTCTGATTCACCCGGGTCACTGAACGCACCAGCAAAATATCCGCATCGACCAACTGTTCGCGGGTCAGGGTGCGTCCCGGATAACGTTCCAGGGTGCCCAGGTCACCAAAGTACTGCGCCAGTGCCGGTATATTTTCATCGGCAACAATCTTGAGGCCCGCGCCCTGGATGTGACTCTCACTCATATAAATTCTCCTTCGGCACGCTTCAATGTGCGCTCCATTTTTCCCGCCAGACCGCCGATTCCAAACTCCTCCGCCAAGGCCTTGGCCAGGTGCAGGTCCACCGGCTGCGGATACAGATCCGCCACTTTGACACCCAGGGGGATATTCTCCACAAGGCTTGTCAGGCGCTTGGCCAGACGCAATTGATCGGCATGCTCAACCAGTCGCTGCGCTATTCCTTTTGCCCCCCGGATTGGCAGAGACGCAACACGCTCAGATTGCTCCAGCAGCGCTTCGATATCATCAAAGACCGCCAGCAGGGCTGCGGCGGTCTTGGAGCCCACGCCTGGGACACCGGGTATATCGTCACTGGTATCCCCCACCAAAGCTAAGTAATCGGCCATCTGCGCCGGTCTCACACCGAACTTCTGCTCCAGGGCTGTACTGTCCATATGCCGATCTGCGGCAAAGTCCCACAGAGAAGAAGCGCCTCGCGCCATTAACTGCCCCAGGTCTTTATCGCGACTCACAATAACCGGGGCGTGATTGCGCAACTTGCGCGTGAGAGTGGCGAGCAGATCATCGGCCTCATAACACGCACTGGAAAAACTGGCGATGCCCAGCACCTCCGCCATTTCCCGGCAGGCCACCAACTGAAAGGCCAAGGCTTCATCGGGCAGAGCGCGACTGCATTTATAGTCCGGGTAAAGCGTATTGCGAAAGCAGCTACCCAGGGATTCGTCAAAGGCGCAGGCGATATGGCGCGGTTTCCTCGCCAGGAGGTCCAACAGGAAATTGGTAAAGCCATAAACCGCCTCGGTGCTATAGCCGCTGCGACTGTGCCAATTGGGTGGCAGAGCAAAGTAGTAGCGAAAGATATATACAGACGAATCAATCAGGTAACTGCTCACGATAGCTCCGCCAACTGGTAAGCGCAGCCATACAGGGGGTCTGACTGCTCAAACTCCAAAGCCAGAGCCATGGCAAAAGTACGCGCGCGTGCACTGGGACCCTCGGCACAATAAACCAAGACCTGCTGCCAGATCGCCTCCATGAAACGATCGCTGGGGCCGAGATCACTCTGCAAATTGTCCGCACTGACACGGAAGCGCAAGCCACAGGCTCGCGCGAAAATCCACTCCAACGCCTGAGGCTTTACCTCGACCAGCTCAAACTCGGCCTGCTGCTCGGCGCTGCGCCCATCCGGCGCATACCAGTAGCCATAGTCCGGCAGCTGACGACGCGCTTCTCCGGCCACACACCAATGAGCGGCCTCATGCAGAGCACTGGCGGCATAATCGTGGGTAAATTCCACTTGATGGTAGTCCAGCACTTCCCCCGCAGGCCGATAGTAAGGCTCGGAAAACCCACCACGCAGTCGGGTATTAAGCCCTCTCGGATCCGCAAAACAGCGATTAAAGACCCCTGTAATACGCTCCGCTAAAGATCTGACTTCAGGGGAGTCGTTAGAAACTGGAGCCATTTCTGGGCTGGGAACAGGCAAGATATTCTCCGGGGTACCGCAAAGGCGGGGACTATAACAACGGGGGCGCCGCGATCAAAGCCACGACGCCTCAAGGAGCACTTACCACGCCAGTTGCCTTTCCGCAAATCAACATATACCTTTACTCACAGGGAAGCCGCTGAGCACCCGCCCTTTCAGCGTATTCCCCGAGGAGAGGTCTAAAGCAGTCAAATACCCTCCTGCCCCGGTCTTCCTTCAGAGATAGGGCATTGCCAGTCGCACCTTTATCTGATCGGAGACGGTAAACAACCGGCCCTGCCAGGAGGTGTTCCATGACAGACCACAGCATCAACAATGTGGTTGACCTCTTCACCGGCGAGCCGATCGAAACTTCAGCAGACAGGCGCTTTATCCGCCTTTCGCCGGAGCTCGACGGCTTGGAAATGCTCTACTCCAACAATTCAAGTGGAACAGACCTATACAGCCTAAAAGTGCTCTGCTGGGGACTCAGAGCGAATGGCGAGATTGTAGGCCTCGTTCCGTGGTTAAACGCGATAGTCGCCTGTCCAGATATCAGGGACCCTTTAGACGGACGCTTCGAAGGCTACTACGACCCAGGCATTGAGGAAGTCTTCCACCACCCCCCCATTCACAAAGTCGTCGAGCTGGAGACTGCGGCGGAATACTTTGAGTTTGAAAGCAGCAAAGCCGAGGAAGTACTGCAGGAGATCCCCGATACCATCGGCACCCACGCGGTGTTTATGGACGAGGATCGGGAGAACCTGACGCTGATGGAGGTCATCAGCTGGAGACTGCACACTGATGGCGTTATTCACAGCATGCTGATCGACCACGATGTGGTCGAAACCACCCCGGTGTTGCCGGGGGATCACTGCCTATACCCGGCACAGGAGAGCGAGGGCTTCCGCTATTTCTTCCAACACCATATCGCCAACAAGATCAAATCCGAGGACCCTGAAGCACTGGCCGCCATCGCCGCTCTGGTAACGGCACCATAAAACTTGCGGGTCTGAACAGTCGGATATTGGGACTTTTTTGCGAGCACAGCGCCCCGACCCCGCTCAGCGGGGCCGGGGTCGTACCTTTGACCCGTTATCCAGCTTTCTTAATCCAGTACAAAAACTCGTCCTGCTCCTCTGTATGGTGGACCAGTTCGTAGCCGAGAAACTGGCAGAACTTGGGCACATCCCGCTGGGTCGAGGGATCGGTAGCCATCATTTTCAACACCTCCCCATCGGCGACATTTCGCACCGCGGAGTGCAGCATCATTACGGGTTCCGGGCACAGCAGGCCGCGGGCATCGAGAGTGTGATCAAACTTCATAGGTTTTATTGTGCGCAATTAAGCAGGTTTCGTCACCCGGAAACTGACCGCGGCCTCTACCGGCGACAAGCGCGCTAGAATCCACTAAGGCCCTAGCGTTTTTGGGTATGTGATGATCTATGTATTGATTGAGCGGGAAATTGCCGCCGAGATGCAGAGCAGCTACGAAGAGGCGGCGCGCAGAGTACTCACCTGCGCCTACCGCACCGTTGGCTTTATCGAGGGCCAAACCTATATCGAGAGAGGTAACCCACTGCGCCGCTTTACCCTATCCAAATGGCAATCTGAACTGCATTGGCAACACTGGTACACCAGCGAGGAGCGCCGCGCCCAGATGGCCCAGTTGAGCCCCCTGCTCGTGCAAGAGGAGCGCATCACGATTCTTGAAACCGCCGCATGAACGATACCGATGTATCGACCGCAGACTGCCAGTGCTGGATCTGAGTAAAACCACTGGCGCGACGGGGCTTGAAGTCATGGTCACCATCCCCCAACCATTCAACCTCAATCGTGCCCGCCAATGCATAGGTGGCCACTTCGTCACGGTTACCCAAAGGGTCTCTTTCCCCTTGGACAATGAGCGCTGGGCAGTCGATACCCCGAAGGTGCTCAGTGCGCAGCTTGTCCGGCTTACCCTGGGGGTGAAAGGGGTACCCCAGGCAAATAAGCCCGGCAATCACACCCTCAGCAAAGCGCTCAACAGCGAGTAGGCTAGCCACTCGCCCTCCCAGGGATTTGCCACCAATAAACAGGGGAAGGTCACCCGTAAAGCAACCGATCTGCTCTAGGAAGCACGCCTGCAGCTGGGGCATGGTGTTGGGGGGGCGCTTGCTACCGCCGGTGCGGCGCTGGGCCATATAAGGAAACTCAAAGCGCACCACTTCGATGCCTTTAGCACAGAGCGCCTGGGCAAACGCCTGCATAAAGGCACTGTCCATGGGCGCACCTGCACCGTGGGCGAAAAGGAAACGCGCAAAAGGCACCTCCGGGGTATCGATGATATTTTCAGACATCGGTGGGCAGATCCTGGGCCAGTACCAGGTTGACACTCTCCTCACCGGGTTCAAACCAAATGACCACATCGCCGGACTGCAGCTGCCTGCGCAGGCTCGCTACTTTTTCAGGCAAATCAACATCGCGCTCGCCGTACTCGGTGCCCTCGCGGGTAGCGTATTCTTCCAGTAGGCTCTGCAGGGTGCTGGCGTCCAGCTGTTCAAAGGGAACAATCATACAACTTTCAAATTCGGCTGAAACGGGAGCGACCGAGGCCGCTCCCGGGGTGTTAAACACTATGAGGGATGGGGATTAGAACTCAGGACTTGGGTTTGCGGAAGCGCAGTGTCATACGATCGCTCTCGCCAATAGCCAGATACTTTTCTTTGCCTTCATCGCCCAGGCGCAAGACGGGTGGAAGGGTCCAAACGCCTTTCGGGTGCTTAGCAGTATCTTTCGGGTTGGCGTTAACTTCACTGGCTTCCTCCAGCACAAAGCCGGCCTTTTTAGCCACTTCAATCACATAGTCCTGGGTTACATAACCGCTTTCGACCATATCCTCTTTGCTGGTGCCCACCTTGGCGCGGTGCTCTACCACACCCAAAACGCCGCCGGGTTTTAACGCGGCAAAGAAGCTGGCGAAGGCCTTGTCTTCGTATCCGCGGTACATCCAGTTATGCACATTGCGAAAAGTCACCACCGCATCGGCACTGCCTGCAGGGGCGATTTCACGACCGGTTTGCGGGGAGAACTCAGTCACCTCAACATTTTGATAGGCTTTCTTATTGGCTGCCAGCTTATCTTTAAAGTTCTTCAGGGAGCGCTGGTAATAGGAAGATTCGCTGTCCTCGGGGAAGTGCGCCGCGTAGAGCTTGCCCTTCTCGCCCAGGTAAGGCCCGAGGATTTCGGTGTACCAACCACCTCCTGGAGTGATTTCCACCACGGTCATATCCGGCTCAATCCCGAGAAACTCCAGGGTTTCAGCTGGGTTCCGGTACTGATCGCGAGCGGCAAAATCCTTGCTGCGATGATCCCCCTTGATCGCGGAGTTCAGGTCGGCGGCCTGAGCCCCTCCAGCCAGGGCCAGTGTGCCGGCCAATACCAGTAGGGATTTCTTGATATTCATCGTCATAATCGTTCCTGTGTTGTTATCGTTAATCCAGCTTTGATCGCACGCTGTCGATCTTATCCTGTAAAGACTGATCCCGGTCAATACGAGTTCCCAATTTCAGACTGGTAGTGATGCGATCGGCACCCATAGCATGAACCCGCTCGTGGCAGCACTTTACGGCTGCCATCACGGCATCCCAGTCCCCCTCGATGTTGGTGCCGTAAGCATGCAGATGGTGAGTAAGCCCGGCCTCAGCCAGTACCTTTTCACATTCCGCAACATACTGGCTAACTGACACCCCCACACCCATGGGAATCACACATAAGTCGGCAATCACCTTCATTGGCAGTCCCTCGCTAAGTTACCTGTTACCGGGGTTAAAAATAATAGCTTTGAGGTTGGACGATAGAGTTATCCGACAAGATCCTATTACAATGACAATTACTCGTCTCTATTGAAGTAAAGGAACACAATATGCAACAGCACCTTGTTATCTCCATGATCTGTGACGATAAGCCCGGTGTAGTTGAAAGGCTTTCTGCAGTCATTGCTGATAACGGTGGCAACTGGGAGGACAGCCACATGGCGCACTTCGCCGGTAAATTTGCCGGCATCCTGCGCGTCGCGGTCCACGGAGACAAAGCCCAAAACTTGAAAAACGCCCTCGGCACCCTCTCGGAGGCTGGCTACAACTTGGTCATTGAGGATGCCATTGCGATCACCGCCACACCCCAGCAGACTCTCACGCTGAAACTGGTCGGTAATGATCGTGCGGGCATTGTGCGCGAAATTGCCCGCACACTCACCGCCCACCATATCAATATGGAGCAGCTGGAAACCACCTACGGCAGCACTCCCTGGAGCGGCGAGCCGCTCTTTAGGGCCGAGTGCACCATCAGTGTGGACGAGGATATGGATCTCGACGGTCTGCGCGATGAACTCGATCAGATCGCCAATGAGTTGGGAGTAGAGATCGACTGCGAGGAGATCGCCACTCCCCTCTAATTGTGGAATAATCCGCAGCCATACAAGACCGGGCGCTCCATGCCCGGCTTCTATCACGTTAGCTAGCCAGAAAGTACCCATCGGGGCGTCCGCCAAGCAATGTTCAAAATCGTTCTATATCAACCGGAAATTGCTCCTAATACCGGCAATATAATTCGCCTCTGCGCCAACACCGGGGCCGAGCTGCACCTGATCGAACCCCTGGGCTTCGATATGGATGACAAGCGACTGCGTCGCGCCGGGCTCGACTACAGCGAATACAGCCGCGTGGTCCGCCACCCCGACTGGCAGGCATTCCTCGATAGCGAAAAGCCGGAGCGGGTACTCGCCCTTTCTACCAAGGGCAAACGCAGCCATACCGGCATCCAGTATCGAGATGGTGATGCCATTGTGTTTGGCCCCGAAACCCGCGGTCTGCCGGCGGAGTTCTTACAGGCCGTTGGCCCCGATAACACCCTGCGCATTCCCATGCGCGCCGAAAGCCGCAGTATCAATCTGTCCAACTCCACCGCCATCGTGATCTATGAAGCCTGGCGACAGCTGGACTTCCTCGGCGCCATCGATCAGCAGTAAGAATTTCAATATTTATGCAAAGCTCCCAAGCCCCGATAGGCCTCTTTTACGGCTCCAGTACCTGTTACACAGAAATGGCTGCGGAAAAAATTCGCCAGTGTATTGGGCCTCAGTGGATCGACCTACACAATGTGGGTGAAGCAGATATTGCCCTGGCCGAGGACTACGATTTCCTATTGTTTGGCATTCCCACCTGGGACTACGGTGAACTACAGGAAGACTGGGAAAATATCTGGGACGACCTGGCGGGGCTTAACTTGGATGGCAAAAAGGCCGCTTTGTTCGGCCTCGGCGACCAGGAGGGCTACCCCCAGTGGTTCCAGGATGCTTTGGGTTATCTGCATGCCCAGCTACTTGCCTGTGGCGCTCGAGTCGTCGGTTACTGGCCGGCGGAGGGCTATGAATTTGAAGAATCCAAAGGACTCACAGACGATGGCAGTCAGTTCGTAGGGCTTGCTCTCGATGAAGAAAATGAATTTGACCTCAGCGAGGAACGCATCGAGCGCTGGTGCGCCCAAGTGATGGGCGAGTTTGGCCTGCGAGACAAGATCTAGGGAAGTATCGTTTTGAGCAAGCCCGGCAAACAGGCCGATATCCAGTGGCGAGAAGATGGCCAGCCACTATCCCGTGCCTATGACGATATCTATTTCTCCAGTGCCTCCGGCCTGGAAGAGACACGCTACGTTTTTTTGCAGCAAAATGCCCTGGCGGAACGCTGGGCAAACCTAAATGAGCACGCCACCTTCACTATTGGCGAAACCGGCTTTGGCACCGGGCTCAACTTTCTCGCCGCCTGGGAACTCTGGCAAGAGACCGCCCCCAAAAGCGCCCGCCTACATTTTATTACGGTGGAAAAATCCCCCCTGCATCCCCAGGATTTACGCAGAGCCCTGGCGCTGTGGCCGCAGCTGGAGGCCTTTTCCCAGACATTCATTGATGGCTACCCACCACTGCTGGCCGAGGGTGTACATCGCCTGCAGTTTGGCCCTGTAAGCCTGACTCTGATTATTGGTGAAGCGAGCGAGGCCCTGCAAAGCCTGCGCTTGCAACAGGAGTGCCGGGACCGTTTAGTCGACGCCTGGTTCCTGGACGGTTTTGCCCCAGCTAAAAATCCAGATATGTGGACACCGAAGCTGTTCGGAAACATGGCCAGTTTGAGCCGGACCGGCGCAACCTTTTCCACCTTCACCTGTGCCGGGCTGGTCAAACGCGGGCTGCGCGATGCGGGTTTTGCCCTGAACAAGGTGCCGGGCTTCGGCAGCAAACGGGAAATGCTGTGCGGCACCCTGGAAACACTTCACCACAACGATTTCAAAACCACGCCTTGGCACCTACCCGCTACCGCACCGCAGCGGCCAGAGTCAGTCACCATTATTGGTGGCGGGATCTCCGGCGCCACCATCGCTAGAGCGCTAGCGGAACGCGGCGTGCGAGTACAACTATTTGAGCGGGGACCTGCCCCAGGCAGCGGCGGCTCCGGAAATGACCAGGGCATACTCTACGGAAAACTGTCTCCGAAACCGGGCCCCAATGGCGACTTTAATCTCAACGCCCTGATGTTTGCCCAGCGCTATTATCGCCAATATTGCCCGCAACTCGCGCATTTCAATGGCCTCCTGCAACTGGCGCAGACAGATAAGGAACAACAGCTACAACAGCAGATCAGCGACGCTCTAGCCCAATACCGCGACCAAAATCTTGCCCAGGCAATCAGTGCAGAAGAGGCGAGTACTTTGGCGGGCGTAGCGCTGCCATTTAGCGGCCTATATTTCCCCGGCGCCGGCTGGCTGGAGCCACAAAAAGTTTGTACTTCCCTGCTCGAACACGAAAATATCACGCGGCAACATTGCCATGAAGTGGAAATGCTCGCTAGACGGCAGGGTCTGTGGCATTTGCGTGCTGCGGGCAAAGACATTGAGGCTGAAACAGTCATTCTCTGTGGGGCCAATGATATCCGTCACTTCGCACCGGCGGCCGTACTGCCCCTGCGCCCTATTCGTGGACAGGTTTCCAGAGCACTCGCCACAGAGGCCTCCTCACAATTACGGATAGCTCTTTGTGGTGAGGGGTATATCACCCCTGCCCATGAAGGGCGCCAGAGTTTCGGCGCCACTTTTAAACTCAAGGAGAGCGCGACTGAATTGCGTGAGAGTGAACACCGGGAAAACCTGCAAACCTTGTCAGACCTACTCCCGGACCTCGCCGCTGAATTCTCTACCCAGGCATTCACGGGCCGCGCCGCCCTGCGCGCCGCGACACCCGACTACCTGCCCATCGCCGGGCCAATCCCCAACTGGGAATCCCTGCAGAGTACCTATGCCAACCTACGAAAAAACCGCAAGTTGCTGATCGGCGAATTAGCGGATTACCAACCGGGGCTTTATGCCATGGGTGGGCTGGGTTCCCGCGGTTTTACCTATGCGCCCTTGACGGCCGAACTGCTCGCCAGCTGGATAATGGGCGAGGCCCTGCCGGTCAGTGCCGAGCTCGCATTAGCCCTGCATCCGGCGCGCTTTGCCATCCGCGACCTGGGTAAGAATCGTCCGTCAGTTGGCAATTGAGGCATTCCTCAACTTCCCCGGTCGGGCCAGTAAGGTGGCACTTCCGGCTCCACAGGCTACGATTGTTTTCATCGCGGCCTCCACACTCACCCCCGGTAGGATCTCCACGCACTCCTCTGGCACGTGAAAGATAAACCCCGAAGTAGGCACCGGGGCGGTAGGCACATAAACGGTCATTTCCCCATTGTCATGTTGGGAGGTCACAATCGCTGTCACAGAGAGAGGGTTATCGGCTCCGTGGATGCGCACTCTGGCAACCGGCCCAGAAAGTACGCCCTCACCACTACCGCCGATAAATTGCGTAACCAGGTCTTTAATGGTGCTGTACCCAGGAGCCAGGCGGCCAAGCCAACGGTCCACATGCCGATGTAGCCAGTGGCCAATACTGGTTTTCACGAGGAGGCCGATCAAGAAGCAGCTTCCCAGAATCAACGCTATCACCACCAGTCGCGCAAGCGTATCCTTAAACTCTGTATGGGCTTCCAGCCAGACGACGGCAGGCGCGACAACTTCGCTGACTTGGCCAAACAACCACTGGAACAACAGTACAAAAATGGCAATGGGCAACACTACCGCCAAACCACCCAACAGGGTCAAAGTGACAAAGGTTTTTACTCTGGTCATAGATAATTGATGAACCGACTTAAAATTTGCAGCTGGATACCGCTGCTAACATTTTTCCTGCTGCCAATAGCGGCAGAGGCGCAACTCCAGACAACCCCATTCTCCGTCCTGGAGGAACGCCAGCGCGGCGGTGACCACTTCACCCAAGGGCTCTACTTTGACGGCCAGCGCTGGTGGGAAAGCAGCGGTCTCTACCGCCGCTCGTGGCTCGCCGAGTATACCGACCCCGGCGCCAAACCCGTAAGGCGCAAGAGACTGTCGCGCAAGTTATTTGCCGAGGGCCTCACGGTCTTGGGGGAAAAGCTCTATCTGCTGACTTACAAGGCGGGCGAACTGCACATCTACCGCTCCCACGACCTGCAGCATTTGGAGGTCAAGCACTATAAAGGCGATGGTTGGGGCCTCACCAGTGATGGCAAGTACCTAATCATGAGCAATGGGAGTGATGAGTTAACCTTTCGCGATCCCGACACTTTTGAAGTGCAGCGCCGGCTCCGGGTGCACGGCGGCGGGGAGGCCTGGTCCAATCTGAATGAACTGGAATATGCCGAAGGGCGGGTCTGGGCTAATATCTGGCTGGACAGCCGCATAATCGCTATAGACCCTCATAGTGGCGAAGTAATTGGCGCCATTGATCTCGGCCAACTAAACCCCGATATGCCAAATCATCCGGACACTGTGGCCAATGGTATAGCTTGGGACAAAGAACGAAACGGGCTTTGGGTAACCGGGAAATACTGGAAACAGCTGTATCTGATTCGCCCCGCGGGGCTGGGCTTCGACAAGCTGCCCAAACCCGAGCCCGCCGTTAATGCCGGCGATCAATAACCGTCAGCACACCGCCGTTGCGCAGATAATCCATGGAGGAGAGCTGCAGTTGCAGGCGAAACCCATGCCCCTGGCTTTGTAGGCTTACACCACTGAGTCCAGCCTTCCCATCATAAAGCAAAGTCGACTCACCCTTTTCATCCTGCCACTGAATCCCCTCCACATTGCGCATCCCCAAGAGCTCCAGAGTCACGAGAGTAAATTCCTCCGGTAGCGGCTGCAGTTCCACCCGCGCCACGCCAGAAGCCGTCGCCAGGGAAAATGCCAGCTGATTCTCCGGCGCAGGACGCCAGCCCAGGTGGGTATCCGCCACAACCGATTGCGCAAAATTGCGCGGAGTACTGGACGAGCAACCAAGTGGCCCGGCCAGGGCTGCCAACCACAACACAAGAAACACGATCAAAGTGCGCATAGACCTATCCTTAGGCGATCGCTGTGATAGCGTGCGATTATAACCCGTGAATTCCGTCACAACTCTTATGCTGACATTGCATCGTATTTCAAGGCAATACTATCCAATAAACCCGCCGCACAAAGTCGCTACGCGGGGTATACTCCGCCGCCATGAACTCCCCACAACATATTCTCGAACACGTCTTCGGCTACGCCCATTTCCGTGATCCCCAGGAAGCGGTGATCAATACATTAATGAGCGGCGATGATGCCTTAGTGCTGATGCCTACCGGCGGTGGCAAATCCTTGTGCTACCAAATCCCGGCCCTGGCCAGGCCCGGCTGCGGCGTGGTGATCTCCCCACTGATTGCCCTGATGCAAGACCAGGTGGAAGCACTCCAGGAAGCCGGTATCCGAGCCGCCTATCTGAACTCCTCTGTGCCCTACGACGAGGTCCAGGCTATAGAGAGCCAATTGCTGCACGGCGAGCTGGATCTTCTCTATCTCGCCCCCGAGCGCCTGCTGCAAGGGCGCACCCTGTCACTCTTACAGCGCACACAACTATCGTTATTTGCTATTGATGAAGCCCATTGTGTATCCCAGTGGGGTCATGACTTCCGTGCCGATTACCTACAGCTGAGCTGCTTACACGAACAGTTTCCCAGCGTGCCGCGTATCGCTTTAACAGCCACCGCCGACAAACGCACGCGCGCGGAAATTGCCCAGCGTCTCGATCTCGAGGGCGCGCGGCATTTTGTCAGCAGCTTTGACCGCCCGAACATCCAGTACCATATCGAACCCAAAGACAACCAGCGCCGCCAAATCCTCCAATTCCTGAAGAATGGACGAGAGGATCAAGCCGGCGTGGTTTACTGCCTGTCCCGCGCCAAAGTGGAAAATACCGCTGAATGGCTCACTCAACAGGGCTTCACAGCCCTTCCCTACCACGCCGGCCTACCGGCAGAGACTCGCGCTGAGCACCAGCGCCGCTTTCTGAGGGAAGAGGGTGTCATCGTTGTAGCGACCATCGCCTTTGGTATGGGGATAGACAAACCCGATGTGCGCTTTGTTGTTCACCTCGACCTTCCCAAGAGTGTCGAGGCCTATTATCAAGAGACCGGTCGCGCCGGCCGCGATGGCGAGCCCTCGGTGGCACTGTTGTTGTACGGCCTTGAAGATGTAGTCAAGCTTGGGCAGATGGTGGCATCCTCCGAGGGCAGTGAAGAGCACAAGCGCCAAGAGCGCACACGCCTCAATGCCATGCTGGGCCTGTGCGAAATGACCGAGTGCCGGCGCCAGGCACTACTGCACTATTTTGCCGAGACGCTGGAACAGCCCTGCGGAAATTGCGATACCTGCCTGGAATCCCCCGCCACTTGGGATGGCAGCGAAGCTGCGATCAAGCTGCTCTCCTGTGTCTACCGCACCGGCCAGCGCTTTGGCGCCAGCCATGTGATCGACGTACTGCGCGGCTCAGATAATGAGAAAGTACGCAAATTCAGCCACAACCAACTCTCCACCCACGGTATAGGTAAAGAGCTTACCGGCACAGAATGGAGAGCCGTGGTGCGCCAACTGATCGTAAGGGGCTACCTGGAAGTCGAAGGGGAATTTCAGAACCTGACGCTCACAGAAAACTGCCGCCCACTACTGCGTGGGGAGGAAAAGCTGCAGTTGCGCAAGTTGCCCGGCAAAACCCCTCGCGCACAAGCACGCAGCTCAGCAGCAATGGAAGACCTGGAACCCGGTGAGCAGCCCCTATGGGAAGCTCTGCGCAACTGCCGCAAAGAACTGGCTGAAGAGCGTGGCGTTCCTCCCTATGTCGTCTTTCACGATGCCACTCTGCGCGGAATGGTAAAAGCGCACCCACAAACCCGTAGTGAACTGCTTGCAGTCTCCGGCGTGGGAGACAGCAAGCTGGAGCGCTTTGGCGATACCTTCCTCGCCGTGCTCAGGGAATTCCCCAAGCACGTTTGATCGAGCAAACCTGCCTATTAGTCAGTTCACGTGGTATTGGGATGTACCCTCTTCCCGTGAACTTTTCCTCCCTGGGGATACCTGTGTTACAAAGGCACAAAGAGGTAAAAAATAACGTATAAATCCCCAGCGAGAGGAAACCATGAAAGTTATCGGCCACCTGATTAACGGCAAGCTGACGCACAGCGATACCTCCCCCCAACAATCCCGTCTGCAGGATCTCACCAACCCCTCCACCAACGAAGTGATCGGCAGGGTCGCACTGGCCAGCAAAGCCACTGTTGAAGAGGCCATCGCAGCCGCTGAAGCCGCCTACCCCACCTGGCGCAATCTGCCCACGGCCAAACGTGTGCGCATCATGTACCGCCTGCGCGACCTACTGGAAGAGAATGCGGATAAGATCTGTGAGCTGATTACTCAGGAACACGGTAAAGTTCTAAACGATGCGATGGGTGAACTGCAGCGCGGTATTGAGAATATCGAATATGTCTGCTCAGCTCCGGAAATGCTTAAGGGGGAACACAGTAAAAACGTCGGCCCGGCAATCGACTCCTGGAGTGAATTTCAGCCTCTAGGCGTCTGCGCAGGTATCACACCCTTTAACTTTCCGGCCATGGTGCCCCTATGGATGTGGCCAATGGCTATTGCCTGTGGCAACACCTTTATCTTAAAACCCTCTGAGCGTACCCCGTCCTGTGCGCTATTTATCGCCGAACTGGGAATTGAGGCGGGCATACCCGCCGGCGTATTGAATGTCGTTAACGGCGATAAAGAAGCTGTAGACACCCTCCTGACCGACAGGCGTATTCAGGCAGCAAGCTTTGTCGGCTCCACACCGATTGCGGAGTATGTGTACACCACCGGCACAGCCCACGGTAAAAGAGTTCAGGCTTTTGGGGGGGCGAAAAACCACGCTATCGTAATGCCAGACGCAGATCTAGATAACGCCGTCGCCGCATTAATGGGCGCGGCCTACGGCTCTTGTGGCGAGCGCTGTATGGCAATTTCCGTCGCCGTTGCGGTAGGCGATGACACCGCCAACACGCTCGTCGCTAAACTTCAGGCGCAGATCGCCCAGCTTAAAGTGGGCGATGGAATGGACAACCAAAACGATATGGGCCCCCTGGTAACCAAAGCCCATCTGAATAAAGTCCAGGGCCTGATCACTGCCGGTATTGAGGAGGGAGCGGAACTAGTAGTAGATGGCCGCAACCTGAAGGTGCCAGGTTATGAAAATGGCAATTATCTGGGAGCCTGCCTGTTTGACCGTGTCACTGCAGAAATGCACATACACAGCTGTGAAATATTTGGCCCGGTACTGTGTGTCATGCGTGTCGACACCATGCAAGAAGCGATGGATATCATCAATAACCATGAATACGGCAATGGTACCTGTCTGTTCACTCGTGACGGGGAAGCTGCGCGCTACTTTAGTGACAACATCAAAGTAGGCATGGTCGGTATCAATGTTCCGCTGCCGGTTCCCGTCGCGCACCATAGCTTCGGCGGCTGGAAACGCTCACTGTTTGGAGACCTACATGCTTACGGGCCCGATTCTGTCCGGTTTTATACTAAGCGTAAAACCATCACTCAGCGCTGGCCAGCAAGCGGGGTAAGAGAGGGAATGCAATTCAGCTTCCCCAGTAATAACTAACGTGATTGAGCAATCATGGGGCGGAAACCGCCCCTACGACAGTTAAAACTGCAAGAAACCAAAATTAATAGCCAGCCGCCCTTGATGTATTGGCAATCAACCAAGCCTTTAAAATTTCAAGGAGTAGATATGATCCGCACATTCAACACCAAGATAGAACTTACATTATTAGCGCCGCCCTTATTTTCCCTACTCATTATTTTTTCTCCAGCTACAGCACTAGCGCAAAGTGCAACACTGAAAAAATGCCAAAGCTGGAACGATAAGATTGAAAGCTACCAGGAGAAAAGAAAAGAGGGCGGATCCGGAAAAGAAATGGATCGCTGGAAAAGAAAGATACGTCAATACAAAGATAAATTTAGAAAGAACAAATGCAATAGGTATGGAAGAAGGTTGAATTAATAATTCACTGCAGCCACACACCCTAAAGGGTGATGCACTTCAGAGTTGAATGTAGGAAATAAAAAAGGGCGCACTGCGCCCTTTTTCAAAGGATAAGTTGGATTACCAGTGGAAATCGAACTTATAGCCTACACCGATGTTGAAGACCCAGGGATCAAAGTCGTAATCACCCCCAAATCTATGTTCCCACCAGCGATTAAAATTATCATCATCATCATCAAAATTGCGATAGAGAGTATTCACTTCAACATCGGTATCAACGTCATAGTAAATGGCTGCCAAGTTAATCAGCCAGCTACTATCGTGACCGAAGGTGAAATCAACACCAATCTGCCATGTATAACCCCAGCTATCCCCAAAGTTTACACGACCAGTCCAGTCGCGGAACTCTAGGTCATCATCATCATTACGATGCCAAAAACCCCAGTTCCTGAGGCGCTCATCGCTGAAGTCGGTATAGTTAATACCAATTCCCATATAAGGCTGAACCAAGCAACTGGGATCCAGTGGATACCAGTTCAGGTATGCAGCCGTAGTTTGGGGCTTCCAGCGAGCGAAATCACCCCGACGATGATTAAATAACAAATCATCATCCCAATCATCATCCCAGAAACGATATAACCAAGGGTTACGGTCACCACCAGTATGGCGATCACCTTGTTGGTAACTCAGTGAGACACCCCAGTGGTCCATCGGCTTCCACTCGGCGTTGATAAACCAACCCCACTCACTATCAGGATCAAGATTGGTTCGGAAAGCACCCCAGTCATCGAAACGATCATCATCATCATCATCATAAAAACGAAGCCACCGATCAGCAAAGGTTACATTGTCTGAATTTGGTGACCAGTAAGCTCCGCCAATCCGAATCTTGAACTCCTGGGTTGGAGGCGGTGGTGGGGCATAGCCAGCAGGTCCTGCCGAAGCGACACTAGAGATAGCTAAGGCGAGGGGCGTCATAACGGGGATCAGAATACGCGTCATCTTCATTTGTGGTAACTCCATTGATATTCAGCAGATCAAACAGCAATCAGCCCAATCAATGGTCAGTCTAGTCGCACGAAATCACAGGTGTAGAAAAAACAATCAAATGTTGGCGCCCAAATATAATTCTGCATTATTCTGGCGCCAACCAGCTCTTTTGACGTAAAAATTAACAACCTGTTAACGATTTAATAATCTTTTCGACGACTCTTATTTATTTTTTTGCCGCACAAATTTCGACAACATGTGCCGCTCTAAATTCCAATTAAATACGCACCAAATAAGTTCAAATACAGAAACAAAAAAGAGCAGATGAGACAGGAGTAAAAACCGGCAGGAAATTCCTCATATAATTATCAGCACGGTGAATTAGAGTTTCTCCCTCCATGAAGACGTATGAACACCCCCTTACATAAGCAATCCACATTTCTATGCGTGAGATTCTGTAGGGCGAGCCTTATTTCTTTTCTTCCTTTTAATTAGCCTGGCCATGGCAAGGCGCACAGGCACCTATGCCATGGCAATCCCGAGAACCGAGAAGAAACGAGCACCTAGGGAACCTCTGAATAATTCCGAGCCAATTTGGTAGTATTCAGTTATCCGTCAAGGCTACGATAGATCATGCACCAAGTCACCTTTGCCGAAGCAGAATACAATCTGAAGCGCCGTAAA
>NZ_JBGMEL010000020.1:0-82154 GCF_041447225.1 Microbulbifer echini | reverse complement strand
CAGTGTTTCGAATCAATACTCGCCCCAGGAAGGTGTTAAATTACTTGAGCCCACTGGAATTTTGGTGGGTAAACGTGTGTCACTTATGTTGGCAATCTAGGAACTCAACTACTCTCTTAGTCATAACGCTTACCTAAAAGACTCTTTAGGTATAGTGGTTTCTGTAGTATCCGCCACAAAATTTGCGACGAAAAAGTGCCTTTCCTAGTATATTTTCCAGGCCTTTACTCAGAACATATTTTTGTTCCAGTTAAATTATCAAGTTTTGCATCATCCAATTCTATGGCTTTAGCTTTATCACCATCCAATTCAAACAGCACGATACCACAGCCACTATAAATTGGCGCTGAAGTGAGTTTGTAATTTTTATTTTGAGTTGACTTAAATGAACCGGCAACGTTACAAAACGAATAGCTCCCTATGCTTGAAAAATTAGCTACAAATATTTCACGATCAGCTGGAATGTTAACGGTAACTGTTTTATCTCCTCGATTTTTAGGTCCCAGCGGTTTGAAAACTTTCCCACAGTTGGATCCTTTTTCCTTAATTGCAAAAAGATAAATTGATGAATTTGCTCCGATACCTACCTTTACGTGTTTTACTGGCATCTCCAAAGCAGCCAACTCACCAACCTGCGGCTCTAGATACCTGCTAGCACAGGCAGAAGTAAATATAACTATTGCGACCAAAACGAAACTTTTCACGTACATATTTTTATAACTCTCTATTTTTTGAAAACTTTTCTGGGACGCCCAGCGCTGCAGATCATTTGTAACGTTGAGAGAGCGGAAGCTTTCCGACAGCCACTATTTATTAGCTTTTAGCGCCATTTACCGGATAATTTCTGGACACCTGCAGAACATGTTGATGGCCCAAGGTTGAGGCCATTAGCGACTAGAAACGACTCCCCCTCTAGATCTAGCTCAACTTGACGAGATTGATGACTATCAAGCCTTGCGAATAAATATTGTTTTTTTCTCTCTTCAATTTTTTGAAGAGATGCACCGTATAGGTAGCAAATGACACTCCCTCCAGCTAAATCACTGAAAATCCCAACCACAAAAAAACCCGCTAAAAAGCGGGTTTCTTGGCCGTTGCTGTGCAACGATATATATGGTCGGAGTGGCCGGATTTGAACCGACGACCACCACACCCCCAGTGTGGTGCGCTACCAGGCTGCGCTACACTCCGATTTTTTAAAAGTCGCTCACTTCGCTAAGTGCTTGATTTTTAAAGACATCGTACGTCGATGTGGCGTGAATCATACCGGACTAGCGCTGGATTGCAAGTCCGGATAAACACTTTTTTAGAAATTCCGTCCCTCTTCCAGCAAAGCCACTACATCTTTTAGCTCTGCGATCACCTCCGGTAGTACCTGCTGCAGCTGTACCACCTCCGCCCGTTCGCTGCCAATTGCGATCTGCTGGCGCGCGCCTCCGATGGTATAGCCCTCCTCATAGAGTAGCGCACGAATCTGGCGGACCATAATGACATCTTGATGTTGGTAGTAACGGCGGTTACCGCGGCGCTTGACGGGTTTCAGCTGCGGAAATTCCTGCTCCCAATAGCGCAGGACGTGGGGTTTAACGGCGCATAATTCACCAACTTCACCAATCGTGAAGTAGCGCTTACCCGGAATTGCCGGCAGCTGAGCATTATTGCTCGGTTCCAGCATATTCCTCTACTCGCGTCTTGAGTTTTTGCCCAGGCTTGAAGGTGACGACACGGCGGGCTGAGATGGGGATTTCTTCACCGGTTTTAGGGTTGCGGCCGGGACGCTGGCTCTTGTCACGCAAGTCAAAATTGCCAAAGCCCGAGAGCTTGACCTGCTCGTTGTTTTCCAGCGCATTGCGGATTTCCTCGAAGAAATACTCGACGATCTCTTTTGCTTCGCGCTTGTTAAAGCCCAGCTCCTCGTACAACTTCTCGGCGAGCCCGGCCTTTGTCAGTGCCTCTGTCATTGGATCCTACCAATTGATTCAGAGGCGTCGACTCCAGATCGGAAGCGGCCCTAACCGCGGCGGCTTTCAACCCGGCAGCAGACGCTCTCGGGGTGCAATTCAGCCTGCACCCGAGAGCATCATGCTCTGCTACTAGCGCAGACTAGCGTTATATTTTTCTTCTAGTTTTCCGACCACCGCATCTACAGCGGCATTGATTTCTTCGTCATTAAGGGTGCGCGACGAATGCTGAAAGGTCAACCCCAAAGCAACACTTTTTCTATTTAAATCAATACCTTTGCCCTGGTAGACATCAAAAATTTTGACACCCGTCAGGGTTTCACCTGCGGTCTCGGTAGCGGCTTCCACCAAACTGGCGGCGGGAACATCCGCATCGATTAGCAGGGCCAGGTCGCGGCGCACCTCCGGAAACTTGGACAGCGGGCGGAATGCGGGGGCTTTACCCTCACCGATCGCCTCCAGGCTCAGCTCGAAAACGAAGGCTGGCTTGGATAGATCCAGCTTCTTTTGCAGCTGTGGGTGCAGCGCACCGATAACCCCAACTTCGCGGTCGCCACGCATGATCTTGGCCGTTTGCCCCGGGTGCAGCGCGGGGTGTTGAGCGGCGACAAAGCGGAATTCGCTGGCAACTCCCGTGCGGGTCAGCAGGGCTTCCACATCGGCTTTCACATCGTAGAAATCTACAGAGTCCTTGCTGCCGGTCCAGTTCTCTAAGAAGCGGTTGCCGTAAGCCAGGCCGGCGATCATCGGCTCCTGGTGCAGCTCCACGCCAGGTACGAAGCGCAATCCGGTTTCGAACAGGCGTACGCGATTTTGCTGGCGATTGAGGTTGTACTCCAACGCTTTGCACAGGCCAGGCAGCAGGGTTGTACGCATCACCGCCAGTTCGGCACTGATCGGGTTTTGCAGGGCTACCGGATCAGCTTCCGGGTCAAACAGAGCGGCGCTGTCGCTATCGATAAAGCTGAACGTAATCGCTTCGTAGTAGCCGCGGCTCAGCAGGGTCTGCTCCAAGTTGTCTTGGGCAATGGTGCTCTCGGGGCGCGGTGCAATTTCCAGTTCGGCGGTAAAACTTTCGCTGGGAATACGGTTGTAGCCGTAAACACGGGCCAGTTCTTCCAGCAGGTCGGCTTCGATGGCGATATCGAAACGGAAGCTGGGGGCGAGGAAGGTCCAGCCTTCGTCGTTCTGGTCGATTTTTTCCAAACCCAGGCGGGTGAGAATATCGACAAGCTCGTCATCAGCTAGCTGGATACCCAGGCCCTGCTCTACCCGTGCACGACGCAAAGTGATGTGGCGCTCGGCGGGCATGGTTTCCGTCTGCTCGCGCACATGTACTGGACCCACCTCACCGCCGACAATATCCAACAGCAATTGGGTGGCGCGCTCTACCGCTTTCTCTTGTAGGTGGTAGTCCACGCCGCGCTCGAAGCGGTGAGAAGAGTCGGTGTGCAGGCCGTAAGAACGGGCCTTGCCTGCGATGGCCAAGGGGCTAAAGAAGGCGCTCTCGAGGAAAATGTGCTGGGTGCCCTTAGTTACCGAGGAATCCAAGCCGCCCATAATGCCGGCCATCGCCAGGGGCTTTTCTTCGTCGGCGATAACCAGGGTGCCTTCTTGCAGCTTCACTTCCTGGCCATCCAGCAGGGTCAGCTCTTCGCCATGCTCTGCCATACGCACTTTGATACCGCCGGAGAGCTTCTCCAGGTCAAAGGCGTGCATGGGTTGGCCGAGCTCCAGCAGGACGTAGTTAGTGACGTCCACTACCGGGTCGATGCTGCGCAGGCCGCTGCGACGCAGGCGCTCTTGCATCCACAGGGGTGTTTGGGCCTTGATATCAATGTTGCGAATTACCCGGCCGACGTAACGCGGACAGGCAGATTCCGCCAGCAGGGAGACCGGCAAACTCTCATTGATTTGCTGGGGTACCGGGGCAATTTCCGGGCCCTGTACAGCGCAGCGGTTCAGCACGCCTACTTCGCGGGCAATACCGGCAACTCCGAGGCAGTCGGAACGGTTCGGCGTGAGGTCCACTTCGAGGGTCTCATCATCCAACTGCAAATATGCGCGCAGGTCGGTGCCGGTGGGGGCATCTTCCGGCAGCTCCCAGATTCCGTCGTTGTCCTCGCCCAGCTCCAGTTCGGTTTGCGCGCAGAGCATGCCAAAGCTCTCTACACCGCGCAGCTTGGCTTTCTTGATTTTAAAATCGCCCGGCAGCTTGGCGCCTACCAAAGCAAAAGGAATTTTGATTCCGGTGCGCGCATTGGGAGCGCCGCACACAACCTGCATTTCACCTTCAGGGTGACCGGCCACTTTACACACGCGCAGCTTGTCCGCATCCGGGTGCTGTTCACAGCCGACTATCTCACCGACAACCACTCCGGAAAAATCGCCCGCTACTTTTTCAACGCCATCCACTTCCAGGCCGGCCATGGTGATTTGATCGGCCAGTTCCTGAGTGGTGAGTTCCGGGTTTACCCATTCCCGCAGCCAGGAGTTGCTGAATTTCATAGTTGATCTCTTTCTGTATTCCGTCAGCGCAGCTCTGTGCGCATTTCGCCTGCGGCGCTAACTTCGCCGCGCAGGCCTCCACAATTCGACTTTGGCTTAGAACTGTTTCAAGAAGCGCAGATCGTTATCGAAGAACAAGCGCAGGTCGTTCACGCCATAGCGCAGCATGGCGAGGCGCTCGATACCAATACCAAAGGCAAAGCCGGAGTATTTTTCGCTATCGATATCACAGGCGGCAAACACATTCGGGTGCACCATGCCGCAGCCGAGAATTTCCAGCCAACCGGTACCGGAACACACGCGGCAGCCTTCGCCACCACAGGCGGTACATTGGATATCCGCCTCGGCAGAGGGCTCGGTAAACGGAAAATAGGACGGGCGGAAACGCACCGGCACTTCCGCTTCGAAGAAAGCGCGCAGGAATTGGTCGATCGTGCCTTTCAGGTGGGCGAAGCTGATATTCTCACCGATCACCAGGCCTTCCACCTGATGGAACATGGGCGAGTGAGTCACATCGGAATCACAGCGGTATACACGGCCCGGGCAAATAATACGCAGCGGCGGAGACTCTTTCTCCATAGTGCGAATCTGCACAGAAGAGGTGTGGGTTCTCAGTACGGTGGTGGGGTCCACATAGAAAGTGTCGTGCATCGCGCGCGCAGGGTGGTGCGCGGGAATATTCAGTGCTTCGAAGTTGTAGTAGTCCTGTTCGACTTCCGGGCCCTTCTCAACCGAAAAGCCGATACCCGCGAAGAAATCCTCTACGCGCTTGAGCGTGCGGGTAATGGGGTGGGCATTACCCTGCTCTTCACCGCGCCCCGGCAGGGTGACATCAATGGTCTCTTCGGCCAATTTCGCGTTGATGGCCGCCTGCTCCAGCATAGTACGGCGCGCGTTAATTTTTTCCTGCACTTGCTGCTTGGCTTCATTGATTTTGGCACCCGCCGCCGGGCGCTCCTCAGCAGACAGCTTGCCCAGGCTTTTCAGCAGCGCTGTGAGCTGGCCCTTTTTGCCCAGGTAATCAACGCGCACCTGATCCAGTGCGGCGAGGCCATCGGCCTTCTCCACCAGCTCCATTGCCTGCTCGGTGAGGGACTGCAAATCTTGCATCGAACTGTTCCCGTTTGAATCCAACTTTTTCTGCTTTTGTTAGGCCGGTGCTCTTTGCACCGCGGGGGCTCCCCTCTGGCACCGCCATCGGTAATAAATCGCGGGGACCCCATAAAAAAATAGGGAAGGGCCGCTACAGCCCTTCCCTATTTTTAGTATTCAGTTTTACAACTGAAGTGGCAGCTTACGCTGCCAGGGCTGCCTTAGCTTTTTCAACTACGGCAGCAAAAGCGGCTTTATCGTAAACAGCCAGATCAGCCAATACACGGCGATCCAGTGCGATATCCGCTTTCTTCAGACCTGCGATCAGGCGGCTGTAGCTCAGGCCCTCTGCACGAGACTGGGCGTTAATACGAGTAATCCACAGAGCGCGGAAGTTACGCTTTTTAACGCGACGGTCACGGTATGCGTACTGACCAGCTTTGATAACTGCCTGCTTGGCTACGCGGAATACGCGGGAACGCGCACCGTAGTAACCTTTAGCCTGCTTCAAAATCTTCTTGTGACGACGACGCGCCTCTACACCACGTTTAACACGGGCCATAACTCTATCCTCTTAAACCTTTGCGATTTGGGCCAATTACTTGGCGCGCAACATACGATCGACCAGACCGGCGTCAGACTTATTCATAGTCTGGGTGCCGCGCAGCTGACGCTTACGCTTGGTGGTCATCTTGGTGAGGATGTGGCTCTTGTTAGCGTGCTTGTGCTTGTAGCCCGCAGCCGTCTTCTTGAAGCGCTTGGCAGCGCCACTGTGAGTCTTTGCTTTCGGCATTTTGTACTCCAAAGTGAATATTAGCCCGTAAAACAGGCACCTTTAGTAACTGCCGACAACCGGGGTTATCGGCACTGTGAGAGTGAGGAGGCAGCCGTCGCCCAATCACTTCTCAAAGGAGGAGTCGGGAAGTTATTCCCGAAACCTCACTTTTTCTTTTTGCTGGGAGCAAGCACCATAAGCATCTGGCGACCTTCCATCTTTGGTCTTTGCTCTACAACAGCCAGCTCTTCCAGATCCTTCTCGATGCGCTGCATCATTTCCATACCCAGCTCCTGGTGGGCCATTTCGCGACCACGGAAACGCAGAGATACTTTCGCTTTGTCACCCGCCTCCAGGAAGCGGGTGAGATTGCGCAGCTTGATCTCGTAGTCACCGATATCAGTGCCCGGGCGGAATTTCATTTCCTTGATCTGTTGCTGCTTCTGTTTCTTCTTGGCGGCATTCTTGGCTTTCTTCGCCTCGAATACGTGCTTGCCGTAGTCCATGATCTTACAGACTATCGGCGTGGAGTCCGGGGCAATTTCAACGAGATCCAAGCTGGCCTGTTGCGCAGCCTCCAGCGCCTCACTCAGGGAGACAATGCCTACCTGTTCGCCATCGGCGCCTATCAGGCGGATTTCCGACGCTTCAATCTGATCGTTTATGCGGGCCTTTTTGGACCGTCCCTTAGTGTCTCGTTTAATAGCTATGGTCTCCCAGTTGCCAAGTTGTTATGCATTATCTTCGGACAAACGGCCGCGGCGACTTACGTCCTGTTCGAGAAGCTGTAGGAAAGACTCGTAAGTCATTGCCCCCAGATCCTCGCCGCTACGGGTGCGCACGGCAACCGTCTGGCTCTCTACTTCCTTATCGCCGATTACCAGCAGATAAGGGACACGCTGAAGTGTGTGCTCGCGGATTTTAAAGCCGATCTTCTCGTTTCTCAAGTCAGCACTGGCGCGGTACTCAAGAGCGCCAAGGCGAGCCTCCAAGTCACGACAATAATCGGCCTGACGATCGGTGATATTCATGATCGCCACCTGCTGCGGCGCCAGCCAGGTAGGGAAAGCACCTTCATAATGCTCAATCAGGATACCGATAAAGCGCTCGAAGGATCCCAGGGCTGCGCGGTGCAACATCACCGGAGACTGGCGCGAGCCATCTTCGGCAACATACTGGGCCTCCAGGCGACCCGGCATGGAGAAGTCCACCTGGATGGTACCACACTGCCATACACGACCGAGGCAGTCTTTCAGAGAGAATTCGATTTTGGGTCCATAGAAGGCACCCTCACCCGGCAATTCTTCCCAGGGCAGACCTGCGGCATCCAGTGCATCGGCCAGTGCTTTCTCGGCTTTATCCCAGCTCTCATCGGAACCCACACGCTTCTCGGGGCGAGTGGAGAGGCGGTAAATAACATCATCAAAGCCGAAGTCCTTGTACACAGAGTGCAACAGATCCATAAAGTCGGAGACTTCCGATTGGATCTGGTCTTCGCTACAGAAGATATGACCGTCATCCTGCACAAACCCACGCACCCGCATTAGGCCGTGCAGAGAGCCGGAGGGTTCACTGCGGTGACAGGAGCCAAATTCGGCCAGACGCAGGGGCAGATCGCGATAGCTGCGCAGGCCCTGATTGAATACCTGGACATGGCAGGGGCAGTTCATCGGCTTGATAGCAAACTGGCGCTCTTCACTGGTGAGCGTAAACATATCATCGCCGAACTTGTCCGCATGGCCGGACTTACGCCACAGACTGAAATCCACCAGCTGCGGGGTTCTAATTTCTTTATAACCGTACTCGCGCTGGCGACGGCGCATATACTGCTCAACCGTGCTATACACAGTCCAGCCATTGGGGTGCCAGAACACCATGCCGGGTGCCTCTTCCTGAATATGAAAGAGGTCAAACTTCTTAGCCAGCTTGCGGTGGTCGCGCTTCTCCGCCTCTTCAATACGGCGCAGGTAAGCCTTTAATTCTTTCTTGTTGGCCCAGGCAGTACCATAAACACGAGTCAACATTTCGTTGTCTGAATTGCCACGCCAGTAGGCGCCAGCCACTTTGGTCAGCTTGAAAGCTTTTAATCTGCCAGTGGACGGCGCATGGGGACCTCGACACAGATCCTCGAAATCACCCTGGCGATATAAAGAGATATCTTCATCGCTGGGGATACTGTCGATAATCTCAGCCTTGTACTCCTCGCCCATTTCGCGGAAGTACGTCACGGCCTCTTTGCGTGGCATAAGCCGGCGACTGACTGGAATATCTTCTTTCACCAGCACTTCCATCCGCTCTTCGATCTTCTCGAGATCTTCGGGCGTAAACTGGCGCTCATAGGCGAAGTCGTAGTAGAAGCCATCTTCAATCACCGGGCCGATGGTAACCTGAGCGGTCGGGTACAGCTGCTTAACTGCCTGCGCCAACAGGTGTGCGGTGGAGTGGCGGATAACTTCCAAGCCTTCCGGCTGGCGGTCTGTGATGATTGCCAGGTCTACATCGCAATCGATGATATAGCTGGTGTCGACCTCTTTGCCATCCACAACACCTGCGAGGGCGGCTTTGGCCAGGCCTGGGCCGATATCGGCGGCAACATCATGCACGGAAACCGGGGCGGAAAATTCTCGACGAGAACCGTCGGGGAGAGTAACAACGGGCATTGCTTGTCCTTTCTCTCAGTGGCGATCCCTACCAAAGACCGCATGAAAAACTTGATCTGGATGGGCCAGCCATCCTATCTAAAGATGGTAGACCCGAGCGGATTTGAACCGCTGACCTCTGCCATGTCAAGGCAGCGCTCTAACCAACTGAGCTACGGGTCTAAAACTCTACAGCGGGGGAACCCAGTGCTGCGAAGAGCGCGAACTTTAGCACCGCTTTTCAGTGTTTTCAACAACTTACTGAGCTTTTGCTGGTTTTTTTAACGACCTACATGCCTGGCAATCGACACTGGCCGGATCGCGCCCTCGACTACTCCGCCTCTTTCAGGTGAGAAATTTCATCACGCAACTTGGCCGCAGATTCAAACTCAAGATTTTTGGCGTGCTCATACATCTGCTCTTCCAGTTCGGCAATTCTCGCCCAGCGCTGCTTGTCGGACAGCGGCTTTGCATCAACCTTATAAGCGCCCTTCCCTTCCGCCACTTTTCGCCGATTTTTTGGTACACCCGGCGCCACAGCGCCCTCGAGAATATCGGCAACACTCTTGCGAATGCCTTTGGGTGTGATGCCATGCTCTTTATTGAAGGCGAGCTGTTTCTCACGGCGGCGGCGTGTTTCTTCGAGCGCCCGCTCCATGGAGCCTGTCACCTTATCCGCATAGAGGATAGCCCGCCCCTCCAGATTGCGCGCCGCACGACCGATGGTCTGTATCAGCGAGCGATCAGAGCGCAGGAACCCCTCTTTATCCGCATCAAAGATCGCCACCAGGGCTACTTCCGGCATATCCAGGCCTTCGCGCAGCAAGTTAATACCCACCAACACATCAAACTCACCGATACGTAGATCCCGGATAATCTCCACACGCTCCACTGTATCGATATCGGAGTGTAAATAGCGTACGCGCACCCCATTTTCAGCCAGGTACTCCGTTAAGTCCTCAGCCATACGCTTGGTCAAGACCGTGATTAGCATTCGCTGATCCGCATCGACACAGCGCTGAATTTCCGACAAAGCATCGTCCACCTGGGTCTGGGCTGGGCGAATTTCTACCTCAGGGTCCACCAGCCCGGTCGGGCGCACCACCTGCTCTGCCACTTGGCCAGCGTGCTCACCCTCATAGGGGCCCGGTGTCGCCGATACAAATACCGTTTGCGGAGCCAGGTGCTCCCACTCCTCGAACTTAAGTGGCCGATTATCCAAAGCCGAAGGCAGGCGGAAGCCGTACTCAACCAGAGTTTCCTTGCGCGACCGATCCCCGCGATACATCCCTCCAATCTGGGGCACGGTGACATGACTTTCATCAATAAAGAGCAAGGCATCGCTGGGCAGGTAGTCAAATAATGTGGGCGGTGGCTGGCCCGAGTCGCGCCCGGACAGGTAGCGTGAATAATTCTCCACGCCATTGCAGTAACCCAGTTCCTGCATCATTTCCAGATCATAGCGGGTGCGTTGCTCCAGGCGCTGCGCCTCCAGTAATTTATTATTGCCTCGCAATTGCTCTAGGCGCACACGCAACTCTTCCTTGATGTGATCAATAGCACTGACGATGGTTTCCCGCGGAGTTACATAGTGCGACTTGGGAAATATAGTAACCCTGGGGACTTTCTTGAGCTGTTCGCCGGTTAAGGGGTCAAACAGAGTGATCTCTTCAATTTCTTCATCGAACAAAGAGAGCCGTACCGCCTCCATGTCTGAGTCGGCCGGGTAGATGTCGATAATGTCACCGCGCACTCGATAGGTGGCGCGACGAAAATCCGCATCGTTGCGCGTATATTGCAACTCAGCCAGGCGCCGCAGAATTGTGCGCTGATCCACCAGATCTCCGCGATCTAAATGCAATACCATCTTTAAGTATTTATCGGGATCACCCAACCCATAGATAGCCGATACTGTGGCGACCACTACCACATCGCGTCGCTCAATCAGTGCCTTGGTGGCCGAAAGACGCATTTGCTCGATATGCTCATTAATCGATGCATCTTTCTCGATAAAAGTATCCGAGGAGGGCACATACGCTTCGGGCTGATAGTAATCGTAGTAAGAGACGAAATACTCTACGGCATTCTTGGGGAAGAAGTCTCTGAATTCGCCGTAGAGTTGAGCTGCCAATGTCTTGTTGTGCGCCATCACAATAGCTGGACGCTGCAGGCGCTCAATAATATTGGCCATTGTAAAAGTCTTACCTGACCCGGTTACCCCAAGCAGCGTCTGGTGGCTGAGGCCATCATCAATCCCCTCTGCCAGCAGTTCAATCGCCGCCGGCTGATCCCCAGCCGGGCTGTAGTTACTCTCTACCTTGAACGGACGCGACTCCATAACACTCACCCAAGCATCAATAACCCGAAAACAGACTGCGATTGTAGGCCCTCCTCAAAGCCCCCACAAACCCGAAAGACTTATCACACCCCTCTTCGCACCTTGTTACTCAATATCTTTTTACGTACAAAACAAACAAATAATTTCCTGACAAATCAATTAGTTAAATCGAAAAAAAGAGTTGACCTGCCTAAAACTGCTCTATAATATACGCGCCATCTGAACGGCACAGCCGCTAAGAAATTCCGCCTTAGCTCAGTTGGTAGAGCAAATGACTGTTAATCATTGGGTCGCTGGTTCGAGCCCAGCAGGCGGAGCCAAATTTTAAAGCGCAGCTTAATTTGCGCTATACAAGTTAGATTAAATTCCGCCTTAGCTCAGTTGGTAGAGCAAATGACTGTTAATCATTGGGTCGCTGGTTCGAGCCCAGCAGGCGGAGCCAAATTTTAAAGCGCAGCTTAATTTGCGCTATACAAGTTAGATTAAATTCCGCCTTAGCTCAGTTGGTAGAGCAAATGACTGTTAATCATTGGGTCGCTGGTTCGAGCCCAGCAGGCGGAGCCAAATAAAAACCCTGCATAGTTCACTATGCAGGGTTTTTTCTTATCTGCTCAATATGCTTTCCGTCGCCCCTATCCCTGAAAAATTCGCGCCCCCTAAAGCCTACATAAGAACGGGCCCCACCCAGCTTAAAACTCGGGAGCCCACTTTCGAGCGCACTAGCTCAGGCCACCCTCACTGGTAACCGGAAGCCGCTCCACGGTAGCCATTTTTACCGCGGGCTTTACTTTGCGGGAGCGAGACCACACGGCATCCACCAACCCCTGCTTTGAGGTGTAACCGCTCACCGCTAAAGATAAAATCTGGTGAACCTTTTCACAGCGATGTTCTGCACAAGCCTGCTTCAGCTCCGCAATTAAAGAGCGCAAGATATCACTTTCAAGATACTCCTCTTCTGCCCGCAGTATCATGGGGTGATCGGTGCCCGACACATTGTCGCCCAGCAGCAATTCCTCGTAGAGCTTCTCCCCAGGGCGCAGCCCGGTCACCTGGACCTCAATATCCCCATCGGGGTTTTTATCGTCCTTAACCGAGTGCCCCATAATTCTAATAAGGCGCTCAGCAAGATCGTGGATAAGAACAGGCTCACCCATATCTAAAACAAATACATCGCCGTTACGCCCCATGCTACCGGCCTGCAGTACAAGCTGAGCGGCCTCCGGAATGGTCATAAAGTAACGGGTTACCTTGGGGTGCGTGACCGTTACGGGGCCACCCGCATTTATCTGATCAGTAAATAGGGGGATGACCGACCCGGAGGAGCCCAAAACATTGCCAAAGCGCACCATGCAAACCCGCATTTTGCCGGAGCGACGCCCATAATCCTGGCATATCAACTCAGCAAAGCGCTTGGTTGCCCCCATTACATTGGTTGGGCGCACGGCTTTGTCGGTAGAAATGAGGACAAACTGCTCTACCCTGGAACCTTCGGCAGCTTCCAAGACCGACAAGGTGCCCAGTACATTGTTAGCCGCCCCTAAAACAACGTTTTGCTCAACCAGGGGAACATGCTTGTAAGCGGCCGCATGATAAATAGTGCTAACCGAAAACTCCCTGATAATTTCGGTCATTCGCACCCTATCCCGAATATCCCCAAGAAGTACGCTCATCCGGAGCTGATACCCTTCATCCAGTTGCTGCTGGCGAAGTTCACGCTCGATCTGATAGAGCGCAAACTCAGAGGACTCCACCAAAACCAGGTGCGCCGGCCCCCACTGGGCAATCTGCCGACACAACTCTGATCCGATCGACCCTCCAGCACCAGTAACAAGAACCACTTTGCCGCTGATAGAGCCCGCGACTAAAGCTTTCTCTGGCTCGACTGGAGCCCTCCCTAAAATATTTTCATACGTTTGCGACATGCCTTCGGTGCGACCTGCGGCATCAACAAGCTCCTCGACACCGGGGATAGCCTTCACCACCAAGCCCTGCTCGCGAAGGCTCCGCGCAATTTCACGGCGGCGACGCTTGGGCACACCAGGCATCGCCAGCAACACTTCAGCAATATCTTTCTCGGCAACCACACCAAGAATATTTCCCGGCGAGTAAACCATTACTCCATCAATTAGCGTCTTCTGCTTCGAGATATTATCGTCAAAAAAAGCGACCGGTTTATAAAGCTCACCGTGCAGTAACGCTTTATAAACCTGAAGTCCCGCTGTACCAGCGCCATAAATGGCCACGCGGGTTTTATGGATCTCCAGCGCCATTTGATAGTAAATACGAACTAGCCAGCGAGACCCACCAACAGCAATCAGGGCGAAGCACCAGTAAATAACTGGAACCGAACGGGGAACTCCAGCCGTCGTCAGATAAGAAGCCACCGCAAGCAAAATTGAGGATGCGGTGACCCCCTGGAGCACAGCGACAACCGCTTTCTGCCCCATATAGCGAATGACCGTACGATAGAGACCAAGCTTGAGAAATATAAAACTGCTGGAGCAGATAGTTATTACCAGGCAGGCCAGCATTGGCAGTGTCAGAGCTTCGGTCAGACCATTAAGTCGAATTGCCATTGCCAAAAAAAACGCAACACTCAGCATTGCCAAGTCAAATAGCAACATCAATGCCGGCTTCTGGGCTCTTTCAAACTTTCGCCAAATACCTATCACATGAGCACCCCAAAAAAGAAACCAACCAGCCCCTGATACTTCTTCAGGCAGCCGCCAAACCAATAAAAGCGAACGCTACGGCAGATGCGGCAACCATAAGAGTCAGCTGTAGGTGTAGGGTCTTTTTCACCCCTAAACGCATAGCGGAACGCTGATAAAAGTGCTCCCGATGAGCCTCCCACCAACGCTGCCCTTCGATCATACGCCGAAATAGCGTATAGCTGGCATCCAGCCAAAACGGACTAAATATAATAACCGGGAACCACAATTCAAAAGCGCCTCTCTGCCAGCCAAACAGGCTTAGGGTAAAGACTGCTAAGCCAATGCCCGTCGATCCCGCATCGCCCATAAATATACTTGCGGGAGGCCAGTTGAAGTGCAGGAAGATCACCGCGCAAAGCACAAACAAGGCACACACACCGGCAAGCTCCCAGTCGCCCCCCAGAAGACAGGCAGCACCGAGGGACAAAAAGCCGACTGCCGTCATGCACCCAGCCAAACCATCCATGCCATCCATAAAGTTGTACAGATTGATCACCCACCCACCCAATAAAACAAGTGGAGGAAGCCACCACCAATCCACCCCTGCGGGTAGCGCGAGAACAATCCATGTAGCCGCGGTCAATTGAGCCGCGAAACGCAACGGAGCAGTGACATGCCGAATGTCATCCAGAGCCGACACGGCAAGGAGGAGGAAGAAAGACACATAGACAAGCATCGGAAGGGAAATTGGACCTACCGCCAAGCCTAACCCGCAACCTGCCAACAATGCCCATCCCCCCGTGCGTGGAACCGGGGCGCTATGCATTGAGCGGTGGTTGGGAATATCCAAAGCCAAATTTTGCATACGCGATAGCAGGACTGACGTCATGCAATAACTAAGCCCGCCTCCCAATAGCAAAGGGAGCAGCCACCCTGAAATTTGACCAATCAAACCTTTTTCCCTCAAAACCTTATATTGACGCCACACTAAGCGCTAAAACCACAAACGAAATAAGCGCAGACACCAATTTTTGCAGCATTGAAGGGAGTAAAGGCGGCAGCGGCCCTGAAAGGCTGGCCGATAGACCGGGTAATTCTCGACAAGCTAGGGAGCAAGGAAGGCGGCTTACTCGCCGCCAAACTGCACCAAATGCGGGTGCTATAAACGAATCCTCTCGCGATTCTTGTCAAGTGTTGCCGTGCCAATCCCTTTAACATTGAGTAACTGATCGAGCGACGTAAAGGGGCCATGCTTCTCCCGATACTCTATGATCAACTGCGCCTTTGTCTCACCGACTCCAACAAGTTTATCGGCCAACTCAGTCACAGATGCACTGTTAACATTGACCTCAAATTCAACTTGTTCCGCGCCTATTAACTCACCCTCATTGGCATATACTGCAGATGAAGAGAAAAGTGAAAGCGCAACTACCAGTAACGCAGCAAATAGTGCATGAGTTTTTATCATGATCGACTCCCAGTGAAAGTGTTCTAGTTTCACATTGGGACTGCTTCTACCTCCCCAAGCCGAGCCATGATACCAATAGGTCGCGTAAGACTGCTGCAAACGCTTATTACACTACATAACACCCGACCTAGGCAAACAAACCTTATTTTCCTGTAATTTCAGACAATATATCCTGCAACGCTACCAGAGGGTTATCCGCAGCCGTAATTGGCCGGCCGATCACCAAATAGTCCGCTCCTTGGCTCAGAGCCTCGGAGGGTGTCAGAGTACGTCGCTGGTCTCCCGTATCGCTGCCCCTCGGGCGAATCCCCGGGGTTACCAGCTTAAAATCCGAACCGCAGGCAGCTTTTAGCGATTTGGCCTCTCGCGCGGAACAAACGACACCATCAAGACCACAGGAGCGAGCCTTAACCGCCAGATCCAGCACATGCTCTCCCAAGGGCGTTGCCACTCCTGCTGCAGCCAACTCCTCCGGGGTAGTGCTGGTTAGCACTGTCACACCTATAAGTAGCGGCTTTCGTTCACCAAATTCAGCTAAAGCCTCTGCTGCCGCTCGCATCATGCGCTCTCCACCACCGGCATGTACATTGACCATCCAGACACCCAATCGCGCAGCCGCCTTTACCGCCGCGGCGACAGTATTGGGGATATCGTGGAACTTAAGATCCAAAAAAACCTGAAAACCGCGATCCACCAGAGTGCTGACCAAGTCTGGCCCCGCAATAGTGAACAATTCCTTACCGACCTTTACCCGACAAAGAGAGGGGTCGAGCTGGCTGGCCATAGCGAGGGCGGCATCGGCACTGTCATAGTCCAGCGCCACAACGATTGGAGAGGAAACTTGAGACTGCAAAGAAATACCTCATTGAGTTAGATTACAAAGCGGGCCCAGGTAAGGACATACCCTAAGAGGGGCACCTATTCACCTTCGATCCCTTTGACTGAACGGACAGAATCCCAGTGCTTGCAACTGGGGCACAGCCAGTGCAATTGATTACCAGAAAAGCCGCAATTGCTGCAGCGATAATGCGGACGACTGGCAATCAATTGATCAATCAGCGTCTTCAAAAGGGAGAGATTTTCCCTCGACCTCCCCTGAGCAGTGCCAATATACAAATCCAAAAACCGCCCAAGCCCACGCAAAGAGGGACGCAGGGCCAACTGCTTACCCATAAAAGCCGCTGCCGCAGCTTCACTGTCCTGCTCTTGGATCCTGCGAGTTAAAGCGATCAGTACACTGTTAGAGGGATACTCCTTGAGAAGCGACTCAAGGTAGCCATCCAACCCCGCTCCGTCATCGAGCTCGACGTAACAGGTAATTAACAACTCTAAAGTCTCAGGAATATAGTCGGGACTTTGCTTGGGAATTCGCTGCAAAACCTTAATTGCATCCCGCTTTTTACCGAGCAAATACTCGAGACGCGCCCACAGCAGAGAGGCTCTGACCGAGCTGCGATCATACCCCAAAGCCGCATCGAGATGCTTGCGCGCACTTAAGTAGTCTTTGGAGGCAATAGCCTCCTCAGCCAACTCACAGCAAAAGTGTGCTTGTATAGGTGCCCAATCCGCCGATAGGCGCTTAAATCTACGGCCGTGCAAAAGATTGACCGCATGAATAGCTTTGGCCCATTCCCGCTCATCGCGGTAGACCTCTATCAGGTGCTCAAGACTGGTAGCGCGCAACTCCTGCGAAGTTTCCACCAACTCCTGCAAAAGACGTTCAGCCCTATCCAGCCAGCCGGCCGCTATATAATCACAGGCCAGCTCAAACTGGGCCTTGTGCTGACTTTGCCTTGAGAGGCTCGGACGAGCCAGTAGGTTTTGATGGACTCGGATTGCCTGATCGTACTCACCGCGCCTGCGCAACAGGTTTCCCAGTGCCAAGTGCGTATCAAAAGTGACCGGGCTCACTTCAAGGGAATCGATAAACTTCTCAATCGTATCATCGTGATGCTCGCTCAGCAGATAGTTGAGACCCTGCGCATAGGAACGAGCCAAGGACTGTTCCTGCTCACTAAAATCAGGCTTTTTCCTGGAGCTACCACGGCCCAACACCCAGCCAATAGCAACGGCCGTCAACAGGAAGAAGAAATAGGCGAGATCCAGCAAGTCAGTCTCCGGATGCCTTGCGGTGGGCGGCTTGAAGCTCACGCTCGACCTTCTTGAGCTGCCTGCTCAAACCCCGCACACGACGACGCTGGGAAAAAATGGGTAAAAGGCTAGCGAGGAAGCCGAGCAAAATACCCAGCAACAACACGCAGACAAGCCAAACGCCGACACTACCAGACTGCAAGGCGTAACCGGCAACAACCGGCGAAATTATCTGGGAATTTTCCACAGCAAAATAAATGCCGAGAGCGACACAGGCTAGGGCCAAAAGGCCGAACATAAAGTGCATCAGCCAGCGCAGAAATGACAAGGGAACCTCCGCGTTCCACTAAAGTTGGCTCTATCTAGCAGCCACAAGGGTATTCAGACAGGCTATACAACCATCAGAAAGCCGCCCTAATTTCGGCAGCATCAGAGGTGCATCATACTTCGATCCCGGCCATATCGTGCATGCTGCGATTCACTCTGTCGCGCAATTCCTTTCCGGGCTTGAAATGAGGTACATATTTACCCGCCAGCGCTACGGCATCTCCCGTCTTGGGATTGCGCCCGGTACGCGGTGCACGATAGTGCAAAGAAAAGCTACCAAAACCGCGTATCTCAATACGCTCTCCCTGCGCCAGGGAATCAGACATAGTATCCAACATCACCTTCACCGCCAGCTCGACATCCTTAACTGGCAGCTGATCCAACCTCAACGCAATCCTTTCGATCAGTTCGGATTTGGTCATGCGCTCCGCAACCTTTGTAAGTCATTGATTATTCTGGACTAGAGCGCCAATCATCTAATAGAAAGCCGGACTGGGCAACCCCAGTCCGGCTTTCGAGTCACCCCAAATACAGTATTTGGGGTGGTGAACACTTAAAGACGATTAGTCTTTGTTGTTCATCTGCGCCTTGATCAGGTCACCGATAGTAGCGGGCTGAACTTGGTCAGACTGCTTCTTGCTGTGATCCTTGATGGCTTGCTTCTCGTCATCCTGGTCTTTGGCTTTGATAGACAGGCTGATCACGCGATTCTTACGATCCACGCTAGTGATCTTAGCTTCTACGTCTTCGCCTTCTTTTAGGATGTTGCGAGCATCTTCAACCTTATCGCGGCTGATCTCTGAAGCACGCAGTATGCCTTCAACTTCACCTGCCAGGGTGATTACCGCCTGCTTCGCATCCACTTCCTTCACAATACCATTTACGATGCTGCCGCGATCGCTGGTGGATACGTAGTCGGAGAACGGATCGGACTCCAGCTGCTTCACGCCCAGAGAGATGCGCTCGCGCTCGGAATCAATACCCAGGATAACAGTCTCGATCTCGTCGCCTTTCTTGAACTTGCGAACAGCTTCTTCGCCAGCTTCATTCCAGGAGATGTCGGACAGGTGCACCAGGCCATCGATGCTGCCGTCGAGACCGATGAAGATACCGAAGTCAGTGATGGACTTGATCTTACCGGAGATCTTGTCGCCCTTAGCGAATTTACGCGCGAAGGCATCCCACGGATTTTCCTGACACTGCTTGATACCCAGGGAGATACGACGACGCTCTTCGTCGATATCCAGGATCATCACCTCTACCTCGTCGCCCACCTGGACAACTTTGGACGGGTGGATGTTCTTGTTGGTCCAATCCATTTCGGAAACGTGTACCAGACCTTCCACACCTTCTTCCAGCTCGGCAAAGCAGCCGTAGTCGGTCAGGTTGGTAACAACCGCCTTCACGCGGCTGTTCTCTGGGTAACGCTGCTTGATGGATACCCAAGGATCCTCGCCCAATTGCTTGAGGCCCAGGGATACACGGCTGCGCTCGCGGTCGAACTTCAGTACTTTAACTTCGATCTCGTCGCCAACGTTTACAATCTCGCTCGGATGCTTGATGCGCTTCCAAGCCATATCGGTGATGTGCAGCAGGCCGTCGATACCACCCAGATCTACGAAAGCACCGTAGTCGGTCAGGTTCTTAACGATACCCTTAATGCTCATGCCTTCCTGCAGGCTTTCCAGCAGCGCTTCACGCTCTTCGGAAGTCGCAGCTTCCATTACGGCGCGACGGGAAACCACGACGTTGTTACGCTTGGCATCCAGCTTGATAACCTTGAATTCGAGCTCTTTACCTTCCAGGTGCGCGGTATCGCGAACCGGACGAACATCGACCAGAGAGCCGGGCAGGAATGCGCGGATGTTGGCAACGTCGACAGTAAAGCCACCCTTGACCTTGCCGCTGATAACGCCTTTAACCACTTCGTCAGCCGCGTGGGCAGCGTCGAGGATTTTCCAGGCTTCAGCGCGCTTGGCTTTTTCACGGGACAGACGGGTTTCACCGAAACCGTCTTCAACAGCTTCCAGGGCAACCTGTACTTCGTCGCCCACCTGCAAATCAACTTCGCCTCTGTCGTTGGCGAACTGTGCAGCAGGGATAACGCCTTCAGACTTGAGGCCCGCGTGAACGGTTACCCAGTCCTTATCTACGTCGATTACAACACCAGTGACAATAGCGCCCGGTGCCATTTCAACGCTTTTTAGGCTCTCTTCAAATAGATCAGCAAAGCTCTCGCTCATTACAATACCTATAGTGCTGGGTCCAGCCGTTGGTAACTCTTGAGTTTAGTCAACCGCCAGCCGTGACCCCAACCGCGCTGCCAGAACGCGGGTCGGATTACAACAGCGGCCGGGCAATTCTGGCAAAACCCGGCCGCTGTCGTTAAAAACTATCTACTGTTGATAACCGTGGCTCAGGAAGAAGTCCGCTCCTGTACCAATGCCAACACTCTCCGGAGGACTTCTTCGATACCCACTCCGGTGCTATCGAGCTCTACCGCATCCTCAGCGGGAGCTAGGGGTGAAGCTTTTCGGTTCATATCCTGTGCATCTCGGGCACGGATGTCGTCCAGCAGGTCGCGGAGGCTAACAGAAACCCCCTTCTCCCGCAACTGCGCCTCGCGCCTTCTGGCGCGCTCTTCTGCGGTAGCGGTTAAGTACACCTTGACCGGCGCATCCGGAAACACTGTGGTGCCCATATCGCGGCCATCCGCTACCAATCCCGGCTCCAGGCGAAAATCTCGCTGGCGCTGCAGTAGCGCCGCTCGCACCCCGGGGATAGCGGCCACCGTAGAGGCCGCCATGCTCACCCGTTCCATACGAATTTCATTCGTAATATCGCGCCCCTCCAGTAGAACCTGAAGGCGACCGTCACTCACCAAAAAGCGCACATCCAGGTCTTTGGCAACCTGGGTTAATACGGCCTCATCGGCAAGGTCCACCTCTTTTTGTAGGGCGGCCAGTGCGGCAGCCCGATAGAGCGCCCCCGAATCAAGCAGGGTGAAACCGAGCCTATCCGCCAACAGCTTTGCAATAGTCCCTTTTCCCGAGCCGCTGGGGCCATCGATTGTGACTACCGGGGGCAGCCTGTTTGTGTCATTCATATTCTTTTTACAACTCTACTTCTTCTTAAGCCGCGCAACCCTAAACTCTACCCCGTAACCGACACTTCAGATCACAGCTGTTGTAGCTTCAGGCCTGAGCCTACCGCCAGCTCGGCAAAGTTGGGAAATGAGGTCGCCACATTGGCGCAGTGCAGGATGCGAATTGTATCCCTTGCACGCAATGATGCCACCGCAAACGCCATGGCGATACGGTGATCCCCAAGGCTGTCGACAGTGCCCCCAGTAAATACCGGCCCCCCTGAGGTGCCGGCGATCACAATCCCATCCTTGGTGGGGTTGGCACTCACCCCCAGGACAGACAAGCCATCGGCCATCGCCTGAATGCGATCGCTCTCCTTTACCCGCAATTCCTCGGCACCAGTCAAGACTGTCTCTCCCTGAGCACAAGCGGCAGCGATAAACAGAGCGGGAAACTCATCGATTGCCAGGGGCACCTGAGCTTCGGGTATAAGAATCCCTCTTAACGGCGCATAGCGAACACGAATATCCGCTACAGGCTCACCACCCACCGTACGCGTATTCTGAAGCTCTATATCACCACCCATAGCGCGCAGGATATGTATGACGCCATCACGAGTGGGGTTGATACCCACATGCTCCAGAGTCACATCCGACCCCGGAGAAATAGCGGCAGCCACCATAAAGAAAGCTGCGGAAGAAATATCCGCCGGCACATCAATTCGAGCAGCTTTTAGCTCCCCACCGCCACACACGGTCGCTCGGGCACCATCCCTCTCAACGGAATACCCAAACCCCTGCAGCATGCGCTCAGTATGGTCCCGAGTTGGCGCCGGTTCCACTGTGGAGGTCTCCCCCTGGGCATACAGGCCAGCAAGTAGTACTGCAGATTTCACCTGGGCGCTGGCCATTGGCAGCTGATACTGGATACCACTAAGTTGACCAGCGCTTTTAACCAAGAGCGGTGGGCGCCCCTCCGGGCCAGTTTCGATAATCGCCCCCATCTCACGCAACGGGTTGGCAACTCGGTTCATGGGGCGCTTGGAGAGAGACTCATCACCGGTCAGGCTCACATCGAAACCCTGCCCGGCAAGCAGGCCCGCCAGCAAGCGCATAGAAGTCCCCGAGTTACCCAGATAAAGAGGCCCCGGTGGCGCCTTCAAGCCATGCAGGCCGACTCCGTGTATTGTCACCCGGCCATCGTGTGGTCCCTCAATCACCACCCCCATATCGCGGAAAGCCTGCAGGGTAGCGAGAGCATCCTCCCCCTCTAGAAACCCCTGCACCTCAGTCACACCTTCTGCGAGGGAGCCCAGCATAATTGAGCGATGCGACATGGATTTGTCTCCGGGAACGCGGAGTTTGCCACTAACGGTACCGCCCGGCTGCGCGATAAATGTAACTTCTTGTGCCTGCATAGTTTCTGAGTACGCTTGTTTCGCCAACATTTTTGTAAAGTGATCCCGCGCCGCTTTGGCACGGGTAAATACCCCCATCAGCGCGGCGCTATCACCGGAGGCAATGGCGCTGCGCAGGGAGGAGAGGTTAAGACTGTATAGATCGATAGCTTTTAAGATGGCTTCCCGATTGGCCAGCATAATATCCCGCCACATCACCGGGTCACTGGAGGCGATACGGGTAAAATCGCGAAAACCTCCGGCGGCATAGCGGAAAATATTTTCATTCTCGGCATCGTGAGCCAGTGTATCCACGAGACTGAAAGCAATGACATGCGGAAGGTGACTAGTTGCGGCCAGCACTTCATCGTGTTCCTCCACAGACATCTCCAGTACCTCAGCTCCAGCCGCCTGCCATGCCTGCACCACCCGGCGCAGGTGGTCGGCGCCAGTATCGGGTGCTGGCGTGAGGATAATGCGGTGATCGCGATACAGATCATCCCGAGCAGCACTCACACCACTCCTCTCGGAGCCGGCAATAGGATGCCCCGGCACCAGGAAGCTGGGCATCTCTCCCCACACTTTCTCCGCTGCCGACCGCACACTGCCCTTGACACTGGCGCCGTCAGTCACCGTAACACCAGCGGGCAAATAGTCCTTCAACTGGGCAAACACCGACTCCACCGCGAGTGTCGGCACCGCAACAAAAACCAGGTCTCCAGGCTGTAACAAGCCGAGCGCCTCCGGAAGGTGGGTGTAAGCGCGATCGACAACCCCAAGTGTCTTTGCCTGTTCGCCAGCTTCTCTCTGCGGCGTGACGCCAATCACCTCACGACAGGCACCCGCAGCTTTGAGCGCGAGCGCAAAGCTGCCGCCAATAAGACCGACTCCAATCACCAGCAGCCGGCCAACCTGCCCCATCACAGCACACCGCGCGGGTAGGAGCCGAGCACCTTGAGGTCAGAGGCGCAGGCACCAACCTCTTTTAACGCTTCGGCAATATCCGCCGTATCGCAATGTCCTTTGAGATCGACAAAAAATACATAGGTCCAGTTACCTGATTGAGAGGGGCGCGTCTCCACTCTGGTGAGATCGATACCGTAGCGACGGAACGGCTCCAGCATATCGTGCAGCGCTCCTGGCGCATTGCGCATTGAAACCATTAAGGAAGTTTTATCATCCCCGCTGGCGGGAACCCGCTGAGTGCCGATAATCAGGAAGCGGGTAGAATTATCAGGGCGATCTTCAATCTTCTCTGACAGCACTTTCAAACCATAGAGCTCCGCCGCCATATCGCCGGCAATTGCCGCGGCATTCCACTCCCCTTTGACACGCCTAGCGGCATCTGCATTGCTGGACACGGCAACCCGCTCTACATTGGGGTAGTGCGCATCCAACCACTTGCGGCATTGGGCCAGGCTCTGTGCATGGGAGTAGATACGGGTGATCGATTCCGGGCGGGTCACGTCGGAAATCATCAGGTGGTGATGAATACGCAGCTCAACCTCACCACAAATACTGAGGTTGGAGTTCATAAAATTGTCCAAGGTGTGGTTGATCACACCTTCTGTGGAGTTCTCCACGGGCACAACGCCATAGTTCACCGCCCCCGCCTCAACTTCACGGAAAACCTCATCGATCGCCGCAAGTGGACGGCTTTGGGCCGAATTGCCAAAGTGCTTCAGCGCCGCCTGCTGGGTAAAGGTCCCTTCCGGTCCGAGATAAGCCACCTTGACGGGCTCCTCTAAAGCGAGGCAGGCGGACATAATCTCGCGAAATAACCGCGCCATTTCCTCATCGGTCAAGGGGCCTGTATTTCGCTCCATAGCCTGGCGCAACACCTGCGCCTCGCGCTCGGGTCGATAGTAGAGCGCATCCTCTCCGGTTGCCTTTTTTACCTCAGCCACCTCCATCGCGCAGCTGGCCCGCTCGCTGATCAGTCGGGCAATCTCGGAGTCAATATTGTCGATGCGATTGCGCAGCTCCAGCAGGCGCTGATCGCCACTCACGGTTTCCTCTTTCATCCGCTTTTCTACTTTTCCTGATATTTGATAATTGCCTGATCTCTAGCCTCGGCGGGCTTCAAAGTCCGCCATAAAGGCCACCAGGGCCTCTACCGCCTCATAAGGGACTGCGTTGTATAACGAAGCACGCATACCCCCGACGGAGCGATGCCCTTTTAGACTGAGAAGTCCAGCCTTCTCCGCCTCTGATAGAAACTGCTTGTCGAGACGATCATCCGCCAAAACAAAGGGAGCATTCATACGCGAGCGGCTCGACTTCTCTACTGGACTGGAATAGAAATCACTGGCATCGAGAAACTCGTAGAGCAGAGTGGATTTTTTCATAGCCTGCTCAGCCATGGCCTCGACCCCGCCCTGAGCCTTTAGCCATTGAAAAACCAGCCCGGAAAGATACCAGGCGAAGGTCGGCGGTGTGTTATCCATAGAGCCCGCATCCGCCGCCACTTTCCAGCTGAGGCTTCGGGGTATATTGCCCATGGCCCTATCCAGCAGGTCCTCGCGCACAAGGGCGATGGCAATCCCCGAAGGCCCTATATTTTTTTGTGCGCCGGCATAGATCACACCAAATTTTTCTACATCGATAGGGCTGGAGAGTATATTCGAGGACATATCCGCAACCAGAGGACAATCCACCTCTGGAACATAGTCGAATTCAATACCGCCAATAGTTTCGTTGGGAGTGTAGTGAAGGTAGGCCGCCCCTTCAGACTGCTGCCAGCTACCCCTGGCCGGTACGTAGCTAAAGTTGCGATCCTCACTAGACGCCACCACGTTGACCTCGCCATAGCGCCTCGCTTCTTTAATCGCTTTGGCTGCCCATTGCCCAGAGTGAATAAAGTCGGCTCTCTTAGAGTCCGCACCCAGTAAGTTCCAGGGCACCGCGCTGAATTGCCCCGTGGCCCCGCCCTGTAGAAACAGCACTTTATAATTATCTGGCACCGTCAGCAGGTCACGTAAGTCCTGCTCAGCGCGCTCCGCCACCTCGACAAATTCCGGCGAGCGGTGACTCACCTCCATTACCGAGCAGCCCAACCCGCGCCAATCCAGCAGTTCCTGTTGTGCCTGCCGTAAAACCGGTTCCGGCAGAGCGGCGGGGCCGGCGCAAAAGTTATATTTCCTCATGATCTGATTTCCACAAACTCAAAATGGTTTCAAATTCAACTAGATGTGCCGACGCACAAACCGCCCTTCAGAGAGATAAGCATCACGCTTTCAGGCTTTTTTTAGGGCGCCAGAGGCAAGAAAGGCCGCGATAATCGCAGCCTTTCTTAATGATACCGAGGGGTGGATCACTCCTCCCCACCGTTATCTTCACCCTCATCCTCGGTCTCTTCGATGCGCCCAAGTCCCACGAGTTTCTCACCACTCTTAAGACGAATGACACGCACCCCCTGGGTATTGCGGCCCAGAACGGAAACCTCATCGACACGGGTGCGCACCAGAGTGCCCTGGCCGGAGATCAACATCATCTCCTCACCGGGGTGCACCTGGCAGGCGCCAACCAGGGCACCATTGCGCTCGCTCTCGGCAATCGCAATAACACCCTGAGTACCGCGTCCCTTAGTGGGGAACTCACTAATAGCGGTGCGCTTACCAAAGCCGTTTTCGGTCGCCATCATGACAGAACCGCCCTCTTCCGGGATCACCATAGCGATCACTTCCTGGCCTTCCTGCATGCGGATACCGCGCACACCCCGAGAGACACGCCCCATGGAGCGCACATTCGCCTCAGAGAAGCGTGCGGCCTTACCGGCACTGGTGAGCAGCAATACATCGCGCTCGCCATCAGTCACTGCCGTGGCAACAAGGCGATCTCCCTCTTCCAACTCGATGGCGCGCAACCCTACGCTGCGCGGACGGGCAAAGGCGGTGAGCGGGGTCTTCTTCACCGTGCCACTGGCAGTAGCAAAGAAAATAAAGTGCTTCTCATCGTACTCGGAAACCGGCATCAGGCTGCTGATGCGCTCACCCTCTTCCAGCGGCAACATATTAACCACCGGGCGCCCACGAGAAGCTCGGCCGGCGGTGGGGACTTCGTACACTTTAAGCCAGTACACCTTGCCCTTGTTGGAGAAACACAAAATAGTGTCGTGGGAGTTGGCGATCAGCAGGTGCTCGACAAAATCCTCGTCCTTCACCTGGGTGGCGGATTTGCCCATACCACCGCGGCGCTGGGCCTGGTAATCGGTGAGCGGCTGGCTCTTCGCGTAACCCCCGTGAGAGATGGTTACTACTTTATCCTCCGGGGTGATCAGGTCTTCCACAGTAAGATCCTGGCGGGACGCAACGATATCCGTGCGACGCTCATCGCCAAAGTCTTTTGACAGTTGCTCCAGTTCTTCGCGGATGACTTCCATTAGACGCTCGAAGCTGCCAAGGATATGCAGGTATTCTGCGATCTGCTCCAGTCGATCCTGGTATTCCGCCAATAACTTATCGTGCTCCATACCGGTGAGGCGATGCAGGCGCAACTCGAGAATGGCCTGAGCCTGGGCCGGGGACAGATAGTAAGCGTCATCGCGCAAACCGAACTCACTCGGCAGGTCATCCGGACGACAGGCATCGGCGCCGGCGCGCTCCAGGAACTGCTGTACATTGCCCACCGGCCAACCTTTGGCCAACAGCGCCTCGCGGGCATCCGCTGGAGTCGAGGAGGATTTGATCAACTCAATGACCGGGTCAATATTGGCAATGGCGATAGCCAGGCCTTCCAGGATATGGCCGCGCTCACGCGCCTTGCGCAACAGGTAAACCGTACGACGGGTAACCACTTCCTGGCGATGACGCACGAAGTGCTCGAGCAGCTCCTTCAGGTTCAGTACCTTCGGCTGGCCGTCGACCAGAGCGACCATATTGATACCGAATACGCTTTCCAGCTGAGTCTGGGAGTAGAGGTTATTCAGAACCACATCACCCAGCTCACCGCGCTTCAATTCGATCACCACGCGCAGACCGTCTTTATCGGACTCGTCGCGCAGTTCAGAGATACCCTCGATCTTCTTCTCTTTCACAAGCTCAGCAATGCGCTCAATCAAACGCGCCTTGTTCAACTGGAAGGGAATCTCGGTGATTATGATGGTTTCGCGATTGGTCTTGTCATCGCGAATCACATCGGCCTTGGCGCGGACATAAATACGCCCGCGGCCGGTCCGGTAGGCCATCAGGATACCGGCTCGGCCATTAATGGTTGCACCCGTGGGGAAATCAGGCCCGGGTATATATTCCATCAGGTCGTCGACGGACAGCTCGGGATTGCCAATCAGTGCCAGACAGGCACTGACAACCTCACCCAAGTTGTGTGGGGGGATATTCGTGGCCATGCCCACCGCAATACCAGAGGAGCCATTGACCAGCAGGTTCGGCACGCGAGAGGGCAACACCTCTGGCATTTGCTCGGAACCATCGTAGTTGTCGACAAAGTTGACGGTTTCTTTATCGAGATCGGACAGCAGCTCGTGGGCCAACTTATCCATGCGAATTTCTGTATAACGCATGGCGGCCGGGCTATCGCCATCAATAGAACCGAAGTTACCCTGGCCATCCACCAGGGTGTAGCGCATAGAGAACGGCTGGGCCATACGCACAATGGTGTCGTAGACCGCGGTATCCCCGTGCGGGTGATATTTACCAATTACATCGCCAACGACACGCGCTGACTTTTTATAGGATTTGTTCCAGTCGTTTTTAAGCTCGCTCATAGCGAAGAGCACACGACGGTGTACCGGCTTGAGGCCATCGCGCACATCCGGCAGCGCGCGCCCGACAATCACGCTCATGGCGTAGTCGAGATAAGACTGCTTGAGTTCTTCTTCGATATTAATCGGAGAGATTTCTTTGGCTAATTCGCCCATGGCTTACGACGTTCCTTTTATAGCGCGGGCATGAGTACTGAGCCCGGATAAGCGGGCGATTCTAGCACAGTTTGACGCCTTTGGAGGCTGCCCCCACGCACTTCTGAAGCGTCTCCAGGCCCCTGTTGCCGCAGGCCAACTCTGCCGCTAAAGTAAAACTCCACCCTAACCGCCGCTGCCAAGTTCCCATGCTCCAACCCATAGACACCCTGATTCACGCACGCTGGATTATCCCAGTGATCCCCACACAAAAAGTGTACGAAAATTGCTCTCTAGCCATAGAACAGGGACGCATCACCGCCCTGCTGCCTTCTTCAGAGGCCAAGATTCGCTTCAAGGCAAAACAGGAAGTGGAACTCGGGCAGCACGCCCTGATTCCGGGGCTAATCAATACCCACAACCACGCTCCAATGACACTGCTGCGCGGCTATGCCGATGACCGCCCGCTCAAGGAGTGGCTGGAACAGCACATCTGGCCCGCGGAAGAGCGCTGGGTTGGACCCCAGTTTGTCGCCGATGGCAGCCGCCACGCCATTGCCGAGATGTTGCGCTCGGGCACCACGACCTTCTCCGACCAGTACTTTTTCCCGGAGGCCGTTGCTATCGCCGCGCGGGAAACCGGTATCCGCGCGCACATCGCCTTCCCCGTGCTGGATGTACCCACCCCCTGGAGCCGACACGCCGAAGAAGCCCTGCACAAGGGGTTGACCCTGCGCGACGATTACCGCGCCCATGAACGCATCGAAGTCGTCTTTGCGCCACATGCGCCCTACACGGTTGGCGACCAGACCCTGGAAAAGATTGCTGTGTGCGCCGCCGAGGCACAAATTCCCGTGCAAATACATTTGCACGAGACTTACCAGGAAGTGGAAACGGCCTTAAAGCAAAATGGTGAACGCCCCACCGAGCGACTGCAGCGCCTGGGCCTGATGAATCCACAGACCCTCTGTGTGCACATGGTTGCGACCAATGAGCGGGATATAGAACTGTTAAAAACCAGCGGTGCGCACGTGGCCCACTGCCCATCATCCAACCTCAAACTTGCCTCGGGCTTCTGCCCCACCATGGAGATGCTCGATGCCGGTATCAATGTGTCACTGGGCACTGACGGTGCCGCCAGCAACAACAGCCAGGACTTGTTTGCCGAAGCCAATACCGCCGCGCTACTGGCCAAGGCTGTCAGCGGCAAGGCTACCGCACTACCCGCACACCAGGCCCTGGCAATGGCCACCATCAACGGTGCCCGCGCACTGGGCATTGAAGAGGAGACCGGTAGCCTGGAAACCGGCAAGAGCGCCGATATCGCCGCAATCAATCTGGCCGGCCTGGAGCAACAACCAGTACACGACCCCATGTCTCAACTCATTTACGCCGGCGGAGGCCACAATGTCAGCGATGTTTGGGTGGCGGGAAAACAATTATTGAGAGAACGCCAGTTGCTCACCCTGAACGAGACAGAGGTAATCCAGCGGGCACAACTGTGGCGTGATAGAATCTCCGGCCATTCGCGCTAGCCGCGATTTGATCGCCGCGTTTCAGCCACTGAAAACAACCGGCTATCCATTAATCAGACAATAAAACCGATGAACCCTCACCGGCTTTATTACCGCCCGCGAAGTACTGGCGCCGCCAAGCGAACCTACCGGTATTTCACAGGCTTGCGCCGGCCAGCAGCCGGTGAGGGCACGCTGTTGTGCCGCCTTAACCCGCTGGCTTATTTGCCGGGTTAACAGCGACGGAGTTTGCAGAGAAATTCATGAGTAATGTAGATCCCGCGGAAATCGCCAAATTCGAGCAGCTCGCCAGCCGCTGGTGGGATAAAGAAGGCGAGTTTAAACCGCTCCATGAAATCAACCCATTGCGTGCCAACTATATTGATAGGCATGCTTTAGTGGCCGGCAAAAAACTGTTGGATGTCGGTTGCGGTGGGGGCATTCTAACCGAGGCCATGGCGCAAAGAGGCGCAACCGTTACAGGTATTGATTTGGGGGAAGCGCCTCTCAACGTCGCCAAACTCCATGCACTCGAAAGCGGCGTAAATGTGGATTACCAACGAATCGCCGTGGAGGCACTTGCCGAGGAACAACCGGGTAGCTATGACGTCGTTACCTGCCTGGAAATGCTCGAACATGTGCCCGATCCATCCTCGGTAATCCGCGCCTGTGCAAAGCTCGTCAAACCAGGCGGCCACCTATTTTTCTCGACCATTAATCGCACTCCCAAAGGCTGGCTTTTCGGAGTGGTGGGAGCGGAATATATCCTACGCTTACTACCCAAAGGCACCCATGAATACAGCAAGTTTATCCGCCCCTCAGAAATGGGGGCCTGGTTGCGCGAGGCGGACCTGGAGCTGCGCGATATGACCGGCATGACCTACAACCCGGTGACACGCACTTATAAACTCAATCCCCGCGATGTCGACGTCAACTACCTGATGTATGCCAGCAAACCCGAGTAAGCGAAGCGAACCATACAATGAAAGCTGTTTTATTTGACCTGGATGGTACTCTCCTCGACACCGCACCGGACTTTATCGTCGTGCTCAACCAGTTGCGACAGCAGGAGCAGCTGCCCCCCCTGCCCGATCAGGTTATCCGCGGCACCGTTTCGAGCGGCTCTCGGGCCCTCGTTACCCTGGGGTTTGGTAAGCAGGAGGGCGACCCCGAATTTTCCAGCCTATTGCAGCGCCTACTAGACCTTTACTTGGCCCACCTGGCTGAGCAAACCGTGCCTTTCCCCGGCATAGAACCCTTGCTCGACACACTCGCACAAAATGAAATCCCCTGGGGCATTGTTACCAATAAACCAGAGGCATTCACTGTCCCACTTATGCAGGCATTTGAATACCTGCCACCGGCCTCCACGGTTATTTGCCCCGATCATGTGAGCAAATCCAAACCGGATCCCGAAGCGATTTTGCTCGCCTGCAGCAAAATAGGCTGCACTCCAGGGGAGGCGGTCTATATCGGCGATCACCAACGGGATATTATTGCCGGTCAGCGTGCGGGCATGCCCACCATTGCCTGTGCGTACGGTTATATCGATGCCTCTGACAACCCCGCCAACTGGGGTGCCGATCACTTGGTCAGCTCAGTGGATGAAATCTGGCCCCTGCTACAGCAACACTATATTTAACTTTCGAAATCATGCCCGGCCCGATGCTGGGCGCCAGCATCAGGATTTTTCATGTCTGAATTTGCCGGCGACTATGTCGCGCCCTCCAACCTACTGAAAGATAAAATCATACTCGTTACCGGCGCCGGAGACGGCATTGGAAAAACAGCCGCGAAAACTTTCGCTGCTCACGGGGCCACCGTGATACTACTGGGCCGCACCACCCCCAAACTCGAAATGGTCTACGACGAGATTGAAGCCGCCGGAGGGGCGCAGCCGGCTATTTTCCCCATGGACCTCAGTGAAGCCCGCATAGAAAATTTTGAAAATCTCGCCGAGGCGATCGATCAGGAGTTTGGCCGCCTCGATGGCCTGCTTCACAATGCAGGCCTGCTCGGACAGCGCACCCCCCTGACAAGTTACAATTTCTCCACATGGCAACAGGTGATGCAGGTTAACGTGAACGCAGCATTTGGACTCACCAAGTCGCTGTTACCACTGCTGGAAAAATCTGAAGCTGGGTCGGTGATATTCACCAGTTCCAGTGTTGGCGTGAAAGGACGGGCGTACTGGGGCGCCTACTCTGTATCAAAGTTCGCCACGGAAGGACTGATGCAGGTACTCGCCGATGAGCTGGAAGGGGTCTCGAATATTCGGGTAAACAGCCTCAACCCAGGCGCCACACGCACGGCCCTGCGCGCAACGGCCTATCCCGCAGAAAACCCCAAATCCGTAGCCACCCCGGAAGAAATTATGCCCACATACTTATATTTGATGGGCGATGACAGCCGGAACCAAAGCGGCAAACATTTCAGCGCCCAAAAGCGCTAAATAATGCCGATAATAAAAAACCGGGTGGCACCCGGTTTTTTATTATGATCAATAGCGGTAAACATTAACCCTGGCGCTTACCTGGGGAATCTTCTCCCGACTGGCTTCTCTGCCCTTGCCCTGCTCTATCGCCTATTTCAGTCTGCTCAGGAACATCAGCAAAAACATCCCCATCAAACTCCATCATCTCACTGCCGCCGAGTATCTCTCCCTTCTTGCCGCCGCTGCCGGAAAATTCCCGCTCCACACCCTGCCCCTGTTGAGTTTGGGACACCGTGACCACTCCCGCCGAGGCAAAAGCCTCGCCTGAAAATGAGAGGCTTAACCCCTCCATACCGAGGTAACCTGCAGTAGCCAATAACACTGCGGGAGTGATAAGACTTTTCATTTTTCCGCCCCTGGATAGTTTTGCCTATAATTTAAACCCAACCAATAGCCAGATACTTGCGAAACCCTCAAGACAAGTACCGCTATGGCAGCTAAGCCGAATTGAAGCCCTTTACGCGGCTAATCGGCACAACGCTATTGAAGCTATTTTTCCATGCGGGTTCCATTAAAAGCGTGCTGAGGCGCACAAATCCAATTGTCCATCACGAGCCGCTCCGGCAAAATAAAGGCCACACTTGGCAAATAATGCGATAAATAGTCTTGAAACGAATTTTTATAGCCTCCCTGCTGACCCTACTCGCCCCCACCATTTCCGCCAATTCTCTTGGTAAGTAACTCAAAGAGTGCCCTGAAATAACAACCAATACGGACCGGTTGTCCTGCTATGACAAGTTGAGCCTCTCTCTCGAGAAACGCGCCGAACAAGATTTTGGCCAGGAATTGAAGCAAATTGTCGAAGCTCCAGAGTCGATCGAAGCAAAAATCGCAGATATCCAGGACGGCGCCCACGATAAAAAGATCGTCACCCTGGAGAACGGCCACATTTGGAAGCAGAATGATACTGGCCGCATATTCTGGCAGGCCGGCGATCTCGTTATAGTGGAACGCGCCATGTTCGGCTCCTTCTTTATGAAGCCTACCCAAGGCGGGAAGAAAATGCGGTTCAGGCGCCTGAAATAGGCCCTCTTCCCCACACCAAGGTGCTGACACTTCAGGGCAGCACCCGCGCCACCCAGCGATACTTCACCTTAACCTTATCCCTTCCAAAAAAACCCGCGAGTCAGCCTTATTCAGGCGTCATATTCAACCTTCAACTATTGTTAAGGTGAAATGAACGCCAAAGCGCCTGGAGAGACCAAACGAGACATATCGTTCACGCAGTCAACAGAAGGTTAAAGCACTTGTCCCGAGAAAATTTCTACTCAAGGGATGAAGACTGGCTGAAGGATACAGACAACGCCCTCTCCGATTCCTGCTCCAATGCGGAAAGTCGTGGCCCGGCAGAAGATTCCGGACCCGATGTCGAAGAGATTCATTCAACTGGGGAACCACTGAGCGAAAGCGGCAGTACCCCAATGCAGAGCTATCTCAAGCACCTCTACCGGCTTGAATTACTCACCCCCGAGGAGGAACACAGCACCACCTGCCTGCTGCGTGATCTTGAGGATACTCTCATCGAGAGATTGCAACAGAGTGGTACCGAGCTTGTGCAGTTGCGCAGCGAGGGAGTGGAGCAACGCGGTAGCACTGGCGCCTATGATCACGGTTTGATCATAGCCCATACGGAGAAGGTACTGACTCTCGACGAGCTCACGCGGCGGGAAAGAAGCAGACTTGGCGGGCTACTCAGGCGTTTTCAGGCGCAACGCAAAAAACTCATCCAGTGCAATTTGCGTCTGGTTATCGCCATAGCCAAACGCTTCCGCAATCCCTCCGTGCCTTTTATTGATTTAATTCAGGAAGGCAATGTCGGCTTGATGAAAGCGATTGAGCGTTTCAAACCGCAAATGGGATACCGCTTCTCAACCTATGCATACTGGTGGATTCAGCAAGAAATACAGCTGGCTATGCGCCGCAATGAGGACCTGGTTCGCCAGCCAGCCAATGTCCAGGATGACCTGCGGGCGATTTACCGGGCAATCGGTGAGGTCCGCGCTCTGGGACAACCCGCCTCGGATGAAAACCTAGCCAGACACACAGGTCTGGATCTCGAACGTATCCAGAGCTTACTCAAGCTGCCTGGTCCCACAGGCTCCCTGGACGACCCTGTCGCAGACGACCAGAGCAGCACCCGCCTGGATTACGCCCCCGCCGATGAACTCTACAACACCGATGAGCTGGTAACCAATCAAGAACTGGCTGAGCGTCTACGCGAAGCGGTCGACCGACTACCCGCTCGCCAGAGGACGGTTCTAAATCTGCGCTATGGACTGATCTCAGACAGGGATTGCTCTTTCCGTGTCATCGGTGAGCAGCTGGGTCTTAGCCAGGAGCGCGCGCGTCAATTACACTCCGATGCTATCCGTCAACTAAAGCGACAGTGGCGCTAGCAGCTCGAGAAGCCTCTGAATAATTTAGGAATAGGAAAGGGTAGCCCTGCAGGCTGCGAAGAAATTAAGGACTTGTTCAGAGGCTCCCCAAGCCATAAAAAATGAGGGCGGATTTCAAGCCGAATCAAACAAGAGGAAGCCGATGGCGAACGGCACCCAGTGCGCTTGCCATCAATCACTTTCCCACTAGTCTTAGAGAAGCTCTAAATTATTCCGTAATACTTTTTTGGCTTTCAACGCTGCTCACAATCGGGACGTGGCTTCGCAGGAATACCCAGACCTTTCATGAAGCCGTAATATTGGGCGTGATTCCCCCTGAAAGCTCAACCGGGTGTGGCTTGGCAGCTAAAGACGTGAGACGCGGTATTAAAGTTCCGCGGAAATACTTCGGAATTTTGCAGAGTCACCTTAGGTACGTTTTTGTGTAATTATCACCCCACAATCCATGAACAAATATTTTTTAAAGCGCGTAAGTGACAACACAGTAGTTGGCTGTATTTTTCTCTTCACCTGCACCCTCTCCTGCTCACCAATTGCTTTTGCGGGGCAGGAAATAATCATCAGCGCCGGGAAGGGGTTGGGAAGTGTGCTGATGCAACGGGATGCCAACTCTACGGCGAAAGCGGCTGGTGTGAACTACTCCTACCTGTTCAGCTCTTCCAACAGCGCAAATAATTCTTGGCAGTGGTGGGGCCAAGGCAGTTATTCATATCTGCGCCTGGAACACCTCGGTGAAACGCAACAACAAAACATCATCGAAATCAAACCAGTGCTGCGCTGGTATCCGCAAAACGAACCCCTGGGCAGTTTTGCTGAAGCCGGTGTCGGGGCCTCCTATTTAAGTCAGCGCGAGTTTGGCGATATTCAACTCAGCACCAAAGTGAATTTTGCCCTGCACTTTGCGCTCGGCTACCGATTTACCAGTGGTCATACGCTGTCCCTGCGCTACAGCCACTTTTCCAATGGCTATACCAATGTCCCCAACCCTGGTTTTGATTTCGCCTCAATCAATGGTCATTTTAGTTTCTAGAGAACAAAGGTTAGGCCTCACCCATCAATGAAAAATCACGCAGTGATCGGTAAAAGCTCACCGTCTGCTTCACGGCATCCTCATAGAAAAAACCATACAGCTCCGCCTTAGCGCCCCGCGCCATCAGAGCCAGGCCCACTTCGGATAAAGTCGAAGGGCTCTCTCGCTCAACCATCCCTTCAGGGAAACAGCGCGCAAGTATCTCTCCCGCACAGCTATCCCTATAGGCAAGTACCGGGCAGCCCATTGCCAAAGCCTGTATAGCGCTCTTGCCACTTGGTTCCTTTGCACCGTCCAGGCAAAAGGTCAGTTGTGAGGAAGCATAGAGCTCCCGCAAATCTTTCCTATCCCCCAGAAATAACACCCGCCCCTCCAGTCCCAGTTCACGGGCCTGCTGTTCGAGTTTACGCACATAGCGCAAATCGTCTTCTCGCAGCGCGCCCACTACCAGACCGAACAAATTTTCACTGCGATTGACAGCGTGTGCCAGAGCCTGCAAAAACACATCCAGCTCCCCCTCTTCCGATAGAGAGCCCGAGTAAAGCCACCAGTTTTTACCTTCCAGTTGCGGGTAGCTATTAAGAAGTCGCAAATGCCACTGGCTCGGAATAGGCTTGCTGCGATCGAACTCCCGGGAGCTGATTCCCTGGTGCACCACCGCTACCGGCTCTGCCAACTTCTCTCCGTAGTGCTCCCGCAGATGATCGGCTATTCCCTGAGAGGATACAATTACGGAGTGACCACCAGTCAGCCCCGCATCCCTGCGATTGGGCAAATAATATTGGTCAACATGGGTAACAAGACTGGGACGCGCACTTTCCTCCATGCCGCGCCAAGCACGCCAAACCAGTTGGGCCGCCAAGCGGCCATGCACATGGATAACATCGGCATTTAAACCCTGCAGAGCATTACGTAAGCGACGCACCATGGCTATAGCTAAAATGGGCCTCTTGTTCAAAGGCAGTTGAGTATGCTGGATCCCATGTAACTCGAGACGCGCTACCAGCGCCCCACCAGCCGAGATGACAACAGGCTTAACACCCTGCCGAGTCAACTCCTGTATAAATTCCAGTGCGGCCTTTCCTGTATCCCCAGGCTCTAATTCAGGCCAGACTTGTACAATTCTCAAAATACATACCGCAAAAGTGGAACAAAGGATGCATTTTGACCCTCACAAGAATAATTTCCCAGTAAATTCCACACAGACTTGCAACAAAATCGTCTTTTACGGCCAATTTGCCTTCTTCCATCGCCAGGTGTGAGGCGGGCTTAACCAGTGCTAATATCTTTTGCTTCAATATATTCAGGGAAAAGCAATGTTTCATCGCTATCTAAAGCTGTCGATCACTCTTGCTCTTATTGTGTTTGTTGGTTTTGCCTCTGCCGCCGAGATTGACCAAGGTATTTTATGGAAAGCCACCAAAAAGGAAAAAACTGTCTACCTGCTCGGATCCATCCACTTGGCAACAGAAGATTTTTATCCGATGCGCTCCCGAATAGAACGCGCCTATGCCAACAGTGATGCCATTGCCGTTGAAGCCGATGTCCTCGCGGTTGAAACTGACGTGATAACGCAACAAAAAATCAGGATGGAATCGGTTTACCATGGAGAGCGCAGTCTGCGCGACGATCTACCCCCAGATTTATACAAGAAACTGCAGGCGTGGATGCACAAACGCAATATACCCGAAGCTATATTTATTCGGCAGCGTCCCGCTATCGCCATGATTACCATGAGCATGATTGAAATGCAGGCTTACGGCCTCAACCCGGAACTGGGTATCGACCGACACTTTTTGAGTAAAGCCAAAAAAGATGGCAAACCAGTTTTGGAGCTGGAAGGCGTATTGCAGCAATTCCAGCTTTTAAACGGCCTGGATAATCCCGCCCTCTTGCTACAGCAAACCCTTGAGCAACTGGAAGACATCTCTACCTTCTTGCCACAGGTCACCAATGCCTGGAAAGCGGGGGATCAGGACACCCTCAACCGCCTGATCATTCTCGATGGACTCACAGAAAACCCCGAATACAAACCACTTTACGACAAACTGTTTTTCCAACGTAATGAAAAGATGGCCGAGCGAATTATGTCCAAGGCACCGAACTACTCCTCTTTCTTTGTAATTGTCGGTGCCGGCCACCTAGTTGGGCAAGGCAGCATCGTGGAACGGATGAAAAAAGAGGGTTATAAACTGGAACGCATCTGAGTTATCCGCTAATCAACCAGAGTAATTCAGCATAAGAGCTTACCGCGCCGGCCACTGGCCGGCGCGGGGCAATGAATACCCTTTGAGGCGCACACCTAAACCTAGGTTGCGCTGGCAACAATGAATGAGATGAAAGCTTATCTAGTTTAATGACCAGGCTGCAGCCAAATCGACTCACCCCTGGAACCAAGGTCGCGGATCAACGCCAGTCACACACCACCACTGCCTACTTTGGTGCGCCACCCGCGCAAAGCCAATAGCTGATCATACGGGCTTGCTAAACTGCAACAACACGCCGCTGTAGATAGAACAGTTTTCAGAGAGCACCCAATGAAATACTACGGCCTATATTGCGCCCTAGCCTGTGTATTTTTCCCCTTACCCAGTATTGCCGATAAGGCTAAAACCGAGGGCGGGCTCAAGATCACCTCCGAAGACGATAATTTTTCCGCTGAGCTCGGCGGACGTATCCATTTTGATACGTACTTTTTTGACAAGGACGATGGCCAACTACAAAGGCTCTTAATTATCGACAACTTTGAAGAACCGGTAAACACCACAGATTTTCGCCGTGTGCGACTGACAATGAGGGGGAAATTATGGGAATGGGAATACAAATTGGAGAGAGACTTCGCCTCTTCTGGAACAGGGGGGCTTCGCGATGTGTTTCTGGGCACGGAAATTTTTGACGGCGATCTTCGTATAGGAAATTTTAAGCCAAGTCGCTCTATGAGCCAGCTGACCTCATCCAATCAAATCACCATGATGGAGCGATCCTTTGGTTCTTCAGCTGGTATTTTCGACAATCGCGGCAGGCAACAGGGAATTGGCTGGAACACCCACTGGTGCTGCCATACTTTTGGGATCACTCTATTCAACCTGCGCAACCCCGGTGATCCCCGCAATGAAGGCGTAGGGGCCGCTTCCCGCTTTACCTGGGCACCAATCAACGATTTCGACAGCACAGTACACCTGGGGGCATCCTTTAGCTATGAGGATGCCAATGAAGATACTCTCCCACGAGAGGCTTTGATTGAGTACGCCGGGCGTCGCGGCCCCGAGCAGTTGGTAGCCCTGAGCCCCGGCGGGGTAGAATTTTTCTTCGGCGAATTCGGTGACGATGAGTTTTATCAGGGCAGACCTGGCGGAGAAGTATGGATTCTAGGGCTGGAATTAGCCGGCACTTACGGACCTTTTTACGCTCAGTCAGAGTACGCTTTTGGTAATTTTTCCGGCGATATTTACCTCTCAGAAATCACCTTCGGGGATTTCTTTGGCGGCCCACCCAGTTTTCTTTGCGACCCCATCACTGGCTGCTTTATTGGCGACCAGAGCGTACACAGCTGGTACATCACTGGCAGCTGGGCCATCACCGGTCAGCACAAACCCTACGATGAGAAAAGTGGAGTTTTCAGATCTATCAAACCTAGACCGCCCGAGGGGGCTTTCGAGGTTACCGCACGCTACGACACCATCGAAAATAAAGATATTCCCAACATGAAAGTCAGCAACTTCGTTTTTGGGTTTAATTATTATTTCAATCCCAAAGTGCGTCTGATGGTGAATGTGACACTGGGAAATGACCGTTTTATCCGCGATCAAACCAAACAGTTTGCCGTGCGTATGCAAGGGTTCTGGTAGGCAGTATTTCCTGTTTCCGGCAAGCCATCCTCGGTGAAAATCACCAAGAACGGCTACCGGAAAGCGATTTAGCCTACTTGCTGGGCTTTGGCCGGATCGAAAATTTCAACGTTTCGAGCTCGCTCGGTGTTATGCGCGGGGTTTTCAAAAAGGCTAAGCGCTTGCTCCCTCTGCTGCTTGGCCTCCAGCACATTGGCCTCCTTGATATGTCCGTAGCCTTTAATCGTCTCCGGGTAGCTGAGCAATTCAATAGCCGCCTGGTGATTTTGCTCGTTCAACCCACTCACTACCTTGTTAACCAGCTGTTCATACTCTGTAATCAAGGCCCGCTCCATTCGACGCTCGGCAGTATAGCCAAAAATATCCAGGGCTGTTCCGCGCAGGAACTTCAGCTTGGCCAGCAAGCTAAATGCTTTAAACATCCAGCCACCAAATTTCATTTTGCGGGGGCGCCCAAGTACCTTATCGAAACGCGCCAGCAGCGGCGGAGCCAGATTAAATTCGAGTTCAAAGTCCCCACTAAAATTTTCCTTTAGCGACTGGGTAAAACGACCATCCGTATAGAGGCGCGCCACTTCATACTCATCTTTGTAGGCGAGCAACTTGGCATAATTTCGCGCGACGACCTCAGCAAGCGCCTGGCCTCCTGGTACCCTGAGAGTCTCGGCGGTTTTTACCTTATCCACCAGCCCCTGATAATGCCTAGCCAACTGCTCATTTTGGTAGCCAGTCAGGTGTTCAATCCGGTGGGCCACCACTTCTTCGAGCCCCTGCGGTAAGGCCGCTGGCTTTCGGTCATGGGCAAGAAGACGATTCAAGACCTTGCGATCCGCAGCGGCTAGTCGCCCCGCGGCAAACCCTTGCTGGTTGGCCTCCACCGCTACGCCATTGAGCTTAATCGCCTGCAGCAGCGATTCCTCTGAGAGTGGCAGTAAGCCTTTTTGCCAAGCAAAGCCCAGCATGAATATATTGGCCGCAAGAGTATCACCCAACGCAGATTTGGTTAGACGATGGGCCTCGATGGAATCCAGTTCGCGAACTGCGTCGCTCAGTGTGTCGAGAACCGCTTGGGGGGAGTGGGCATCTTCACGCCCCAAAACAGTAGCGGCGGTTGGGCTCAGGTGAGTATTCACTACCGCGCGGCTATGGGTTTCATCCAGCTTGGCCAGACAGGCGGCAAGGTTGCCGGCAGCAATCAGATCACAAGCCATCAGCGCATCGGCGCGGCCGTCGGAAATCCGAACCGCCTGCAACGCATCGGGCTGGGCGGCAAAACGGATATGGGAATACACCGCGCCCCCTTTTTGCGCAAGGCCGGTCTGGTCGAGGGTACTGCAGGCTTTGCCTTCTATATGTGCAGCCATTGCCAATAGCGCACCAATCGTCACAACACCCGTACCACCAACTCCTGTTACCAGGAAGTTATAGGGTTCGCCAAGACCGGGAAGCTGCGGCGCCGGCAATTTATCCGCCTCTGTACGCAGCACATCGCCAACGCGTGCCCCCTTAGCCAGGCGGCCGCCTTTTACCGTCACAAACGAGGGACAGAAGCCATTGATACAGGACAGATCTTGGTTACAGCCGGTCTGGTTAACGCGGCGCTTGTCACCCAGGGTGGTAGAAACCTTTTCCACAGCGATACAGCTCGACTGCTGCACACAATCGCCACACCCCTCACAGACCAGTTCGTTGATATAGGGGCGCCCCTCCGCCTGCGGCAACAGCCCCCGTTTGCGCTTGCGGCGCAGCTCAGTGGCGCAGGTCTGGTCGTAAATAATGACTGTACAGCCTTCCACTTCACGCAGCTCTTCCATCACCGCCGGCATGTAATCCCTGTGGCGGATCTCCACTTCCGAGGGGAAGCTCAGAGCACCCTGATACTTATCCGGGTTATCCATTACCAGAACGACTTTTTCTACGCCCTCCGCCAGCACCTGACGGCAAATCATATCCGGTGCCAACTCTCCGTCGTGGGGCTGACCGCCCGTCATAGCCACGGCGTCGTTAAAGAGAATCTTGTAGGTGATATTCACCTTGGCGGCGACAGAAGCGCGAATCGCCAGGATACCCGAATGGAAATAGGTGCCATCCCCCAGGTTCACAAACACGTGTTTCTCATCAGTGAACGGTGCCTGGCCCACCCAATTGACGCCCTCGGCGCCCATTTGGGTAAAGGTGAAGGTCTCGCGATCCAGCCACTGGGCCATATAGTGGCAGCCGATACCGGCGAGGGCGCGACTACCCTCTGGGACCTTGGTAGAGCGATTATGGGGACAGCCAGCACAAAACATAGGCAGGCGCGACACACTGGAACCTGCTTGCTGAGCAATGCGCCGAGCCAGGGCATCGAGACGCATCAAGCGGTGTTGTCCGCGCTCGCCCAGCTTGTCCTGATCCAGGATCAGGCCCAATACCTGGGCAATAATAGCCGGGGACAGCTCTCCATAAGCCGGCATCAGAGGTTGGTCGTGCTCGTCCACTTTGCCGAGAATACGCGGGAAGTTAGGATCTTTAAGGTGTACGTTGTACAGCTCCTCTTTGAGCTGTACCTCCATCAGACTGCGCTTTTCCTCCAGCACCAGCAGGGTATCCAGGCCACGGGCAAACTCCTGAATACCGGGCACGTCGAGGGGATAGCTCATCCCAACTTTGAGGATCCGGATACCCAGCTGCCTGGCCTGCCCCTCATCAATACCCATATCCTCGAAAGCCTGCAACAGGTCCAAGTGAGCCTTGCCGGCAGTAACGATACCGAGGCTGGCCTGGGGGTTTTCCAGCACCACTTTATTCAACTTGTTAGCCCGGGCAAACGCCAGTGCCGCCGGACGCTTGTGGCGCCAAAGGCGCTCTTCCTGCTCAAGGGGATTATCTTGTTTGCGAATATTGAGGCCGCCCGTGGGGCGCTCGATCTCCGGGTAGTGAAACTGCACCCGCTGGGGATCCACTTCCACGGTGGCGGAGCTGTCCATATTTTCCGCCAAGGTAATCATTGCTACCCAACATCCACTAAAGCGGGAAAGCTCTAAGCCATAGTGGCCATAATCCAAAACCTCTTGCACTGTCGCGGGGTTCAACACCGGAATATGCATATCCACGAAAGCAAATTCTGACTGGCCCGGATAGGAAGAGGATTTACAGCCATGATCATCGCCGGCGACAATCAATGCGCCACCTTTTGGAGAGGAACCCGCAGCATTAGCGTGGCGGAAAGCGTCACAGGAGCGGTCTACACCGGGTGTCTTGCCGTACCAAATACCACAGACCCCATCCACTCGGGCCCCGTCGAACAAGCCAACTTGCTGGGAGCCCCACACAGCTGTGGCGGCCAGCTCCTCATTCACCCCAGGCTGGAAACGAATATTGTGTTGGTCCAGCAACTTCTTGGCCCGGGAGAGCTGTAAATCGTAACCACCTAAGGGGGAGCCGCGATAACCGGAAATAAAAGTCGCGGTATTCAGACCGCGGGATTGGTCCATGCGCATCTGGTCAATAGGCAGGCGCACCAGGGCCTGTATTCCCGAGAGGAGTACACGGCCTTTGAGAGTGGTATAGCGATCATCCAGTGATATTTGTTTCTTTACCTGGGGGTCCACCACGCGCTGGGGACTGGCTACTTTATCAGTCATACACCTAATTTCCGGTCATTTATTCTTCTCGAAACCCGGTTCGAGTTATGAGTCATTATTCTTCCGAATCACTTCACCGCATCAGCCAAGCGCACATTTTTTCACCACCCTGAAAAGTCTTTTGGCGGGGAATCACAAAAAGCTTTCAGCCTGAAACGGATTAGTCAGGTCATACTAGTTCGTTAAGCGCAACAGAGCATTGCTTTATTTACGTAAATGTGCGTAAATTTGTGATGAAAATCTCGATCGAGCTAATTTTTATAGGATAGGAGTCTTTATGAAGCGTTCGACAGACCTGGATGATTTTGACCGCAAGATTCTACGAGCGCTGCAGGAGAACGCCGATTATTCCATGGCGGAACTCGGAGACAAAGTTGGTCTCTCCCACACGCCCTGCTGGCGACGCATCAAGAGACTGGAGGCAGATGGCATTATTCGCGGCCGCGTCACTTTGCTGGACCCGCGAAAATTGGACCTAGGCGTCACCGTATACTGTTATGTGACCATCCACAACCACGATGAAGAATCCCTGAACAATTTTGAAACCGCAGTGCAGGATGTACAGGAGGTCGTTGAGTGCTATTCAACCAGTGGCGACAAAGACTACGTACTGCGTGTAGTAGTAGACAGCGTTGAGCACTATGAGCAACTGCTGAAGCGCTCACTGGTGCATTTGCCCAATGTCGCTTCAGTAAACTCCACTTTTGCCCTTAAGCAAGTAAAATATACTACCCAGTTACCGCTGTAGAGTAACGCAAATTCGAGCCCCCTATCTAAGGGGCTCAAAACCCTTAAAGACTATCCCTGCAACCTCTGCAGCAACTCATCCAGTGCCTGCTGTAAATCCAGTCCATCGCAGCTCAACGTAATATCTGCATATTTGCGGTACAGGGCCTGACGCTCGGCAAATAAATCCTCAAAACTCTGCTCCGGTGCCTTGGCTATCCCACGGCTTTCATAGTTGTGGATTCGCCGACGCAGCTCATCTGCGGAGCACTGCAAAAAAACAACCGTTCCCTGCTCGCGCAAATTGGCCATTCCCTCCGCGCTATACACCGCACTGCCCCCGGTGGAAACCACGTGCCTGGGCAACTGAGCAGTAGCGATGACTTCGCCCTCAATAGCTCGCAGATTGAGATAGTCACTATCCGCTATTATTTCCTGCAAAGTTTTACCCTCGCGGGCCTGGATCAACACATCGGTATCAATAAAATCCAGGGCCAATTCCTTTGCCAGTAGAACGCCCAGAGTGCTCTTCCCGGCACCGGGCATACCGATCAGAATAATACTTTTTATTTTTTTCATCAGCTCACCTGTCCACAGGGAAAACGGGCCGGCCTTTAATCGCCGCGCCGGGGAAACAGTAACGCACGCAGCCAGCCGAGCAAACTATTGTCTTTCAACATTAATTTATCCAGTTCATCCATATTATGCGCCTGGCGAAAAGCATCGGCAAAGAGCGCCGCGCGGGTAATCATTCTCCGCTTGGGGTTAAGTGTTTTTACCGGCTTAGCCGGATTTCCGGCCACTACCGTATTTGCCGGCACATCTTTGGTGACAACACTGCCCGCGCCGACAACGGAATTGTCTCCGATGCTTACCCCCTTACAAATCGTCGCGCTATCACCAATCCAGACATTGTTGCCGAGGCACACGGGTGCAGTACAACGAAAAGGTCTGGTGCGATTGTAGAGGCCGTGCCAATCGGAGTCGGAAATATAGACATTGGCCGCAATCATACAGGCATCACCAATTTCAATAGACTGCGCCGCTGAAATACGCACCCCAGGAGAAATCAATACATAGTCCCCAACGGTAATAAAAGCCTCGCCGCCCTTGTGCCCGAAAGTTGTAAAACGGATACATTTTTCCGCATTGGAAATCAGGTGGGGATAATTACCCAGGCGAACATTACTCCCAAATACGTGTACCGAAGTGGGGTCCATAACCTCTGGTTCGACACCAATGGCATCAAACTGTGGAATCAGAAAATAGTTTGTCCGCCAGTTGCGCCAACGTAACTGCAGGCGCTTTAGCCAGTAAGGCCTATGATCCTTGCGCATAGTTAACTTCTATTTGTTTAGGCACGCTGCCCCTATAAAATCGCAATTGCTTTTGTGCAAGCCCCGGTTTAGTGTTTCGGTCAAGTAAAAAAGCAAGCAGTAAACTATGTCCATTCATTTGCCCATCGATATCCGAGCCATCAAGGGATTCCTCGCCGCCCACGAGGGGGAGGCCCTCTACCATCTCGCCGCAGAGGCCAGCAGTCTTGGCCCCTGCCTCGAAGTAGGTAGCTACTGCGGCAAATCCACCATTTACCTGGCCTCAGCCTGCAAACTGACCGACAGCGTTGTGTTTGCCGTAGATCACCATCGCGGTTCTGAGGAACACCAGCCGGGCGAGGAGTATCACGATCCAGCCCTGTTTGACCAACAGGTGAAACTCATGGACAGCTTCCGGACTTTTCGCACTAATATGCGTGCGGCAGAACTGGAAGATTGGGTTGTGCCGGTGGTTGCCTCTTCAGCAGTGGCCGCACGCCACTGGAATACCCCTCTGGGGCTGGTATTTATTGACGGTGGTCACTCACTGGAGGCCGCAATGACTGATTACCGCAGCTGGTCTCGACACATAGTCCCAGGTGGCTACCTGGCCATTCACGATATTTTCCCCGACCCGGCCGATGGCGGCCAGGCCCCCTACGATATTTACAAACTAGCCTTGGCTTCCGCTCAGTTCGAGCTGGTCGAAACAGTCGACACCCTGGGCATCCTGCGCCGTATCTGACAACAGGCGCACCGAGGTAAACAGTCCGCTCGCCGGTGTCAGGTCGGCGAGCGCATCTGCCGCAAGCAGCATCGCTCCCACCGTCCAGGTGGTTTTTTCTTCCGGCCAAACCGCTTCATCCCGGTAGACATACCCGGTCCAGTAACCTCCGTCGCTGTCCTGCCAGCGATGTAGACCTCGATAAATAATCTCGGCTCGCGTCCGCTGTCCGGAAGCGAGTAATGCCATGGTCAACTCGCAAGACTCCGCCACAGTCACCCAGGGTTCATCGTTGACACAGCGACACCCCAAGCCGGTCACTACAAATTCGTCCCAACGCTGCTGTATACGCGCACGAGCCGCTTCACCGGAAATTGCACCCGTCAGAACCGGATAAAACCAGTCCATGGAAAAACGCGCTTTACTCTCCCAGGTGCGATCAAAGCGCTCAGGCTTGTGCTGTAGGGCCTCACCAAGAGCTGAGCGCCCCCGCTGCCACTCCGGTCGTGCACAATCCAGCTCGCAGGCAATATTGATTGCACACTCAAGGCTTTTGTAAACCGAGGCGCACCCGGTAATAAGAGCATCTTCTCTAGGCTTTCCATCGGCATCCACGGCCCAGTGGATTTCCCCATGTTCTGTCTGCAGCCCCAGCACAAAATCGATAGCGCGCTCCACCATTTGCCAGTATCGCTGCAGAAACTTCTTGTCCCCGCTGATCAAGTAGTAGTGCCAGATACCGGTGGCCACATAGGCGACAAAATTGGTTTCCCGACGCTCGCCGTTATCGACCGCTCCATTTTTATAAGCCGCCCACCAGCTGCCATCGGCCAATTGGATATCTGCCAACCAGCGATAGGCTCTTTCCGCGGCCGCAAACTCACCGGCAATGGCCAGCCCCATAGCCGCCTCAACATGATCCCAAGGATCGGCAAAGTGCCCCTCAAACCAGGGAATAGAACCATCGGGCAATTGCTGGGAGAGGATATAGGCGGCACTATCGCGCACAAAACCAGAGGGAAACAGACTGGTACTCTTTACCTGCGGTATCGCCAAATCACTCACGACCTCACCTCCCCTGCCAGCCGCAGCGATTCCGACGCTTTCTGCTCCGCCTTTACAAAATAAAGGGCAATACTCTTGCCCAACAGCGGATTTAATAGTTTTTCCGCCACGCGAGTGAGCGCAGGTCGCTTCATCAAATCCCATACCAGCAGACGGTGATAGGCCGCCACAAGACGGGAGTTGGGCTTGTTCCAGAACAGACACTTCAACCACCAGTAGGGTGCGTGCAGAGCATGGGCCTTATGGCGGGCAAAATGATGATGCCCCAAAGCTTCAATGCTCTGGCGCAATTCACGCTCGCGAAAAATACGGATATGCCCACCCTCCACCTGATGGTATTCGTCACTGAGCTTCCAGCATATCCACTCGGGGAAGTACGCAGGCACCGTGGCGGCAAATACGCCCGCAGGCTTCAGCACCCGGTCAATTTCCGCTAGGACGGCCTTGAATTCAGGGATATGTTCCAGCACCTCGGAACAGATCACCACATCGAAGGTGGCATCGGCAAATGGCAACTGCAAGCCATTGGCAACCCCGAGTAGTAGGCGCCCTTTGGCGTGTTCTGGACTATTAAACGGTTCTGCGCGCTCACTGGCAGTACGCACATCATCGAGACACAGATCGATACCGTAGACATCGACGTCATCAGTGATCATTAAATGGATAGAGTGGCGCCCTTCGCCACACCCCAAATCGAGCACCTTTTGCCCAGAACAAAGGTTTAAATTTCGTGGATTAACAGTAATCATCTCAAGCCGCCTCCGCGCCGCTAACCCCGGCATCACCCAGATCCTGCCGGGTGCTACTCGGCGCGGTGGACTCCCCAAGTATGGCGCGGTAGTAAGCCACCAGGCTCGCCGCGGCCAAACTCCAGGAGAACTTATTCTCGATACGTGCCCTGCCCCGAGCGCTCAGCTCTGTCTGCAGCGCTTTATCCGCAAGCACGCGGCCGAGAGCCTCGCCCAATGCCTCACTGTCACCGGCTGACACAACGATACCGGCATCACCGACAACCTCCGGCAGCGCACCGCCATCGCTGGAGATCACCGGAGCCCCACAGGCCATAGCTTCACCCGCCGGGAGGCCAAACCCCTCGTACAGTGACGGACAGGCAACTACGGTGGCGCTGCGGTAATAATTCACCAGTGCTTCGTTGGAAATACCAGAGACAAACCGCACCGCATCCTGCAGATTCAGTTTTTGCAGTAGCTTTTCCGTAGCACCACCCTCGCGCAAACGCCCGACTACCAGCAATTCCAGGCCGGGGAACTTCCCGCGCAAACTGGCCAGAGCCTGCAGCAGTATTCCCAGTCCCTTGAGAGGCTGATCCGCAGACGAGGTTGTCATTATGCGCAATGGTTTACGGCTTACCGTATCGCTTGGACTAAATATTTCCGTATCGATACCGTTGTAAATCAGGTGCACCTGTTCTGGCGCCACTCCAAACTGCTCGATGATATCCCGCTCTGACTGGCGCGAAACCGTCACAATGTGACGCAACTTTCTCGAGACTTTAATCTGCATATTCAGAAAGTAATGCCAACGGCGCACTAATAGACGAAGGCGCCAGTCTGGGGCCGCATCTAGGGCCAGCTGGCGATCGCGAGTAATAGGATGGTGAATGGTGGCGACAACCGGTAAACCACTGCGCTCGATATCTAGCAAGCCATAACAAAGGGACTGATTATCGTGAACGATATCGTAATGGTGGCCGTGTTGACGCAGGTATTTATGCGCCCGACGACCAAACGTGTAGGGCTCGGCAAAACCGCCTGTCAGCTTACTCCACCACTCGAAAAAATCCGCCCAGGAAAGTAGATGCTTAACCTTGAGCGCCCGAGTCGGCTTTTCTACTTCATAAAGGTTGAGTCCGGGCATCTTGATGAGCTTGACTCGTTCATCAAGCTCAGGATAGGGCTGGCCGGATATGACATCCACGGAATGGCCAGCATCAACCAGTGCCTTACTCAAATAGCGGAGGTAAATTCCCTGGCCACCACTGTGCGGGTGGCTGCGATAACCGAGTAGGCATATTTTTAGTGGCCGTGCCTCGCCAGCCATTGGACCGTCTGCACAATTTCCCAAGGCGGTCATAGATTCCCCATCTGCTTGTTCTGAGACCCACATACATTAATCAAAAAGGCAGCGCCGAGCTGTAATGCCAGGCTGTGGCAGTCGACCAATCCGGGGCCCTACGCTGGTAAAGCGGAAGAATACACTGGCGGGGAAATGACTGCTAGGCAGAAGCAATCCACACTATTGGCCAGTGTGACCTCCTTGTGGCTTCACAGGCCAAATAAAAATGCGGCCCCTGCAGGCTTGATTGAGCCTTCAATGAAAACTGGCGCAAATCGACGAAGTGGCTGTTGTTTCTTCGCCCCGCATCCGACTAGCCCAACAGCTGGCAGCCGATGATACCGGAAGAGAAAAGTAACAACTGGTTTTTACGCTGGGAGAGATAGGAATTCTGCCAAAAATGGCAGTAGTGTTTTTTGCTTACCGGAACAAAAAAATGCCCGCCAGATGGCGGGCCAGGTTTCTCGAACACACTTTCAGGAGGAGAGTTTCAAGCACGTTACGCACTTAAATTTAGGTATAGCAGAGTATTGCCACCCTCCAGCGCCCCTGTCGTAAAAGCCTTTCAATATTTAGAACGCCCTCGCCACAGAGAACCACCTCAGACCCGGTGTAAATAACTCTGATACTCCACATCGGTCACCCGCGCACCAATTTCCGCCTGCTCCTGACGTTTCAACAAAAGGAATAACTCGATAAAACGCGGATCGAGGTATTCGCGCCACAAGGTGCTCTTTTCAAAGCATTCAAGGGCACCGCTCCAGGTGTTAGTCAACTGTGCACTTTGCGCCTGATAGGCATCACCTTCCACCGGAGCGGGAGCTTGTAACTGATTTTCAAGACCGTGACAAACCCCGGCAAGAATACCCGCTAACACCAGATAAGGATTTACATCGGCACCGGCAATACGGTGCTCGATGCGACGCGCCTCGGGGTTACTGGCGGGAACCCGCAATGTGGTGGTCCGATTATCGTAACCCCAGCAAAGATTCAATGGCGCGTGGGAGCCCTCCTGGAAACGGCGATAGGAATTGCTGTGCGGCGCGAAAAATGCCATTGCATCATTGGCAGTTGCCAACATGCCCGCGGCCGCCTGACGCAACAAATCTGAGCCCTCCGCACTGCCGTCGTCAAAAACATTTTTGCCTGCGCCATCAATCAGGCTCATATGCACATGCATACCGTTGCCAGCCTGATCACCGAAGGGCTTGGCCATGGTACTCACACGGAAACCATGGCTGCGTGCCACCCCTTTCAGTAGGCGCTTGAACAACAGAGTTTGGTCTGCAACCTTGACGGGATCGGGGCTATGCAACAGGTTAATTTCAAATTGACCGGGCGCACACTCGGAGAGCACCGAATCCGCAGGGATACCCTGCTCCTCACAGGCAGCCCGTACATCGGCAAAAAAGTGGCGCTGTGCATTCAGCTCTGACAGGTCGTATACATCGGTAGAGGGTACCAGTTCCGTATCGTTGTCACTCACTGGACGTGGACGCGCCAAATGGTCCACTTCATCACGCAACAAGTAGAATTCCAGCTCAGTAGCACAAACTGCGGTGTAACCAAGTTTCTGCAATCTACTCACCACGCGCTGTAGTTGCGCGCGCGGGTCGGCATAAAGAAGAGAGCCGTCGGCCTCGTGCAACTGCATATGCAGCTGTGCCGTCTCCTCACGATGCCAGGGCGCGAGGCTGACCGGCGAAACCGGCAGGCAAACCCCGTCGCTATCACCACTGGCAAACACCAGGGGGCTATCTTCAATATCCCGCCCCCAGATATCCAGGCTAACCGCACTGCGCGGCATTTGCAGACTGCCCTTGAGCAGTTTCTCTGCCGCCTCTGCTGGCAACCACTTGCCCCGAGGCACGCCATTGATATCGAATATAAAGCCTTCGATCCACTTTAGGTCTGGGTGCTCTGAGAGAAATTTGCGCGACTGCTCCAGCAGCTCCGGCTGAGCGGAAAATTCTTTTTCTTGTGACATATATAGCCTGAGGTAGTCCAGTCAAATCGCAGAAGCGGCCCCGATCCACCGACCGCATCCGCCGAGGGCAGATAGTGGTTGGCCGCTTAGAGCCGCTTCCAACAAGGGGGTAAGACCCGAGTTTACGCCAGAGCTTTGGCCGTGTCGTCCAGCGCGCGATGCGCTTTTTCAACCAGCTCATCCACCTGCTCGGTCGTAATAATCAGTGGCGGTGCAATCACCATTGCATCACCGACGGCACGCATGACCAATCCGTGCTTGATGCTCAGGTCGCGGCACACGCTACCGGCGGTGCAGTCGTCATCAAAGCGGGCGCGGCTGCCCTTGTCTTTCACCAATTCCAGGGCACCAACCATACCCAGGCTGCGCGCTTCACCGACAATTGGATGCTCCGCCAGCTCAGCCCAGCGCTTGGCCAGGTAGGGGCCGGTCACATCGCGCACATTCTCGATGATTTTCTCATTGCGCAGGATATTGATAGTCGCCAGACCCGCCATACAGGCCGCCGGGTGGGCGGAGTAGGTATAGCCGTGGGTGAACTCACCGCCTTTGCTCTTGATCACCTCAGCGACACGGTCACTCACCATAGTGCCGCCCAGGGGGAAGTACCCATTAGTGACCGCTTTGGCGAAAGTCATCAGATCGGGCTTGATACCGTAGTAATCAGCGCCGAACCACTCCCCGGTGCGGCCAAAGCCGAAGATGACTTCGTCCATCACCAGCAGGATATCGTATTGCTCCAAGACCTTCTTCACTTCCGGCCAATAGGTTTCCGGTGGAATCACCACACCTCCGGCACCCTGAATCGGCTCGGCGATAAAGGCGGCGACTTTTTCCGGGCCCAGTTCCTGGATTTTTTCATCGAGGCTGCGCGCCGCCTGGATACCAAACTCTTCCGGGGACATATCACCGCCCTCGGCAAACCAGTAAGGCTGCTGCACGTGCTCAATATAATCCAGCGGCTGGAATTGCTTGTGCATACCGCTCATACCACCCAGACTGGCTCCGGCAATCGTGGAGCCGTGGTAACCGTTCTTGCGGGAGATCACAATGCGCTTTTCGGCTTTATCTTGCAGGTCCCAGAAACGACGGATCAAACGTAAATTTGTGTCGTTCGCCTCGGAACCTGAACCGGTGAAGAACACATTGTTCATGTGCGCCGGAGTTACCTCTGCCAGGGCATCAGCCAGCTCGATAGATGGCACCGTGGTGCACTGGAAGAAGCTGTTGTAAAACGGCAGTGTATTTAACTGCTGGTAGATGGCGTCACTAATCTCTTTGCGACTGTAACCCAGGTTACAGCACCACAAGCCGGACATACCGTCGAGCAAACGGGTGCCATCAATGTCGGTGATATAAGCGCCTTCGGCACGAGTGATCACGCGGGTGCCCTGTTGCCCCAAATCATTGAAGTCAGTAAAGGGGTGCAGCAGGTGCTCGCGATCGTGTTGTTGCAGCTCACTTTTGTTCATATTTCGCTCCTGGCTTTGCTCTGGGGCTCTCCATAGCTGCGGACAAGGAATCCCCGCATGCATCGAATGAATAGTCCCGCAATTTGTCTTTCACCCCATACGCTGCCTACACGCAGACATTAGGGGTGCCGCATTGCTTTCAAAATTTGTGATCACATTCTAGTGGTGAGACTCACGAAAGCGCAAGATCTATCTATGCCTCAGAACAACAATAGGGTCAGCGGAGCCACTTCCCCCGAGCAAACTGAGCAGCCTTGATACGCTTCTGAAGGGGAGATAATCCCACACCGGGATGGCACGGGACTTATTCAAACGAATCTGAGAGACAAGAGGCCGAGATCAGGGAGTTAATGAAGCTCCTCGGCAGAGATGGAGCCGAGCCCCTCCTCAATATCCTGGCGAATAGCTTGGCGCACTCTTCCTACATCCCCATCGGCCATACCCTCGAGTAGGTCTTCGTGGCGATCCGGCAGTTCCTGCACACCAAAACGCTGGAATACCAGGTGCTGCAGAGGGGCAGTTTGCAGCCAGAGACTCTCAATCAGGGAGAGAATGATATGGGGACGCCCCAGGCGATAAAGCGTAAAGTGGAAGTCGAGATTGGCAGTCACATACTGCTCGATGTTTTTTTGCTGTAGTGCAGCGGTTACCCGCCCATCCAGCTCTCGCAGCTGCTCAAACTCTCCCTTTCCTACAAAAGGCAGGGCTTGCTCTGCGGCCTGGCACTCGAGCGCAACCCTAGCCGCACAGATCTCTGCGAGCTTCTCTGGGGTCATGGTGGGCACAGTGACACGACGGGTATCGGAAAGCTCCAACGCCCGCTCAGAAGTTAGCCGCCGCAGGGCCTCGCGTACCGGCATGGGGCTGCAGTGCAGTTCTGCCGCCAGGCCGCGAATGGTGATGGCATGCCCCGGCAGAAACTTACCGCGCAGGATGGCATCGCGCACCTGGAAGTAAACGCGTTCCTGGGTCGTGCGAAATTCCTCTTGGGGAGGGCTAAATTCCAATGCCATCTTCACGCGGCCCCAACCTGTTGCAACTTGTGGGGCAGCTCATCAGAACCTACTTCAATCAGATAATCGGCCACACGGCCTGACTGCCAGATTTCATGGAAGTCCTCGGCCACCTGCCGACTCAAATCCACCACTTTGTTCCAGTAGCGCACTCGCTCATCCTGATTCAACTTATAAAAGTCATTGCGGTCCGGTATCTTGCCAAATGGGAGTTTTGCAACAAACCCAGGAGATGGTGCGATCAGCAGTGCAGAGGCCATGGCATCACCGCGCACCCGCCGCCAGGACAACCCTTTATCGAACCATCCGGGCACCATAAATGGGAAGAAGTGGGGGTAAAGCACAAGACCCGGTGGGTGCTTAAAGCGCAGATCAAAGTGGTAGTCGGTAATGCCCCCATCGCGATAGTTGCCCTGTGGCGCACCAGCAGGATTCTGAACACCGGCCATCACCAGTGGAATAGAGCCACTGGCTAAAACTGCTGCGCAGACGTTTTGTCTGGTGAGCGGCGAATTGACTGTGCTCAGATTATCGAACGCCACCGCAGCTTGCTCCTGCGAGTGAAACACCACTCTCTCCCAAAAGGCTTTCAGGCTGCGCCTGGAAAACGCATTAGCGAGCGCCGATGTAAAGAGAGCCGGTGCCAGTAGGGCCCACCGCTCACTCGCGAGAGGACCACGTCCTCGCACCGTGACAAAATGACTGTGCCACAGAGGATTTTCCGCCACCTCACTCGCGCCACGCTCACCCAATACCTCAAGCAGAATAGCCTCCCCCGCCGCGGTGATTTCCGCGGGAGTGGGCTTTGAAGTGCCATAACTCTGATGGATATAACCATACTCCAGGCGCTCCAGTGCTGCCAGAGGCGCCTGCATGGCATAGCACATGTTGCGAAAACTACCGATGGAAGAGCCCAGTGTCGCCATAGGTTCGCAACGGCCTTTAAAAAACTCCCCCATCAGCACACGATCCAACTGACTGAGAACCAGCCATTTAGGACCGCCGGAGGCCCCCAGCAAAGTGGAAAACTGCTCCTGGTGCAATCCTTCCTCGCGAATCCTGCGCGCCGCAACAGCACCGGCCAGCAAAATGCAACTGCTGTTCTTCACATAATTTCCTTAAAAGGTTTGCCTACAGGCCAAAAATAAAAATATTGAGAGCTTCCCTGGAAAACTTACCACTCGCCAGTATTTTCCATCGACTGCCAAGGTTCCTTTGGCTCCATAGGCTCGCCATCTTGCAATAGTTCAATCGAAATGCCATCGGGTGAGCGGAAAAAGGCCATATGGCCATCGCGGGGTGGGCGGTTTATGGTGACCCCCGCGTCCATCATGCGCTGGCAAACAGCGTAAATATCATTAACGCCATAGGCCAAATGGCCAAAGTTGCGCCCGCTGTCATAGGATTCCGGATCCCAGTTGTAGGTGAGCTCCAATGTAGGCGCTTTTTTCTCGCGAGCGGCATCAACATCCTCTGGTGCAGCCAGGTATACCAGGGTGAAGCGCCCCTTGTCATAATCATTGCGGCTCATCACCTGTAAACCGAGTTTTTCACAGTAAAATTTTAAAGATTCTTCCAGGTTGGCCACACGGACCATTGTGTGCAGATATCTCACTCTCTACTCCTTCCTGTTGCCAGGATCTACAATCGCGGAATAATAAATAATTCAGCTTCGCCCGGCGAAAAGCAAATGTATAAAAAATTCTATCGAGCATTTTCACAGGCGCCCAGTGGCAGCCCATCTTCCATGCTGCACATGGCCTGCCACTCACACCACTACTGGCCCGATGTTACTCTGGAGGCAACCAGGCAGTACTGGCATGATGCCGCGCTGCTCGCCGATGAAAAGTGGGGGCCTATTTTCCAAGAGAAAATACCGTCCTGGCAAAGCGCTGTCGCACAGACACTGAATCTGCCGGATGCCGGTCAAATCGCCATCGCCCCGAACACCCACGAACTGGTTTACCGGCTAATTAGCACCTTCAATCCCAGCGAACCGCTGCATATCCTCACAACCGATGGGGAATTCTACAGTTTCACACACCAACTGCGGAGGCTGGAAGAACTCCCCAATGTACGGGTGACGCGTATCCCCAGGGCGCCTTACGCCACACTGGCCGAGCGCTTCGAACGGGAATTACATGCTCAAGACTACCAACTGGCCTATGCCAGCTGGGTGTTCTTCGACGCCGGCGTAGTATTTCCAGAGCTCGTGCGCATCGCCGAGCAAAAACCAGAGAAAACCCAATTTGTAATCGACGGCTATCACGGGTTTTTCGCCCTCCCTATCGACTTGAGCAGGATTGCCGATAAGGCTTTTTTTACCGCCGGCTCCTACAAATACTTGGGCGCCGGTGAGGGGATGTGTTTTATGAGTGTACCCCGCCACTGCAGCCTGCGCCCCCTAAACACCGGCTGGTTCGCTGAGATTGCAGCGCTTGACAACCGCTCCGGCAAGGTCGGTTATGCGGACAACTGGCTCAGGTTTGCGGGAGCCACCATGGACTACTCCTGCCTTTACAAGGGTCTGGCAATTTTTGACTTGTTTCGGCGTGAAGGCATTACCGTTAATAAGATCCACCGCTTTGTGCTCGCCGCTCAGCGACGATTCCTGCACAGCATGGACAATGCCGACCACCCTATCCTCAATCGGAAACATTTAATCCACCACGACCTAGAGCAGGGCCATGGGCACTTTTTCACATTTGACTGTCAGAGTGCCGAAAATGCTGGGAGACTGCAAAGTGAGCTGAAAACCCGTGCTGTTTTATGCGACAAACGCCAGCAACTATTGCGGCTAGGTTTTGCCATCTACCACGACCAAGATGAAACTTACCAGCAGGTGTTCGGCTCTGAATAGCACTTTAAAGAAGAAAGGTTTCATTTGGACGCTGGAGGGTCACCTCTATTGCCAACCTCAACAGGATCACAGCCCTATAGCACAACCGGTGAATCCGTTATGCTGAAATACTTGCTCAGCTGCGGTTCAGATACACGCTGATAGCATTTTGGCACATGATGCATTGCTATATTGCCAACCCCATAGCGATAGATAAGGAAAAATTATGAAGTTCGTTAAACTCTCCACCGTTACACTGCTCGCCTTACTGGTTACCGCCTGTGACAACGGCCAGATACCCTCCGAGCGCGGCACACTTGTTTCTATCGCAGCCGAAGGAGAAGCCCGTCAGACTCCCGATGTCGCCAATCTCTCTGTCGGTGTGGTAACCGAAGCCGAAGATAGCAAAAAAGCCATGCGTAACAATGCCGCGCAGATGGAGTCATTACTAAAAGCCATTAAAAAAGCCGGTATTGCCAAGAAAGATATCCAAACCAGTGGTGTGAGCCTCTCCCCCCGTTATCACTACCAAAAAAACCAGAAACCTCAAATTGTTGGTTATACCGCACGCAACACCGTCAGCATCAAGGTGCGTAAATTGGATGAGCTGGGTGGAGTACTGGATGATCTAACAACCGCCGGCGCCAACCAAATCAACGGCCCCAGCTTTGAGATTGGCGAACCCGGCCCCGTTAAAGCCGAGGCCCGAGAAAAAGCATTGCTGGACGCCCAGGAGCGCGCGACCATTTACGCAAAAGCGCTGGGCATGAAGGTGCGTCGGATTGTCAGTATCTCTGAGCAGGGTAGTGGCGGCATACCCCGCCCAATGATGCTGCGTGGCCAGATGGAATCAATGAAAGAAAGCGCCTCAACGCCGATCGCCCCCGGTGAAACCACCCTCTCGGTCAACCTGGACCTGGTATTTGAGCTAGAAAAATAGGCACTTTGTACCGGCCTCGCGAGGTAACACGCGAGGCCGCTGCCCCTTGTAAACCCGCCTTAGCGTCTCGAATTGAGTCTTTAGAACACCGCCTTCAAGTTTACCGCTCAGCCATTGGTATCCGCTTCCAGAAATACTTCGACGGCCGGCTCACTGGGCGCCCTGAAAATCTTCCCCTCTTTCATCACAAACTGCACACGCTGTAACTCAGAGATATCCTCCAATGGGTCACCCGCTACCGCAATAATATCGGCAAGTTTACCTTCACTGATGCTCCCCAGCTCGTCCTGCACCTGCAATAACTCTGCAGCATTCCAGGTCGCCGAGCGGATCGCATCGGCCGGCGTCATACCGCCCTGCACCATCAGAACAAATTCCCGTGCATTTTCACCATGTCGAGTCACCCCGGTATCGGTACCAAACGCGATGTTGACTCCACGCTTATAGGCCTTGGAAAAAGTTTCCTGCATCAATGGCCCCATAGTGGCCGCTTTAGGACGCACGATTTCCGGCAAAAAACCTTCAATGGCAGATTTCTCCGTTACCCACTCACCGGCCATCAACGTCGGAACGAACCAGGTTTTATTCCGGCGCATCAAGTCCATAACCTCTTCATCCATATAAGTGCCGTGCTCAATAGAGTCTACCCCGGCACGAATGGCCCGGATCATCCCTTCTCTTCCGTGCGCATGTACCGCCACAGTAAAACCGTAGTCCTTAGCGGTGGAGACAATTGCTTCCAGCTCATCGTGCATAAACTGTGGGTTTTGCCCGCTTTTAGCCACACTCAGCACCCCGCCAGTAGCGGTGATTTTGATCAGATCGGCACCATCTTTATAGCGCTGGCGTATCGCCTTGCGCGCGGAAATAGGCCCATCGACAACACCGTCAACGGGGCCGGGATTCCCAACCAAATCCTGGCGACGGCCATTGGTGGGATCGGCATGACCACCGGTGGTGGCAATGGATTTACCCGCGGTGTAAATCCTCGGCCCCTCAATTGTGCCCGCCTCGATGGCATGGCGCAGGCTCACGGTAACATTGTCGTGGTCACCCAAATTGCGAATCGTGGTAAAGCCCGCTTGTAGGGTGCGGCTGGCAGCATCGACTCCGCGCAAGGCGAAATCCGCCGGGTTCCAGGTATAGGATTCCATATAAGCGCTAGGGCCGAATTCGTAGGTCAAATGGCTGTGCATATCCATCAGCCCAGGCAATACCGTGAAATTGCGCAAATCGACCAAAGCCTCGCGGTCGCGCTTAGCAAACCCTTTTTGCACCGACTCAATACGCCCATCCACAATGTGGATAGTGCGATTCTCCAACAACTTTCCATTACTACTATTGAAAAGCTTACCCGCATAAATAGCCAACTCTTCTGCCGAAGCCAACTGGCAAAAAAATCCGATAAAAACCGCCAGAGCGGTGGCTGCACGGCGAAAGAAGCAGCTTCTCTTGGTACTTGTTGTCATTGTCGTCACCGGTAAGTCTCTCTTAGATTGGTATCGTTTTTATTGAAAGTTCCCCAATTTACCGCAATCGCCAAGGCGAGAGGAAGCCCTATGAAAATTTATGAATTTGCAAGTGCCCCGAATTGCCGCCGAGTCCGCATGTACCTGGCAGAAAAAGGGATCGACTCTGAATTTGTCCATGTAGATATTACCAAGGGAGAAAACCTCAGCCCGGAGTTCCGCAGCAAAGATATCAACAAAAAGGTGCCTGTACTGGAATTAGATGACGGTACCTACATCTCCGAATCCGTAGCCATTCAACGCTACTTCGAAGAACTACATCCGGAGCCTGCACTCTTCGGTCGAGATGCTAAAGAAAAAGCGTTAGTCGAGATGTGGACCCGCCGTGCAGACTTCAATTTAATGTTTCCTGTGGGCATGTGCTTTCAGCATGTTTCCGGTTTCTTCAAGGACCGCATGAATGTCTATCCAGAGTTCGGTGAGGATTCCGGCAAACGTGCACTGAAATTTATGGATGCCTTAAACGATCATTTCTCAGACCACGAATATCTGCTGGGCGATTACTTTTCAGCAGCCGACATCAGCATGGTTTGCAGTCTGGATTTTGGCAAGGTACAAAACCTGCGCCCAGTTACCGAAAAACACCCCCACTTGATTCGCTGGCGCGAACAACTTAAGCAGCGCCCCAGCTTCAAGGCCTAACGGTATATTTTTGAAAGGGCTACGCGAACGGTGATTTTTTTAGAAAAGCTCTGTTAGTTTATGCCGAACCGGAAAGCAACCTTAAAAACTGCCCCAACCCGCCTGGATATGGGGCAGTTTTTGATTCGGTATTAATCTTTTGAAGGGAGAACCTCTACCGGACCAATATCCAGAGCCTCAACTTCACCTTTAATCTTGTCGAGGTCACCCACAATGACCCAGGTAAATTGATCTGGGGCCAGAAACTCCTGTGCCGAAGCCTCAACCTGGCCCTTATCGAGTGCAGCTACCCGCTGCGGGTACTCGGCAATGTAATCTTCCGGAAGACCTTTTTCCACCTGCCAGTTAATACTGGAAAGTAACTGTCCTTTCGTCTGGAAGCGGGCACTCTGCTTAAGTACCTCGTCGTTACGGTAATCTTCTAACTCTTTTTCCGTAATCGGCCGACCAGCCAGATATTCCCGGTATTCTTTGATCAGCTCTTTGATCGCCGGGGCAGTCTTATCTGTCTGTACCGGTGCGAAAAGAATATACGGGCGCTGCCCTTCGGTATCCATAGAGACCGCACGGGCACCATAAGACCAGTGCTTATCCTCGCGCAAATTCATATTGACCCGGGAGGTAAACTTGCCAGCAATTGTATTCGCCATGGCATCGAAGGCCTCGGCACCCTTCGGCTGCCAAGGCGGCATTACCAACCCGGCCATAATATAGCTCTGCTGAGCTCCGGGGCGGTCCAAGAGATAAACCCGGGCCTTCTCTGGTCGCTCCACTTTAGCCACATCGATCTTCGGCAACTCCTCTTTTGGTGCCTTCCAGCCTCCCAGCGTTTCGTTAAGCAGCGGCTCAATCTCTTTTTCGGTCACATCGCCAACAACGGTTAGGGTGGCGTTATCCGGGCGCACCCAGGTTTTCTGAAAATTAACCAGATCTTCGCGGGTAATCGACTTGATACCCTCAGGTGTGCCAGAACCCGTCAGGGGCGCACCATAAGGATGCTCTCCACCAAAGAGCAATGGCGGTAATTCACGCAGAGCCAACCCCTGGGGCTGCGCTTTTTCTTGCGCAATTGCATCCAGGCGGTTGGACTTCACCCGCTCTAGGTCGGATTCCGGGAAGCGGGGCTCAGTCACCACTTTGGCAAATAACTCCAGGGAGGGCTTAAGTTGTGACTTGAGTGCGCTCATACTGATTGAGTTGTAATCCAACCCGCTGCCGCCACTGATACTCACGCCCAACTCCTCAGCCCGAGCGCTAAACTCGAGGCTGTCCAAGTTTCCAGCACCTTCATTCAACATCTGTGCAGCCACTGAGGCGAGACCGGGCTTAGTGCTATCTGCGGCTGCGCCGCTGCGAAACTGTAAGTTCATCAGCACTACCGGTGTATCGTGGCGCTCCGCCATCACCACCCTGAGGCCATTTTTCAGGGTGAACGTCTTCTGTTTCGGCAGCTCCAACTCTACTTTTTTATCGACCTCCGGCAATTTACTGCGGTCCGCACCCTCTGTCGCGGCCGTATACTGCTGTTCAGGCTCGATAATCAAGGTGTAGGAGTCGTCTTTCAACCACTGCTCGGCAACATCCTGTACCTCACGTGCAGAAACCTTGGCGTAATCATCAATGCCCTTCAACAGTGCGCCGGGATCACCGAAGTAAAATTCCGAGCGGGCGAGAATATCGCTCTTACCACCAAAGCCACCGGTTTTCTCCAGCCCTTTAACCAGTCCGGCAAATTCCCCTTGCTTAACCCGGCGTAACTCTTCTGCGCTAACACCGTTCTTGGCAAACTGCCGCAATTCGTTATTTAAAAGCTCTTCAACTTTATCGACAGATTGACCGGGTTTTACATCGACCACAATAATCAATTGCCCGGCCAACTGGCGCCCGTAATAAAAGGCACTCACACTGGTCGCCACCTTGTCATCCCGCACTAAGCGGCGATAGAGCAAGGAATTTTTGCGATTCGCCAGCAATGAGGTCATCAACTCCAGAGCCTGCTCCTCCTCACTACCAACCGCCGGCACATTCCAAACCTTATAAATACGGGTTTGTGGAACCCGATCGTGCACGACTTCCCGCTTTTTCACCTGCGTGGGCAATTCCCAATTTTTGATTCGGGGCTGCACCCCCGTGCTGGGAATATCGCCAAAATATTTACGGGCCTTGGCCATAGCTTCATCGACAGTAACATCACCGGCTATCACCAAAGTGGCATTGGCTGGCTGGTAATGATCGGCAAACCACTTTTTAACATCTTCTAGACTGGCATTATCCAGGTCCTCCATAGAGCCAATGGGGGTCCAGGAATAGGGGTGATCCGTGGGGAATGTACTCTTGGCAATAATATCGAAAGCTTTACCGTAGGGCGCATTTTCACCCTGCCGTTTTTCGTTTTTCACAACCCCGCGTTGCTCATCAAGCACTTCTTGGGTGATAGCCCCCTTAAAGTGACCCATGCGATCAGACTCCATCCACAGAGCCATATCCAGGGCGCCTTTGGGCACAGTCGCGAAATAATTCGTGCGGTCGTTACTCGTAGTGCCGTTCATATCGGTGGCACCGGAGCGCTGGAAGGGTTCGAAATACTCACCCGAATAATTTTCACTACCGTTAAACATCAGGTGCTCAAATAAATGCGCAAAGCCGGTTTTACCCTCCGGTTCATCCTTGGAACCCACCTTGTACCAAATATTGGTGGAGACAACCGGCGCCTTATCATCCTCGTGCACAATTACCGTCAGGCCATTAGGTAAAACCTCTTTGTGAAAAGGAATATCCAGCTGGGGCGGTGGCACATAGGCTTTTTTATCAATCGCCGCATCTTTACTGCTGGCGGCAGCCTCCTTGTCCACAGAAAGTGCGTGGGGTGTATTGTCGGCAGACTTGTTACAGCCGGCGAGACCGGCGGTAGCAATAACGACACTGATGAGCACTGGACGCAAGTCCATATTGTCACTCCCTATTAGTAACCGCGGATTCAGAATGGCAAGTTTCGGGGAAGATCCATTCCCCTTATCGGCAATATCCACCCGCAAGATCAAACCACAAACCTAGTGCACCAGCGAGGTGCCAGGCCACTAAGATAACCTTCAGACAAAAAAATGGGCACTAAAGTGCCCAAATAAATACATCACAGAGAGAAGCGATGATACCAATCGCCAGGGATCAGGTCATCGGCACGCCTCTCGTGCCGAATTCGGTTATGCCGCGACAGTGCCGGACTTATTCTCCGTACCACCAGTCACAGAGTGGTGTCCAAAGCGCTCCTCAGCGATACGGTCCGCCACATGTGCCGTGGTTTCTCCGGTCTCATCCGCTCGCTCAAAGACTTCTTTCATGGTGCTGCCAATCGCTTCAATATGTGCACGCACCTCAGCGGCATCGTAGTCGCCCCTCTGCTGATAGTAGACATCGATGATGCCACCGGCATTAATCACATAGTCTGGAGCGTAAAGAACGCCCTTCTCGCGCAGAGCCACCGCATGGCGCTCCTCAGCCAGCTGATTGTTGGCCGCACCAGCCACCGCGCCCACTTTCAGGCGAGAAATCGTATCGTCATTGAGGATAGCGCCCATCGCGCAGGGGGCGAAGAGGTCTACATCGAGGTCAAAAATCTCGTCAGCGGTAACCGCGATTGCACCCAGCTCGGTTACCGCGCGGTCGATATTGTCCTGGAAGATATCGGTTACAAATAGCTCCGCACCGGCCTCTTTAAGGAGTTTGCCCAGGCGGAAGCCCACATTACCAACCCCCTGAATGGAGACTTTCAGCCCCGTGAGGTCTGTTTTGCCCCAGCGATGCTCTACAGCCGCCTTGAGGCCCACAAACACGCCGTAAGCTGTGGAGGGCGAGGGATCGCCTCCGAATTCAGAACCCGCAAACAGGCCGGATACGTACTCGGTGGTCTCACCGATAACACTCATATCGGCAACACTGGTGCCGGAATCCTCTGCCGTGATATAGCGACCACCCAGGGTATTGATGAACTCACCCATAGCGCGCAGCAGCTCAGGGGTCTTTTCTTTGCGCGGATCGCCGATAATCACGGATTTACCGCCGCCGAGTTTCAAACCGGCCATCGCAGACTTATAAGTCATACCGCGGGACAAGCGCAGGACATCATTCAACGCCTCGCCGTCGTCGGCGTATGGCCACATGCGGCAGCCACCCAGGGAGGGACCTAAATTCGTATTGTGTACCGCGATAATTGCCTTGAGACCGCTCTTAGCATCTTGGTAAAACGCCACTTGTTCGTGTTTATCGTAGGCGGAATGGGAAAAAATACTCATTAACTGTTCCTCTCCGGAAAGCCGGTTCTACAGCTGGGGAACAACCACAGCCCTTATCTGTTTTTATTTAAGAGTAAGATTATATCTAGCTTCGCCAGATAAAGTTTGCATATTTTGCACATAACGGCGCAGTAATAGCTAAATCTTCACACAAAATATTTTTTTTTAGGACAGCAAGCCCCGTGGAAATATTGTAGTCCATATGGTCAGTAAACTTGGGGGCAGCTCCAACCTGGCACCTTTGCGCCTAATCAAACGGGGATAGTTTCTTCACGGCCAGAACCCCGTTACCCGCATCATCCTGGTCTGGTAGAATCCGCGCCTAAATCGACCCGAGAGATAAACTCGATGCTGAATGCCGACGCTCTGAAACAACTTTCACAACTGAAAACAGATATTCGCTCCAGTAAGGAGTTTGCCGAGGGCCGGGTTCGCGGCAGCAACGGCAAATTTGGCTTCGTGGAGCTGGAAGATGGACGCGAGGCCTTTTTGCCTCCCAACGAAATGGAGCGGGTATTCCCCGGCGACCGGGTTCGCGTCAGTCTCTCCGAAGAGAAAAAAGGCAAGCTCAGTGCCGAATTGGACTCCTTAATCGACAGTCAACTCGACTACCTGGTTGGACAGTACGTTCAACGGGGCCAGGGGCATTTTATACAACCCACCCAGAACGGCCTCTCACGCTGGATCTTCTTGCCCCCCAAAGCCCGCGGCAAGGCCCAACCCGGCGAGTTCATCGCCTGCAAGATTAACCGACATCCCTTTAAGGACGGTCGCGCCCAGGCAAAAGTAGAGACGGTTATTGGCAAGCCCGATATTCCTGGGATTGAGCACGCCTATGTCGTCGCCCAGTTCAAGCTGCCGGAACAATTTGGTCAGGCGGCGCAAGCACAAGCGCAAGAAATAAGCGAGCAACTCGCCTCTATCGCGGCTGAGCGTCAAGACCTGTCCGAGCTGGGCTTTGCCACCATTGATGCGGAGAGCACCCGCGATATGGATGATGCCCTCTCGGTCACTGCCCGCGACGATGGCTGGACACTGCACATCGCCATTGCCGATCCCTCCAGCGTAATTGCCGAAGGCAGCGCTCTGGATAAAGAGGCCTTCGAGCGCGCCCACAGCCAGTATCTGCCGGGCGAAACCCTTCCGATGCTGCCGCGCCGCCTGTGTGAAGACCTTTTCTCGCTGGTCCCCGGAGAACTGCGCCCATCCCTGGTGGTACATGTCGATATCGAGACCGACGGCAAACTTGGCGAGAGCCGCTATGAATTCGCCGCGATTCGCTCCCAGCACAAGTTGAGCTATATCCAGGTCAGCCAGTTTATCGAGGGCGACGAATCCGCGGTTCCAGAGGAACAGAAACAGAGCCTTCGTAACCTGGCTGCTGTTTTTGAGGCTCGCTCCACCTATCGTGCAAGCCACTCCCTGGCGATGGAAGACCGCCCTGACTACGAGATCCACCTCGACGACAAACGTAAAATTGCACGTATCGAGAAACAGGAACGCAATATCGCCCAGCGCATGGTAGAAGAGGCGATGCTCGCCACCAATATCAGCATCGGCTCTAAACTGGCTGAACTACAACAAGGCTGCTTCTCAGTACACCTGGGATTCCGCGAGGAGCGTATGGGCGAAGTGCGCAGCCTACTCAAAGAGATGCTGCCAGAGCACGCGGAGAAAGATCTCAGTGAACTGCAGCACTACCTGGCCCTGGTAAAACACCTGGAGCAGCATGAAGACTCCCAGATGCAGAACCTTCTGGCAGTACTGAAGCGCATGTTGCGTCCCGGCCAGCTCAACAACCAAGCCGGTGCCCACCTTGGGCTGGGGCTCGAAGCCTATGCCACCGTGACCTCACCAATTCGCAAGTACAACGACCTGCACAACCACCGGGTATTGCGCGCAGCACTGGAGAGCGATACCGCCAAGTCCCTGAGTAATGAACAGATAGAATCCCTTCAGGAAAGCCTGATCCGTGGCCGCCAAGCCAATCGCGCCCTCGAACAATGGCTCTACGCACAATTTATGCAGGATAAAGTTGGCCAGGAATTCACGGGAAGAATCGCCCTGGTCAATGGTGCAGGGCTCGGCGTACGCCTTAATGAATTCGGAATCGATGGATTCATTCGCCTAAACGGCGACAAAAAGAACCTGCCCAGTTTTGACGGCAAGCACCTGACCCTCACCTACAACGAGCATAGCTTCCAGCTGGAGCAGACTATTGGCGTCAAAGTTTCATCCGTGGACGTGGATAAACGCCGCATATCTCTCGAGTTATTAACCAAGAATTCGCCAAGCGAAAAAGCGGCGAAAGAATAAGTCGCTAGAGACCCCCAAAGAGCCCGGCATTCGCCGGGCTCTTTACTGTTGCACGCAAACCGTCCCAACTCAGGACAATGCCTAACAGCCAACCCGTAATAATTAGTCGAGGCCACCAATGAGCAATATTGCTGAGCTGAACCCTAGCCCCTTGTGGAAACACTTCGCCAAACTCTGTGAAATCCCCCACCCCTCCAAACACGAAGACCGGGTTGTCGAATACATCGTGGAGTTTGCCAAGAATCGCGGTCTGGAAGTACAGCTCGACCAAATCGGTAATGTGATTCTTAAAAAACAGGCCACACCCGGCATGGAAGACCGTCAAACCCTGGCCTTGCAAAGCCATGTAGATATGGTGCCGCAAAAAAATGCCGACACGAATCACGACTTCCTTATCGACCCCATTAAACCCTATGTGGATGGCGAGTGGGTTACCGCAGAAGGCACTACCCTCGGTGCCGACAATGGTATCGGCGTCGCTGCCATCCTCGCCCTACTGGAATCTAGAGATATTCCCCACCCGGCTCTGGAAGCGTTGCTGACCATAGATGAAGAAGCGGGTATGACCGGGGCCAAGAACCTCAAGCCAGGTTATTTCGAAGCAGATCTGCTGCTAAACCTCGACACAGAGGATGAAGGCGAGCTCTATATTGGTTGCGCCGGTGGCGTAGATGTTAATGTTACTCTGCCTTACTCTGTAGAGCCCCTGGAGGCAAACGACCGAGCTTTTAAGCTCATAGTGCGCGGCTTGCGTGGTGGACACTCCGGGCTGGACATCGACAAAGGCCGCGGCAACGCCAATAAAATCGCTAATCGCATTATTGACTCTGCCCTGAGGGCCCTTCCTCTATTGCGTATCGCCAGCCTAGATGGCGGCAGCTTACGCAATGCTATTCCCCGCGAGTCCTTCAGTACCCTGGTTGTACCTAGCAGTGCACAGACACAACTACAGGAAATTGTCGAGCGCGAGAGCATTCACATTGCTCGCGAGTTTGATAATGAAGTGGGGCTCGAAGTACGCCTGGAAACCTGCGAAACGCCCGCAAACACCATGGACACGGCGAGCCAGCTGAAGTTGATCCGCGCTATTCGCTCTTGTCCCAACGGCGTAGAGCGCATGAGCACGGCACTAGACGGCATCGCTGACACCTCCAACAACCTCGCTCGCGTGGTAACTGTAGAAAAAGATGGCCAGCATCAAGCTCAAATCCAGTGTCTGGTGCGCAGCCTGTCAGACACTGCCCGCGACCAACACGGGCTGGACGTCGCTGCCACTTTCGAGCTGGCTGGCGCCCAGGCCAAGCTCGAAAATGCTTATCCGGGTTGGACGCCAAACCCGACATCGCCACTACTTGCCCTGATGAAAAATGTGTATAGAGAAATGACAGGCGAAGATGCCGAGGTAAAAGTGATCCACGCTGGCCTCGAGTGCGGCCTTCTGGCCAAGCCATACCCCAACTGGGACATGGTCTCTTTTGGCCCCACCATCCGCCGCGCCCACTCCCCCGAAGAGAGAGTTCATATCCAGAGTGTTGCCAATTTCTGGGATTATTTTATTCAGGTAGTGCAGGCAATTCCCACTCAGTCATAACGACTTTCCTTCCTATTCCTTAACAGTGCAGTCTGTAGAATAGTGCTTATCCCGTCTGCCAGGAGTTGCCTGGGGGCGGGCTACTCCCCCCAAGATACAGAGTTGCCCTATTGAGATTGATCATACCGATCGTAAAAAGGGGTTAATTAAAAATATTTAACCAATAAGCAGAAGCGAACTAATTCACACAAAACAGCACCCTGCGCCTGGAACTTTATTTTAAACTCACGGGTCAATACAATCGCTTTATACAAACACGGAGGAAATTATGAAAAGCGTGACTTCAACTTATATTTTTCCCACCCATCACATCAACCTCAATAAGTTACCACTCGATCCCAAAAGAGCAACATGATCACCATATCAGGATTAAGTGCTAAACAATCAATGGACTCAACGCCTTTTATATTAGAAGTAAGTTAGCCAACAACATTGATGACGAATATGGAAGCCTTTCCAAATTAGAAGGGCCTTTTACCTAGAGCACTCACACGGCAGATGCTAGGAGCATAAGAATTAGAGTGAGAATATTGTACCCCTGAAAAGAGTGCGTCTTTTTTACTTCAGAAAACGGCAACACATTTCCAAACCAACCAAACTGAAAGAACATCTAGACATAAAGCCGCAGGGGTTTCAGCTATCATGTTAACACCCCTGATAAAGATAAATTTTTAACCTGGCCAAACCCCCACATCAAAACAAAAAATGACTCATTCAAAGATATAGAAAAACTAAAACTACATTTCAGCCACCAACCCTAATAGAAAAAGAAAATCACCCCATGAAAATATTAACCTTAATCCTTTGCACCGTCATATTAACAAATTGCGGAACCTTCACCACACTTACCAGTACAGACCGTGAAATTGCCGCAAACCTGAAAAAACAGAAATCCAGCTGTGAGTCTATCCCACGAGTTTACAGCGGATTGTCCTACAATATGTGCAAAATGCATTCATCGAGTGAATCAATAAATGCTGACTTACTCCTTGGTATCTACCTCATCGACAGCGTCATGTCGACTGCAACTGATACAGCCGTACTTCCCTTTACAATCTATGAGCAACACAAAAGTGGAAACATACTGGTCAGATCCAGCCAATACTAGCGGATCACGTATCAATATATAGACCCAGGATTCATACATTGTGGGCTGGCCAGCCAAATCACCTCCGAAAAAGCTCCCAGCCCCCTTCGAGCCATAACTGCATGGGAAATGCAGGTATGGTTTAGGCAAAACCTGAAGAAATAGGCAGCAACCTACTTGCAACGACTTACATAGCCTTTAAAAAAATCACGTGCCCCTGTCTATACTCCGTGCCTTAAAATAGCTATAGGCACTGTAGTTACAGTGGTAATCGTTGATCAACTGGAGGTCTCATGGCTACCTTCGGGATATGTCAGTGTCGATATACGTCTAGCAGCCTCGGAGTTCTTGATGAAAATCCGCTACAACAGAGGTAGAGAATATTAACCCGACAGCTTTATAAGAATTACACTGACATAAGTATCAAAAAATAAAATAGACCTGAAGCGTGTTAACAAACGTAAACGCTCAGATTGCAGCAGGTTATTTCTCTGAGCAAGAACTATCTTACAACCTACCCAACTTAATTATAGCTCTGCTGTGGATGGTAGGACCACCAATACCAGGCAATTTCCTCCCGTCGGCAAATCCATACGTGCCTGCACTTCTGGAATTAGGCTAAAAATCGAACTAATGCAATGGCTCACGCAGGGTGACCGCTGATTCGGCCTTACAACCCAACCGACATCATTTTTGCATGCCCCCACCTTCCCCCCAAAGAAGATCAAAACTATTCTTAAGAATCTGAAAAAACCCTCAGCACAAGCACAACCATTTGGGAGAATGGTAATGCATATCATTATTTACCAGTGCATAAGGGATAATCAACCTCCACCTCGACTCCAAGCACCAGTAAGAAAGGCCACCATTATAGGCATCAGAGCTGTAGAGCAATTCGGGTACTTCATCTAAAAGACTTCGAGTATTTTTGCTGGTTCGACCTGTGTACCAGCTAATTTCTTTTTTTCCTGTTAACCTCTCAATAGAGTTAATGGTAATTTGAATATGTTCTCGCTCCACCTCCTCACAAATATTCTGATAATCTAACCATCGATAGCCGTGCCCAGCGATTTCATGCCCCGGTTGACTAACTCCTTAGCAAGAATGGGTTTTAACTCAAGGCCAATCCACTTGCAAATACAGTTATCTGTAAGCCTTTCGGTGCAAAAATATCGAGAATACGCCACTCCCCCTACCCTACTGCCCTACTCATATATACTTTCAACAATTAGGTCTCTTTCCCCAAGCCGTGCCCCTCGACCAGAGAGTTCATGCAAGTAAGCTTCAGATTGATTATCGCCATTAAGAGTGCAGGATTCTGCACCTTCCTCCTCAACATTTAAGGCAAACTGTACGGCTATCCGAGCTCCATTTGGCCACTCAGGTGCAGGCGGTTTTCCAGCGCAACCCTTTAGAGCGCGGTAAGCCATTAACCTAACTCAAAAGTTGTCACACCAAAGATTCGCTCATGAGCGACATTAGGTATAGAACCAAGATACATACGCGCACAACCAAAAATCTCTTTCATATTATATCTTTGTGTCAACTCCATAGCTTTCGGGTTATTTTCCGGGACATCCAGAAATATCGAGTTACCTGAAGCAAAGCTTGCCAGTTCAACCAGAAGAGAGTCTGCCACTTTAATAGTGTTCGCAAATAAGGGGCCCACTTTAAAACCTGTTCTGCAGCGACGAATCAACCCGTACCCACGCAACTCTCCTGATTGCACTAGGCCTAATGCACGAGAGTCTTTCTGGCAAAGCCAGGCTCTCAGGAAGCGCGCTCTTTGTGTTGAGAAGCAGGAAGTGTCGTATTCAAGCAATTGCGTAAAAGGAATTTCAGTAAGAGGCAGCACTTCATGATTTCGGGTATCATTTAATTTATTTTCAATCGGTATTTCCATACAAAAACGTAGATTACGATGGGAAAATACAAAACCACCCTTGGCATAGAAATTCTGCATCTGAAATGCGGCATCGAGACCAACACTTGCCCCAGGCCTAAGCCGCTCAAGCATTCGCTCGCACATGAGATACCAAAGTTTACGGCCAAATCCAAATCCGCGGTACTCAGGTCTTATAATAAAAAATCCCATAAACCCATAGTTACCTCCATAAGAGGCAATAGAACCTGCACCAATCAAACCTTTCTGAACTTCGGCGGCTATAAATGCTTCAGGATTAGTTTCCCAGAACACTTCCGCATCGTGCCTTCCCGGATTCCACCCTTCATGATCTGCCCAATCAACTAGAATATCGATCTCTGATCGACACATATTTCTTATTGCAAGTATATCTTTCACCATCACTCCCAACTTAAAAGATCAGCAGAGTAAAAACCTTCCCCTGCCTGAATCAAAGGTCAGCCTCCTCATTCAGCGACAGGAATGCCTTACAAGCACTCTTTAATTTTTTGCTGCAAGAAATTTGAAAGGCTGTGCAGGCTTAAGCTGCGAAGATACTTCCCCCCCAGCATCATTGGGAGCATCCATTTTCATGGATAAAACCTTTGCACCTTCTTTAAAATTTAGATTATTAAAATCCAACCATACCACTGAGGGATTGATAACTGAGTCAAAGTAATACCGCATCCTCTTTTGATCTATTACCGAGCGCCACAATGTCGAGGCTATATTGGGCTTAGCCGGATTACTCATCCCCAAAGGCACACTGACTGCACGCACTTGGGAGAACACAGAAGCGATTGCGGTCCTGTGATCCTTAAATTTTGGTGATGATTTAAGGGCATAACTAGCGCGGACAAAACGATCTGCCGCACTAATAGTGCCTGGTAAAAAATTATCCCCGCCTATTTGGCTCCAATAGGTATTAATTGCAAGCTGCTGGTTGTAAACGGGTGAGTTCGTCATCACCTTGTACTGCTTACCATGGTGCACTTGTAACTTTCCATTGATATATTCAAATATTGCCGAATCTCCACTTGGGTCAGAGATCGCAATATGAGCCGTTGCAGGTTTACCATCGGGAAGGTTGGCGCTCACTACGGTAAATGGATCCGCCTCCATTGCCTTAACTACTTCATCCACAGTTGCGTAATTATCAAGGATATATTGTAGCCAGGCCCCCACAGATATCGTTGGCTTACCACGTTTTTTTGCATTTCCATAATCGGCTTCAGCTAAATAGAGTAGGTTCCCGGCCAAGCCAGCCTCATTGAGGCCATCTGACGTTGCCGCCTCATAAATACTAATCACTACCGAGCCGTACTTCGAAGTCCAGGTTATGGAGCCCTCACCTACACCACCATTCCTCTGCATCCCTTTAGGAAACAACCAAAAATTCATTGCCGCTTTAGCATCACTCCAATCCATACTCCGGCCGGTAATATATGACCCATCGCCAGCCTCATAAAAAATCCGGGTACAAGCGCGAGCTTCCTCTTGAGTCAGGATGAGTATCATCACCAAAGTACTAGCTAGGAGACGGGGAATAAACCTTATAGCGTTCGTATGCTTCTGAACGTTCATTTCAAGCTTCCTTTTGAGCTTTTTTACTAACCACTTTGCATACCCAAACCCGCCAAACAACTCGACAGGCTATATATTGGGGTATCTGTATGGGATAACTTTAGCTTTTATGGATAAAGAAAAAGCTATTTTACAAAGAAGGAAGCGATACTAATTGAGTGCCCCCCAGGAAAGGCATCTAAATACTCATTCTTAGGTAAACGCTGCGACTAACTTTGGGCAAAAACACACAGATAGTCTCAATCTTTACTTTTAAATAAAAAGTATCGCGTCATTACACCTTCACCGACCTTAGATACTGGGCATCTCCTTAAGAACTTGGCGCCATAGACACTTTCGGAATTTAATCTTTCAGAATTTCAGGTAGAATCCATACCCAACAAGGCGAATCCATATACCAAAAAGAAAGTGAGACTTCATCGTTAGGAGAATTTCATATGAATACCATAGGTAGGCTCGTTATTCTTGTTCGGGATTACGAAGAGGCCATAACATTTTATCGGGACAAACTCGGCTTTGAAGTTTTTGTTGACTCAGAGGAATCATCATTAAGATTTGTTCACCTTCGCCTACCTCAGCAAAAGGATATGGGAATTTGGCTTTTAAAAGCTTCATCTAGCGCACAACGGGATCAAGTCGGTAGGCAGACTGCAGGTGAACCCTGCGCCGTGATTTATACAAATAATTTTGATTTTGATTATAGGCGCCTTTCAGAAAATGGGGTCCACTTCACCAAGCCACGCTGCGCGGATACAAATGCCGAATTTGGGCATTTTGTAGATCTATATGGTAATGAATTTGTACTCGTGGAACTCAAAACAGTCGCTGCTGATTAGTACCACTCTTCAAAAGAATCCGCGGTGTAACCTATGTTTACTCCGGCGATTACCATTTACCTACAACCTCAATATTCAAAATCAGTTTCTCGTTCTGTTACCAAGCAATAAATCCTACTCTTGAAAAAATGGTGTTTACTTCTCACCGACTATCACATATAAATCGAACAAGAATCGCGATATCAGTACCAAATTAAACACCTATCACGCCTCTTGATCCGGTTAAATCTAACCACAGATCAAATTTTCGGCACTGGAATGTGCCACTGCCAGCTCAACGCCGGCGTGTAACCGCATAAAAGGAAGTTTATTTCTTACCGCAATACCAGTCGAAATAGTAACCGGCCTCTTATAGCAATAGCTCTATGGGCGTCAGTTCCACTGGTGGAGAAGCCCACGCTTCAACACAACCATTTGAAGATACTATGAAAAGAAGCTTAATTATGTTGGTTCCTGGGCTTACCAGGGTTACCAGTACCGCACAATTATCTGAATTTAGTGAAGGGCTGATCGCCGCAAGCGAACGTATGCCGCTTACCCCTATTGCAGACCCTTTGATTCCTCCAGGTGTACAACGCCTACGCGTAACCGCCACCGGGCAGGAGCTTGAACTCGATCTCGTTGAAGCCTACTGGAATGACCTGGTACCCAGTATTACCCAACAGACACTGAAGACCCGATTAACCCGCGGCTTTTCACTCATCTGGTTTTGGTTAGCGAACCTGCATATCTGGAAGGGGGTATTGGGTCGTAAGTACCTAACTTTTGGACTGACTTTATCGGCACTGGCATTTCTAGTTTGGTACCTAGGTACTATTATATTGTTCGTGGAAGCCATTGAGCCCGCCGCTGATAACCCCTTATTTCCTCTCGTGAAGGAGCTTAAAAGATCAGTAGAATATATCGGTGGCTGGCGGATCTGGGCCGTGGCCACAGCTATTGTGGCTCTAATACCAGTTTCCTTGTTGGTAGATATCTCCGATTTCTGTAAGCGCTATCTTACCAATGAACCCGCTGCGCGCGGGAAACCAGCTGTACGCTTTGAAATTATTCGACGGGTCCGCGAGCAACTGGTGAGCAGCCTGGCACTGGGAGACTATGAGTCGGTTACTATCGTTGGTCACAGCTTTGGTAGCGTGGTGACGGTAGACCTATTTGCCGACTTGCCCTCCTTCGGGATCCCCGTGCGTATACTGACCATGGGCTCTCTGATCGAGGTTCTGGGCAAACAGGCGCCCTGGCTACAAAACGAAGTTATGGCATTATCGCAGCGCGAAGATCTCATTGAGTGGATCGATATTAAATCGCACTCAGACTGGTTTGCCAGTGGTTCCGCTGTGCCCGAGACCCACCATTGCTATGAGCGAATTATCGGCTCCTACGGCACTTTCCCTGACAAAATTGCCGCTAAGGTACACTCCCGCTACTTCGACAATCAAGAAGCGGTAAGGCTTTTACTTTCGTACTTTGAGCGGCAAAATAATGCAAACATTCCCAGCGACAAAGCCACCCTGGAGACAGCTTGATCCATTAATAACGTAAATTAATTGCTCCGGAGAAAATAGCGGAGCATTTCGAATATCAACAATACGCCAATAGCAAGGAGAATAGAGATGTCGCCCAGCCAGCCAATGAAGGTTATTTCGGCCCTAAGTGTTTTTCTGGCAATTCTAGTCAGTAGCTGTACCCAGCTGGCCCCCAGATATGATGCGGAGCTCTACTCAGACCTCACCGAAGTGAATGCAGAACTCATGCAGTTCTTTTCCTCAGTTTCCCATGGCACCAGCAGAGATTCCTACACAGAGAGGAACCAAAACTATCATTCCCTGATTGGTAAAATTGATGCGATGGCCCTGCAATCCAATACCCGCCCAATCCCCAACAAAGACACTTTGGAGGAAATCAATAACTACCTGAATTCCAAAGGAACCAATATTGTCTTTGAAGCTGAGCCTCCCAGCGTTGCCTCTCTAGAGAGAATTTCCAGCAGCCTCAATCGGATGCGTGAAGAAGACGAGGATAAGGGGCTGCGTGCTACCGCTGTTGCTCTTTTCAAGAATGAGATTGTGATTTCCATGGACCAGGCACTGACCTACGAAACTTTTTTGAACCGCTAAGGACTTCGACATGTCACTTGACGTAAACCAGCTGATTTCCAATATCAAAGATGCAGCCTCTTCAATTATCAGCCACGATGTTACTGAGATACGCGGTTTCTCAGAACGTCAGCTGTCTGCTTTGGCTCTTCAGGCAAAGCTCATCGCCAAAGCTATCGTGACGGAAGAAATAGACGAAGACTTAAGGGACTATTTCCTGGACTCCCTTGAGGATATGGCCCTGAACTTTGCCAAGACCTTACGAGGTCTGCTGGCAGTCACTATTGAGAAAGTCTGGAATGCGATAATTGGGGTCATTTGGTCAGCAATAGAGGCCTGCACGGGGATATCACTAAAAGTAGCCTCTTAATCACCGAGGCCTCTCCCCGGTAGCTCACTCTAATGTGCTACCGGGCTTTCTTTGTAGTCTACAACTCTATTGAACTTGATTTCTTTAAGGGAAATTTTTGTTCAAAATTTGGGGCTGCCAATAGGAATATTAGGGAAATCACCGACTCTCATTGACACTACACAGAACTTTTCATCCCTATTCGTTTGATGTGACTTACCCTGCTCATCTGCATTAAGGTAAAAATCAAACCTCTCAATTTTTACCACTAGGCGATCAGGACTCCATATATTTTTTAAAGGCATCGGCATAATCTGGGTGCCAGCGGGATAAGGGTGGCCTATCTTCAATGATATCACCAGCGGCCCAAGCTATACGCTTATTATCCACCTCACGAGTTACGTCATTATCAGGGCAAAGAATATAAAAATCGCCCTGTTCAATTCGCTCTAACATAAAATCAATAACTTGATCTGGGGCCCAGGCCGACTTGGGTTTTTGCGGGCTGCTAATCATCCCCGTATAGGTAAACCCTGGTATTAACAAGTGTGATGCAATCCTATTATTTTTACTGCGAGGACCACCTTTATAAGATAGCTCTCTGAGCTGATACTCAAGTGCTTCAGCTACCACTTTTACTGCGGCTTTACTCGCATTGTAGGCGGGATTGCCTGGAGGTGTTGTTATACCCTGTTTAGATCCTGTATTAATCACTAAAGAGGCATGTTCCTGTAAAATAAGCTGTGGTACAAATACATGTATGGAATTAACAACACCCCAAAAATTAGTATTGATTATATTCTCCCAGCTGTCTAAATTGTCCCAACTCTTGGTTGGGTAGCCAACACCAGCATTATTCATAAGAAGGTCTATTCGACCAAATTGCTCAACAACTTCAACCTTAACCTTCTCCAGTGATTGAACATTTCCGACATCCACAACGAATGAAAGCGTAGAGTCAGGCAAGTCCTTTAGAGCCTTCGAAAGTTTTTCTTCATTCAGATCGATTAAACCGATTTTCATCCCCACGGATGCAAATTTCTTTGCCGCTGCCAAGCCAATTCCATCAGCGCCGCCACTAATAATTGCAACATGACCTTCCTGAAATATTGAGCCATTCATAGCATCACCAAGCGATAAATTTAGTAGTAAAAGAAGTATGGGAAAGATCTACTGTCTTAGCAAAAAAACAGTAATACCTCAAACCTGGAAAACCCCTTATGGACCCCAAATTTCCGATGAATAAAGCTTCACCAGAAATTTTTTGATCAACCCCCAAACTACAAAACTACAAAACTACAAAACTACAAAACTACAAAACTACAAAACAAATATCGTGAATGGGGAGGATAAAATGCAGAGGTCATACATAGTACAACCTAAAAATAAGCCCAATCATTAAGGCTGGGCTTACAGAAGGTTAAAATATAAACCTGTATGCAGGTTATTTCAGCATTTTTAGCATTTTATTAGCCACACCCACTGCTGATGCAGGGTTTTGACCAGTGATCAGCTCGCGATCAACAACAACTTTCTCACCCCAGTCAGCTTTTGAGCGCTTGTAATCGCCGCCGGCATAAGTCAGCGCATCTTCCGGGGTATAGAATAACTCATCTCCCTTCAAGTAATATTTAGTTGCCGTTGCCTCTTCAGTATTGCTGAAAGACGTAAGATCGTAGTTTTCGTAAATCCAGCCAGTCACAGACTTCGGTTCTTCACCGCGTTTCATACTGGCTTCAAATTCTTTACTATTAGGCAGTGCCGACAATAATGCGGCTGGACCATGACAAACCAGTCCTGTTGGCTTTCCCTTTTTGTTAAAGTGGATCAGGAATTTACCCAGTTTTTCATTGGCGACAAGATCAGCCAGAGGGGCATGTCCACCGGGAACAAATATCGCATCAAAATTCTCAATACCAATTTGTTCAATACGTGAGAAACTAACAACTGGAGAGTTGTTCGGGTCAGTTATCTTTAATTCCTCAAGCAATGAGTTATGCGCGTCATAATATTCTTGATCCTTTTTATAATGATCGAGAGTATCAGAGTTTACATCGAGAGTGGGCGCCATTCCCTTTGGTGACGCAAAGGTCAGGGTGTGTCCCTCATCCAGAAAAATCTTAACCGGTTCCATTAACTCATTACTGTAAAAACCAGTTTCATATTTGGTGCCTCCTTTTAACATCATCTCAGATGCATCAGACATAACCACCAAAATATTGTCGGCGAATGCTACCGGACTAAATAGCAGGGCTGCAGCCGCTATCACCTGTTTAATTTTCATCTTAAAAACCTCTTTAAGTACATTTGAAACGTGGGCTCCATTGTAAGTGTTGGCAAAAGAGGCACAATCTTGCATTTTGAAACTTAATGTTCTTGTTTTAGAAACAGTTAATTTTAAAAATTCCTACACTTAACATCAGAGGCATGGCGTCTTTGGACCTTATAGAATGGAGGCACAAAGTCCTGGTCCGGTGGTCATTTTTGTTTGAATCGGCATTTTTGGCATCCTCATATTCACTTAAGAATGCAATCTGTCAGCCCTTATCAATTTCACTACCACCAATGCCGCCCAATGGACTGTAGCAGCAAACCCTCGTGCCACATTAAGCCGCTAACTTGCTGGTTTTCCCGCTTGATGTGATGACCTTCCCAACAATAAGTAACACCGCCAATACCTGATACCTATTCTCTCTGCACTACGATCGAACGCTCCCCAGTCAATGAGTGACCGCTCGGACAACCTCAACTTAATTACCATTGCGAGGTTAGACTGTTGGTTTCTGAACACATCGCACCAGCTATAGAACTCCGACCCGATTCTTCGGCAAGGGAAGCTACCGCCACAACGCACAGGCATCCCACTCCGATGAGATCTTGATTACCCTCCTGGGCCTAGCTTTCAAAAGACGCAGTGACGTATCCGAACGGTGCTGCTTTATTCAATGAAGCAGATTACTGTTGCATGACAGTTCCAGGACCTGACTCCCGCCGATTTTGTCAAGGTAGCCGGATCCTACCATCTGAAGTGACGCAAAGCTTGGGAGATCTCTATTCAAAACTCCCAAATCATCTCCTAAAAGAAGCAACCTGAGAGAAGACAATCTGGCATTTGGAAACAGCTCACTAGCTGCTTCGCCTCAGTTTCCGCATAATTGACGGCCGCACACGCAACTGAATATAAATGGCCTGATGTATGTGGTTTAAAAACCTTCGTATTTACCGCTTAACCAAAGAATTTAGCCTGGACGCCGAAAAATTGAACGAATTGCTGGAGACACAGGCTTTTGTACCCTGTGGTAGCCAGGATTCCGCCCGCTACGGCTGGGTCCCTCCATTGGGGCGCCATGGCAGCCAACTGGTGCACGCCACCAATGGCCACTTAATGATCTGTGCAAAAAAGCAGGAAAAGGTACTGCCTGCAACGGTCGTGAATGAAAAAGTGGAGGAGCTTGCCCAAGCCATCTCCGAAAAGGAAGCCCGCCAGGTTGGCCGCAAGGAGCGGCAAAACCTCAAGGATGAAGTGCTACTGGAGATGCGCCCAAAAGCCTTCGCCCGTTCGCGACTGCACTACGCCTACATCGCCCCGCAGGATGGCTGGGTAGTAGTGGATGCTTCCTCAGCCTCTGCCGCGGAGGAATTACTGGAAAATCTGCGCGAAGCGATCAGCAGCCTTGCGGTAATACCGCTTTCTGCCAAGAATCTGCCACAGCACACCATGACCCATTGGCTTACCGCACCCGAGGCCCCCGCACAGTTCGAATTTGGCCACGAATGTGAACTGCGTGACCCTAAAGACAGCGGCAGTGTGATTCGCTGTAAAAACCAGGATCTGTGTGCGGAAGAAATCCACAACCACTTGGTGGCTGGAATGCAGGTACACAAACTGGGCCTCGTCTGGCGCGGAGGAGTGGAATTCCTGGTCGACGACCAGCTATCCCTGAAGCGGGTAAAATTCAGCGATGAGTTGCTGGAAAAGGCTGACAGCGCCGATGCGGATAACGCAGCTCTGCGCTTCGATGCGGATTTTGCCGTAATGACCCTGGAAATCTCTGCCCTGCTCAAGGACTTACTTGCTGCTTTCGGTGGAGTAAACACTGAGTCAGTCAGCGTAGAGGAAATCGTGGCCAAAGCCTCCCGTGCAGAAGTCGATAACTTGGCACGAGAAGTGGAAGAAGTGGTGTTTTGATCACTTACCCGGCACGATGTGCCAGGTAAGCCCGCCAGGGAGAGCACTATATCAACTCTCCCTGCGGGGATTCTCCCAGATCGGGGCCGGGGAACCCGGCTTGATCAGAGCCTTATATTTCAGTAATGGGGCGACCCGGCTCACTCCACTGGACGTGATACTTGCGCTGCTCTGGCTGGTCCACTCGGGAGAATGTGTGGGCACCAAAGAAATCCCGTTGCCCCTGCAACAAATTCGCCGGCAGTGATTCTGTGCGGAAAGCATCGTAGTAGCTCAATGCAGAGGATAGCGCCGGCACCGGTATACCATTCAGCGTCGCACTCGCCACCGCCTGACGCCAGTTAGCCTGGTGCTCAGCTATTTGCTGGGTAAAGAAGTCATCCAGCAGCAGATTGGAGAGCTTGGCATCGCGTTCATAAGCATCGCTAATCGACTGCAGAAATACCGCTCGGATAATACAGCCGGCACGCCAGATACGGGCAATCTCAGAGAAGTTCAGCTGCCAGCCCTGCTCCCGTGCAGCCAGCTTCATCAAATCAAATCCCTGTGCATACACACAAATCTTGGCGCAGTACAGCGCATCATGTAGCTGCTGAATCACTTCCTCGCGCTGCTCCGCAGCCACCGGGGAAATTTCCGGGCCTTTCAGTTTTTGTGCCGCGCGAGTTCGTAGGGCTTTGCGAGTAGATAGTGAACGGGCATAGACCGCCTCGGCAATACTTGGCGCAGGGCAGCCAACCTCGAGACTGCTTATTGCCGTCCACAACCCGGTACCTTTTTGGCCGGCACGATCCAGGATTACATCCACCAGCGGCTGCTCAGTGACCGAATCCAGGGTAGACAGGACTTCCGCACTGATACTAATCAGGTAGCTATTCAGCGGCCCTCGATTCCACTCGCAAAACACCTCGGCAATTTCTGCCGGAGACATCGCCAGTGCACTGCGCATGACATGATAAGCCTCGCAGATCATCTGCATATCGGCATACTCGATGCCGTTGTGCACCATCTTTACGTAGTGACCGGAGCCGATTGGACCAATATAAGCGGCGCAGGGCTCCCCTTCACGCACAGGATTACCCGGCTCAAAACGCTCAATGGGCTGGCCGCTGGCCTTGTCTACCTTGGCTGCGATGGCATGCCAAACAGGCTCGATACGGCTCCAGGCGTAGCGATCTCCGCTAGGCATTAATGACGGCCCGAAGCGCGCCCCCACCTCGCCACCGGATACGGCCGTGGTAAAGAAAATCAGTTTGCCTTCATAGCGTTTGGCACGCTCAACTGAATCGGTCCATAAGCTATTGCCAGTATCCACCACGATATCATCGGCTTTTAGGCCCGCATCCAGCAGCTTGCCACAGACATCATCCACGGGCGCACCCGCCGGCACTGACAGAATAATCAGGTGCGGTGCTTTTACCTTTGCCAACAGCTCGGTGTACGAATTACAAGTTTCCACCCGCGCGGGCTGTTCGCCGCGTTCTTTCTTGTCCTGCTCCAGCAGTGCATTGAGCCGATTGTGATCCAGGTCGAAAGCACAGACCCTGTAGCCGTTATCCGCCAGGTTCATGATCAGGTTCTTACCCATCACACCGGCGCCGATAAAGCCAATATCGCACTGTGAATCAGACATCAAGTTCTCCGTATAAAGATAGGGGGCTTTCAGGGGCGCGGAGTATAGCAATATGAATCCAGAGCCGGGAGAGCAAAAACCCAACAAAATCCATCCTGGATACCTTAAAACAACCTGCAAAAGTCCAAAGCAGCGGTAGGGGTCTCGCCTTGAGTAGCCCCCCACCTAGAACACCTGCGGGCCTACCCAACCTGATTTAACCTATATCGACTGGGCCGGAAGCAATACATACAGGGCTCTTGAAACACGCAGTGAAGACATCCCTATATGATTGGGATCGATATCTATGCCTCATAGGATCTTCGAGCACAGTGAATTATTACCCACCATCCTTCAATTAACTCGAGGGTTCTAACTAAGGCGTAGCGTGATGGCACTTTATCATCCACTCCTGCTCTGTAACTTCCTAAAACAGATTTCAAGTTAAATAGCGCTTTAACTGGTGCAAACAGGGAAGGAGGACCCAACCTCCAAAAAGCGATCACCAGCCGTAGCCATTAGACGCTGCAAACTCACGTCTCAGAAACCTTACCGACTGCATTCTATTCATAGAAAAAACTTATGATAAAGAAATTCTTAGCTGTACCCGCTTTCGGCGATAGTGGTATTTAAGGAGACTCTGAAAAATGGCTTTCTAACTCTGCATTAGGTTTCACACAGCAAAAAAATGAATGTTTTTTAGTCAAAAATCAGGTTTCCATACGTATTTAACCCCATTTTCATTCCCTGAAATCTGCGTTTTGCAGATTTCAGACGCACTGGTCCTAGTGCGGAAGATATTTTTTTCCAATTAATAAGTTGGTAAAGCCGGCCAGCATACACAGACGCTGGGTGTTTTTCTTTAAACCTCGATAG